>NZ_NQLZ01000021.1:0-168319 GCF_002276395.1 Paenibacillus sp. 7541 | reverse complement strand
GGAAGGAATCTCATACCCGAAGGTCATGAGGTGTTCCATCAACGACCACCCAGAGGATGATCGATCTCGTCAGATCGGGGTTCCACTCGGCTGAGCGAATCCAATCTGTCGAGTATTGTCAAGAGCGATTAAGCTCATTTAGAAGCTAACGTATTTAAACGTTACTTTATCAATTGACGTGTTCCATTTGTTCAGTTTTCAAAGAACTTGATTTCGCGACCGTGACGATCTCTCGTCAGCAGCGCAGGTTTATATCATATCAAGATACCAACCTAATGTCAACATCTTTTTTTCAATGCCATCCAAACTAGCAATAAAGCATATGAAAAAAGCGACAGTTAGTAATATAGCATGGAGACAAAAAAATAGCAAGACCTTTGCCAAAATATCTTTTCTTGCCGAAGGGCGCTGAATCTCCGTTAATGAATCCCTTCGGGGATTTTGTTGAATTCCCCATTGATTTCAATCCGAAAAGGTTTTAAGGTTAGGTCATCCGTGTTCTTATATTCAACAACCTACATAAGAAGGGAGTTTCATATATGGCGGACAGAGGCGTCGCGCTTGATAAAGCTTCATCTCCTCCCCCCAATCCTGCAACGGGAGGTGTCCAGCAGGCAACCGTATACCGAATACTGCTTGCCATCAGTTTTGTGCACTTGTTCAACGATTCGATCCAATCGGTGATTCCTGCCATTTTTCCTATATTAAAAGATAACTTATTGCTCACCTTCACCCAGATTGGCTGGATTTCATTCGCTATCAATTTCACTTCTTCCATTATCCAACCGGTGATCGGGTACGCAGCAGACCGCAGACCCACCCCGATCCTGCTGCCTATCGGCATGTGCTTTACGTTTGCCGGCGTATTTCTGCTTGCCTACGCATCAACGTATGCCCTGGTTCTGTTAGCCGTTATTCTGATCGGACTGGGTTCAGCCACCTTCCATCCGGAAGGCATGCGGGTAGCCCATATGGCTGCCGGGATGCGAAAAGGATTGTCTCAATCCATCTTCCAGGTGGGCGGGAATGCTGGCCAATCCCTGGCTCCGCTGCTGACCAAATTCATTTTCGTTCCTTTCGGCCAGGCAGGCGCGATGTTCTTTACTTTTGTTGCGGGCGCAGGCATCCTTGTTCAGAGCTACATCGCCACGTGGTATGCCGGCATGCTCAAGGCAGGCTACACCTTCAAGAAAAGAGCAGCCAACAAAACGATCAGTCCTGCTCGCCGCAAAAGCGTGCGAAATGCCACCATCGTTCTCGTTGTCCTCGTATTTATTCGTTCATGGTACGGGGCTGCCATTAGCAGTTATTATGCTTTTTATCTGATGGACACATACCGGATCTCTTTAGAAAACGCTCAGATTTACATCTTTCTGTTCCTGGCTTCCGGCGCGATAGGCACCTTCTTCGGCGGGCCGCTGGCCGACCGTTACGGCAGACGCAACATGATCATGTTCTCCATGATCGGGACAGCTCCAATTGCACTGATACTCCCGTTCGTATCCTCGTTCTGGGCCGGGGTACTGCTGGTTATTAGCGGCTTCGTGCTCCTGTCCAGCTTCTCGGTGACCGTTGTCTATGCACAGATGCTGCATCCCGGGAATATCGGGACGGTATCAGGACTAATCACAGGCTTTGCCTTCGGCATGGGCGGCATCGGGTCACTCGTTCTCGGAAATCTCGGTGACGCATGGGGCATTGATCACGTGATGATTGCCGTCGGATTCCTTCCGCTCCTCGGCTTCCTTGCCTGGCTGCTGCCAACAGACAGCAAGCTGGATGAATGGGCAAGCGAGTAACTATATGTCTAAGATAAGGCTAAGAATAAATTGATGACCCTTAATTAAGCTTGAGATACTATCCACCAAAACACTCAGCATCCGCACACCAATGCGGGTGTTTGGGTGTTTTTTCATATTTCCTGATAACCACCAATCCAAACATAGATTTCTGCCATGAGTTAACCTATATTCTTTCACTCTCTTGCTCAACAGGCATGGTATACTGATAAAAACGAGCCACAGTAGGAGGCAATAGATGAAGTTGCATACTACAGGCCGAGAAAAAGGAACTAGCGAAATGTTGGAAATCCCAGGATATACGATCACAAGTATCGTCTACCAGGATTCACATCTACTGGTAGTGTATGCCCGTTCAGAACGAACCGGAAAAACCATGCTCCTAAAAGTCGTTAAAGAGGGCGTACGAACAACAATCGAAAACGCGAAGCTTATTCATGAATATCATTTTCTCAAAGATCTGAATATGGATGGGCTGCTGAGACCCGTATCCTATACTTTGCTCAAAACGATGATGGTGCTAGAGTTTCACCCTATCCATGCTATTACTGCCAGGGAGTATGTACGAAGGCACGGCGCATCTCCTCTAAAGTTAATACAGATGCTAGATCGGGCCGCCTACCGTCTGCATGAACTCCATTCACACGGTATTCTTCATCTTAATATCAGGCCCGATACTCTCCTGATCCAGGAAAGCTCACAGGACGTGTATTTGACGGGCTTCGGATACGCCGCACGCCAGGAGCAATTGGAGCCGAACGGTTATGGGAGCCTGGAAGGCAACCCTGTCTATATGTCTCCGGAGCAAACCGGAAGAATGGCTCATCAGTTGGATGCAAGGGCCGATATCTACTCACTTGGTATGACGTTCTACGAACTGTTATGTCAGAGGCTTCCTTTTGCTGCCCAAGACGCTTTGCAATGGGCTCACGCCCATCTAACCTTGAAACCTGAGCCCTTCCATGATGTAAACATCCCTCTATGGATAGCCGAGCTCATCATGAAGATGCTGGAAAAAGACCCGGATGACCGTTATTCAAGTATGAAAGACATTATGGAATCAATTAAACAAAATCAGTTAGCTGTTGAGAACAAGATAACTACATCGCTATACAAAGACGATGCCACGAACCAAGTCTCCTCCGAATCGATTCTGGTTCAACCGCCGCAACAAGCATTCGCTCTCAAAACAATGCAGAAAACCGACCAGGCCTTAGGCGGAGCAGGTTCCATGCCCCTATCCGGACATATAGCCAATTATCCGCAAGTGCTGGAGTTAGCCGCTGTGGTTCAGGCCTCACATATTTTCACTATGGAAACGGAGATGAAGCGGGTAGCTGAAAGCTTTATGCAGCTGTTAGTCATGAATGCCGGCGCTCATTGCGGATTCATGCTGATGCAGCAGGACGGAACCTGGCATGTGGTGACTGAAGCAGAATTTGATGGCAGACAGATGAAGACCGCATTCAGGAATAAACCACTTGAGTCCGCCCATCGGATTAACCGACATTTGCTTTATCAATCGGCAGAAACGAAGGGGGTTGTGTATGGACCCGCCGCGGCACAGGGAGAGGGCTTTATCGAATCTAAGGCAAATGTTCCATCTCGCACACCAAAGGGATCTGTACTTTATCTTCCCGTAATAACTCAGGAGCAGCTTCTGGGCGTATTATATTTAGAAAACGAGATGACCGCAAAAGCGTTCGTACCCGAGCGATTTCCCGTCTTGAGAAACATTGCCTCCCAGGCATTATTCGCCATCAAAGCCAGCCTTCATTCCAGCCCGTCTCCTTCCGGGCCCCGCCTCCAATCTGCAAGCCCGCAGGGGGCAGGACATACCTACGATTTAACGGCAAGGGAGAAGGAAGTGCTTCGTCTGGTCTCGAAAGGTCTATCCAATAAAGAGATTGCAGCAAACCTCACCCTCAGTCAAGAGACGGTCAAGACCCATGTTAAGAAAATCCTCGAAAAGCTGAACGTTGACCGAAGAGGAAAAGCTGTGGCGGTGGCCAATACGCTCGGTCTGCTTCAGGAGGATAATTCAACATACTATTGAAGCCCCCTTTCGGAAAATTAAAAAGCTTACATTAAGGCATAATCCTTAAGTAAGCTTTTTTCATTTTACTTGCGGTGCTCTTGAGTTAGGATAAAGCGGTATATAACTGCGGCCACCTCGGCTCGTGTTGCATACCCCTGAGGCAGGAAGCGATCATTAGGATAACCGTTCATCATCCGACTATCAATGAGGGCAGATACATGTTCACGTGCCCAAGCTGAAATGGAGCTCTGATCCTTAAAGGATAGCTCTCCTGGATCGGAATCACGGGAAAGAATGCCCGCTTGCTGGCCGGACCTAGACAGCATGACAGCCATCTGCTCCCGGGTGATTGGATCATTGGGGCCGAAGGCCCGGCTGCTGTATCCTTCAACAATTCCGTGTTCAACTGCAGCATTGATGGCGCTGCTAGCCCAATGATCGGCTGAATCGGTAAAAGGAGCCTTACCTTCTCCGTCCAATTGAAGGCTGCGCACGAGCAGTGTAACAAATTCCGCCCGGGTAACCGGAATGTCAGGCTTGTAAGTCCCATCAGGATATCCCTTCACCAGCTCCCGATCATATAGTGCTCGTATTGCCACTTCTGCCCAGTGTCCAGAAATATCATGCAAGGCCATAGGTTCTTTACCTGCGTCAGGGACCGTTGGTTCAGGAGGCGTTTCTTCCGTTCCCTTTCCAGGAATCGGCACTTTAGTCCCTCCATCCCCCTCTCCCTTATCAGCAGCAGGCGGACCCGACCAGGTGCCTCCGCTTCCCGGCCAAGGATTAGGCCATTCCGAATCTCCTTTATCAGGCAGAGGCGTAACAGTAACGGTTCGAATTACTTCCTCGGCCTCATTCCCTGCGCGATCAGTTACTGAATATTGAAGTATATATTGTCCCGGTTTCGATGAATCCACTTGACCTGTAACCTGGATACGATCCGTGACGTCACCATCCATATTGTCACTTGCAACCGCTCCAGGATCAACAAAGTCAGTATGTTGAACTATCGTAATGCTGGCATCACCAAGCAGTGTAATTACAGGCTTCTCACGGTCAATATTCGTAATTTCCAGCTGCTTCAACGCTTCATTGCCAGCATGATCCCGTACATAATAAGTGATCCAGCCATTGTCATGGACCTCCAGCTGATCACTCCACAGGTCACCTCCGTGGCTGAAATAAGCCTTATCAAGCTGTCCATACGCAAGCTTCCGATCGACAATCGGGTTCGGAGCATAAACCGAAGCCGTAACCGTTACATTATCTTTCGTCGGTACAGTTGGGGAGGCTGCAAGCTGAATGACAGGCTTATCCTTAAATATGTTATGAATTTCAATCATTTCAATCTGCTTATTTCCCGCAGCGCTCTCGGCATATATGGTATACCATCCGTTTAACTCCGCCTCAAAGCCTCCGTCAAATTCGGTCCCCTGCGTGCCAAAATAGGATATCGACCGCTGCCCCGGCGCCCATTTCATCGCGGCTATCGGACTGAGGGTACCGTAAACGTCAGCCATCACAGTAACGTTCTCATTGGTTGGCAGATCGGTGGAGATCTGCAGATGCACGATCGGCAGCTGCACATCAATATTATTCACCTTCAGACCCCTCACACTCCCGTTACCGGCAGCGTCTTCCGCATAAATCGTATAATCTCCGTTAATATCAACGAGAAATACGTCTTGGAATGGTTTCCCACCGCCTTGCTGGAAGTATACATCGTCCTGCACACCGGGCGCCCACTTCATTCGAGATACCATCCCTGAATTGTCAGTGGCATCTGCCTTTACCTCAATAGACTGGTTTGTCCATGTATCTGGGGTTAGATTCGGCTCCAATATGACCGGCTCTTCTCGATCGATGCGGGTAACCTCAATAACAGCCACATCCTCATATCCGGCATTGTCTTTGATATAAACGGAATACATCCCGTTGCTGTCAACTGTAAAACTCGTATCCGCCAACAGAGTTCCTTCATTTTCGAAATATTGGGAATCCCGCTGGCCGTAAGCCCATTTTTGAACAGCGATACCACTTCCGTTACCCGTAATATCGAGTTGAATGCGAACGGGCATATTCGTCCAGCCAGGATTGTCGAGAGATACTTGAAGACTCGAACCGTTGTTATAAATATTAGTGATTTCTACGGTCTCCAACTGTTCATTCCCAGCTTTGTCCCTGGCATAAATCGTATATAACCCGTTCTCCGAAACCGCGAAATTCGCACCCTGCACCTCCGTGCCACCTGTGGCAAAATAAGAGGCCTGCTGCTGTCCAGCCGCCCACTTCACGATATCGACTCCGCTTTCCTGATCAGAGACATCGACCGTAATGACGACATCCTTTGCGGTTGGTTCAATTGTAGAAGGTGTCCACGAAATGGCCGGCGGAATGTCGTCCAGATTATGAATAGCGATCTGTCTTGTCGCTGCATTTCCTGCATAATCTTCGGCATAAACGGTATAGTCGCCATTGCTCGTTACATTAAAGCTGCCTCGAAAAAAGTTTCCCCTGCGATTTTTAAAGAACGAAACAGGCTGGACGCCCGGAGCCCAATGCGTGAAGTAGATTCCGCTCTCATGATCCACGGCATCTGCTGATATGGTAACCACTGAAGTCCAATCCGTCGGAGAAGAAGACAGGTTCAAGGAAGGCGCGATACGATCTATATTTGCAATTTCAATGGACTGTACCGTTTCATTTCCCGCTCGATCTTTCGCATACCAGGTATACCACCCGTTCTGATCTGCAGTTATAACTTTACCTGAAGCCAAGTTGCCCCCGCTTCGGAAGTATGCTGCATCGAGCCGGCCTTCTGCCCATTTTTCGACTTGAATTCCACTCCCAAGATCTTGCGATTGTACGTTAATGATCACGTTATCCTGCGTCCAATCCGATGTGGATGGCGTAAGTGTTACGGAAGGGGGCGTATTGTCAAAAAGCACAGAGCTTCCGTCAGTCGTTGCCGTTAAGGTCCTGCCTTGGCTTCCATCCTCGTATTCTACGAGGAAATCTATTATCCCTTCAGGAGTTGAGGGACCTAGTGTAACAGTGGCCCAAGACTCGGTTAAGTCCGCGTTCGAGCTGGCCGTCACAGCCTGTCCAGCTATACTTAGGCCGGTCAATCGCCGCGATGGAAGAGAAGTAATTCTAAGGGTCACCTCATCGCCGGCTTTGGCATAGGTGGGATCCGCCCCATTAGATCGAATCGAAGCGCTCCGAATAGGGTCCACATTAAGTGTGTAAGTCTCTCGGGAGCGACTGTAATTCAAGGCCCTACCCTCGCCAGCCCAGGTCGTTGTATAGTAGCTCAATGTTGCCCATAACGCATTGGCCGGCACTTCAGGACCACTTAATACATTGACTCCATCAACGCTGTACGTATATTGCTGGTTGGAGATAAGCTGATTCTCGCTGAAGGACCCATCAAAATTGCTTAATGTCAGCCACTTTACATCGGCAGGTATTTCGTTCCAGCTGCTAATCTTTTTCTTCTCGGTTGTAACACCGTCCCGGCTGTAATAAATCTCGGCTCCCTCCATGTAAATCACCATGAACGTAACCCAGCGTGCGTCCGAAGGAACTTGACTAATGTCTGACAATGACTTAATGCTTGTCCCGTCGCTGTAGATGTGGAGCACCGTGGATACTCCTCTAGGATCATAATAAACGGCACCAATCGTTTCGGCCTGTACATTAAACGCAGATGCCTGATCCTTCACTGGTATGACCAGTGTACTCAGTAGCAATGGTACAATCATGGCCATTATCTTAAATGCTTGTGCTGCAACACGTTTAATAGCTCTTTCCCTCCTTGCGTCATATTTGCGGTACACAAAATCACCCCAATTCAGACTGCATACCTAGTAAAATAGTATCTTTTGCCCAGACCAAGATACATCCCTCATAAGAGGGATATTTGGTGAGATGAAGCGTTCCTGCCCCATTCATAGGGGCATCCCCAGAAAAAAACAACAAAAACCCTGATATCAGGGTCTTTGTTGTCTCGCTTTAAAGCTTCAGATCTTATCCAGATACTCGAGCAGACGGTATACAATCACCGATACCTGGGCCCGGGTCGAGGTTTCTTCCGGAGCAAAGCGGTTGCCGTTCATCCCTTTGATCAGTCCATTGTTTACCGCAAAAGCTACCGACGCCTGAGCTTCCGGAGCAATTGATCCGGCATCCAGGAAATTCAGCGGTCCGGTGCCGAGCTCTGCGCCAAGCGCCCCTGTGATCATGACCACCATCTCTTCACGCGTCAGTGCGGCACGGGCTCCCGGCTCCTGGCTTCGTTCTTCCCAGCTGATGCCAGTCGCAAAAATTCGGTCAAGCAATGTCGCGAACTCGGCACGCGTGATCGTACTGCTTGGAGAGAATCGACCAGCTCCGGTGCCGTTCGTAACGTGATGAGCTGCTGCAACCTCAATTTCTTGCTGCGCCCAGTGTCCGGAAATGTCGTTGAAGGTCACATTATTCTCTGCCGCGATGTAGCTGCCAGGAGAAACGATCTCGATGCTGATGATGCCTCGCGCAGAAGAGTGCGGCAGCCCTGCATACGTCAAGGTCCCCTCAGCCGAAACCGTGAAGATGCCGACCTTGCGAGCGTCCTTCACCGTACCGGGATTATAATGCAGCGAGAGCAAGATCGGCTGATCCAGCTCGCCTTCATGCTTGAGCACAAACGCAGGTGTCACCGTCGTCAGATTGGAGTCATCGCTGCGCTCGATGCCTGTATAGGCTGCCGTGATCCCGATTCCTCCGCCGGAAACCGCAAACTCATTCAATGAATCTGCCGGCAAAGTCAGCGTAAATCCTGCACCTTCAATCACCAATGGCTTGCCGGACTCCTTGATGCTATCCGCTGCTGCTTTACTTAGCGTAAATGTAAAATCACTGTATTTCGCAAAATCAATCTTCGAAACATCCAGCCGCACTTCCTCACTTTCCGCAGCCAGTTGTGCCGTCACTTCATTCTCTAGCAATTCAATCGTAGCCGAAACCGATTCGTCAGCATTCTTCTTCTCGGTCACCCTGGCATCTCCGATCCGTTCTGGAGCCGGTGACGGGGCAGGAGATGGAGCGCCGCCCGCATTGGAGCCGCCGCCGCCACCGCTGCCGCCACTACCGCCGCCACCCGGCGCACCCGGACTACCCGGACCAGGATTGCTAGGTCTACCCGTCACCTGAACCGAGACGGACGCCTTGCCTTCGAACCCTTGGCGATCCTTCACAGACAGTTCAATAGCGTAATTACCATTCGCAAGCCCGTCAAGCGCGATGCGGAAGGAACCGTCCTGTTCCACATCAAAGGTTCCCTGCTTCACCGATTGGTTGCCGCGTTTGATGGTATAACGGGCATCCAGCCACTCACTCACATCCAGCTTCAGCGCCCATTCATCCCACACGGCAGGTGCCGCTGTGACGTACAGGTCGTCAATCGTTCCTGTCAGCACCGGCTGGCTTCCGTTAACAGGAGCATCCGCTTGAATAACCGGCGCTTCTCTTTTCACAAAGAATGGTATCGAAGCATAGTCACCGAACACTCGGCCATTAGTTCCCAAAGCTGCAATCTCAATGGAGTAGAGCCCATCTTCGATTTCACGCTCTTCCTCGGTCTCGTAGTCGATATATTTCCCGTCCCAGCCGATGCTGTAGGCGGTATTGGCACCAAACGACCCCTGAGCACCAAAGATTTGACCGATAATCCCGTCTTTATCCTTGCCGGATTCGGGATTTAAACTGTCGTACAGATCTACAATGACAATCTCCATCGGATTATAAAATTCAAACGCCAGATTGATCTTATCCAGCTCCCGGAATTGATCCAGCTGGAAATGCGGTAAAAATGCTTCGGTATCGCTATATACCTTGGTGTATTTAATGCCCGTCATCTCCAGATTGAAGAAAGCGGCAAACGGAACGGAATAGGACTGCGAACCATTGCTCAAGGTAATATATCCGTGATGCTCATACACACCGGAGATGCCCTCCGGAACCTCGATCGTGACGGTCAATTCCTCTTGACCGTTCAATGTAAAGGACGTCTTATCGACAGTGACGGACACCCCCGGCGTTTGTTTGAATGTGCGCACATCCACCGTGTACGCTCCGCCTCCGGCTGGCCCCAGCTGTTCAACCCTTATTTTTTTGCTGATCGTCTTGGACGTCAACCCTGTGAAATTGCCAAAGCTGATGCTGCCCGTAATATTATCATGTTCGTTTCTCACACCATATTCTTCGTAAGACGTCTTATCGAGCACCTTCACCAAGGCTTCTGCCTGAATCGATTTCAGCGCCTGCACCCGGCCCGCTCCTTGGTCGATCACGTCGTACGTTGTTGTATCCAGTACCTTCGCGTTGTTCATCAACGCTACTTTGACATCAAACGGACTCCAGTTTCTGTTCTTCTCCACCAGAAGCGCAGCCAGCCCCGCTACATGCGGCGCAGCCATACTCGTTCCTGTAAAACGGTCATACGCCTGTTCGTAATCCGCTTGCGGATCATCTCTGCCGTAGGCTGGGATCGAGGACAGGATGCTCGTTCCTGGTGCAACGACATCCGGCTTGATATCCAGCGTTTTCTTGGCCGGTCCGCGAGAGCTCGAGCTGTTGATGTCATCGCCCTCAATCTGAACCCGGTCAAAATCAGTGAATCGAACCTTCAATCCAGGATTGGCCTCGAGCAGCGCTTTGACCTGCTCCCCATCCTGTTTGGTCATTCTGGCCGTAGGGATGAAGAAAAAGCTGTCTCCAAGAATAGCGACCGGATTGGACTCATCCACATTGTTGTATATGATCGCTCCCGCCGCTCCTGCCACTCGGGCAGCTTCAATCTTGTCCACAAACGGGATTACCCCCCGCTGGATTAACGCAATTTTGCCCGTGGCGTCCAGTCCTGCAAAGTCCTCAGGATAACCAAGACCGGCGAATACCAATTCATAATCTCCCTGTAACACATCAGCAGGATCATGAGCCAGATTCCAGGCCATAAAATCAATATCGTAGGTCGCAGACACTACGCTCACCGGCGCCGGTGCAGGCGCGATTGCAGCAGCGGCAGCTTCGAGCGCAGCTTCATCTGCCGCCTCGGCTAAAGAATGATCCGTTGCCTCCGCGTTATCACCAGCCTGCTGCAGGTTCGCGCTGCTCTCATCAGACCCCGCAGCCGCGTTATCTTCTACCACGTCGCCGTTCGCTACTTCTGCTGCTTGAGCTTCAGCGCTTCCGTCGGATCCAGCGGCGATCTCAGCCGGGGCATCCCCCTGCCCTGCAGCTTCATCCTCTCCAGGAGATGCCTCCGGAGAAGCGTCCGCATTCGGAACCGCCGGCTCCACACTACCGGACTGACCAAGCTCCGCCGGAGCCTTGCTTCCATCAGTCTGCGGCAGATTCAAATCCGGATCATCCTCCGTGAAAAAGTACGTCGTAGCGGTAATCTGATCGCTTGGACCCGTTGAGTTGCCCACCGAAATCGCAAACGCAGACGCCGCCGGCGATCCCAGCGTCCAGCGAGCCGGACCGCTGTTTCCGGCAGAGACGACCGGCACGACACCCGCGAGCGCGGCATTATTCATCGCCACGGACGTAATATAATCCGGATCATTGCGCGAGTTGCCAAGCGAAAGGTTGATCACATCCATCCCATCCGCAACCGAGCGGTCAATCCCGCCCAGCACCCAGCTGGAATATCCGCTGCCGTACGGGCCCAGCACGCGATAAGCATAGATCTCGGCTTCCGGCGCAATGCCGACCACCCCGAATTCCCCGGCTGGGCGAGCCGCAATCGTACCCGCGACATGCGTGCCATGGTCCGTCCAGAAGGTTCTTCCGTTGGCATTCACCGGCGGACGGTTCTGCGGATCATTCTCCCAGTCAAGCGGCGTTGCTTCATAAGGATCATCGTCATTATCAACGAAGTCGTATCCGCCTTTATAAGCATCTATTAAATTAGGATGGGTGTAATCGATGCCTGTATCAATAACCCCCACCTTAATGCCTTTTCCTTTGTAACCCAGATCCCACACCTCAGGAGCTCCGATGTAAGGTCCGGTATCCTTCATATAAGGGCTAGCCTCGCCCTTCTTCGGTTCAACCTCAACTTCCAGATCCGGGTATACGCCAAGCACCCCCGGAATTTCCAGCAGCTCTTCCACCTGGCTGCCTTCCACCTCAAGCGCCACCCCATTAAAAGCATGGCTGTACTGATTATGAATCTCAAATTCAATATCATTTGCATTCAAAGTACGCTCAAAGCTCTCCTGCTGCTTCTGCACCTGGGCTTCCACTCTCGCTTCAGCCGATGTGGTGAACGACCGGCCGGAAAACGTGGAGATCCCCTTCGCCAAAGCGACAGGCTCCTCAGACAATTCAACAATGACATGAACCGGACCAGACCCGACATTCTCCAATGCTTCATCGAGTACAGGCGACTGGGAAAGCAGAGCCCGTTCATCCAGAATCCGTTTAAGCTGCAGCGCTTCCTCTGCACTTAATCCCTGTTTCAGCTCAATCGTTGATGGTGCAGCACCTGCTGCTGGGATGATCAAGGATAACAATAACAGTAAGCTAAGCAATGTAGACAACACTTTTTTACTCAAGGCTTCGCCCCTCCCCAATAAATGACTTGCAACCTATCGTCCGGGTCTGAATGCATCATGCATATCGTCAATGAATCGCATCCCTCCTTTGTCAACAAAACTGACCCAAGGTAAATAATTCTAGATAGAAAATAAAATATCCTTTATCGTTTTTTAGCTTTGTGTAGCATAAAATGACATCATATGTCGATATATATAACCATCAATTATGTAGAATGATGTAAAAAAAGAAAGGACCCGCACCGTCGAGGGTGGGATCCTTTTCCATATTCAAAAAACTTATCGCTACACATCGTTATCGTTGAAGGGATGAAGAAGACGCTCTATTCGTTCAACAGCCGCACAAACTCTTCTTCATTGTCGATAATATCAATCCCCAGCTGCTGCGCCTTCGCCAGCTTGCTTCCCGCCTTCTCCCCGGCAATCAGCAGATCGGTCTTCTTCGAGACGCTGCCCGTGACCTTCGCTCCCAACGCCTCCAGCCTCGAAGTCGCCTCATCGCGTGTCAGCAGATGCAGCGTACCGGTCAGCACAACCGTCTTGCCGCTGAAGAAGGAGTCGCTGGTCACTTGCTGCGGCGCTTCCGGCGCTTTCGCCTGCACGCCAAGCCTCAGCAGGCGTTCAATGCTGGCCTGGGCGAATGGATCGGCAAAGTAACCCGCGATGCTCTCGGCCACGATGCCGCCAATGTCCGGCAGCTCGACCAGTTCCTCGGCCGTCGCCTCCATCACTCGATGAAGATCACGATAGTGATCCGCCAGCATCTTGGTGGTAGACTTCCCGGTGTTCGGAATGCCCAGCGCGAAGAGGAATGAGGCTAAATCCCGCTCCTTGCTTTTCTCAATGGCATCCAACAAATTCTGGGCTTTTTTCTCACCGAACCGTTCCAGCTTCAGCAGGCTCTCAAACGAAAGCTCATACAAATCTGCCGGCTCTCGCACCCCGAGCTCATCATACAGCTGGATCGCCGTCTTGTCGCTGAACGTCTCGATATCCATCGCATCCCGCGAGGCAAAATGCGTAATCCGCGCGATAATCTGCGGCTTGCAGCCGGTTTTGTTGTTGCAGAACAAATGCGCGCCGCGCTGCTCCAGCGGGAATCCGCACGCCGGGCACTGTTCCGGGTACACAATCTCCTCCCCGTCGTTCTCCTCGGTCACTTTGCCGAGAATTTCAGGGATGACATCGTTGGAGCGGCGGATAAACACCCGTGTGCCGAGTGCGAATTTGAGATTCTTGCGCTCGATATCGCCGATATTGTTCAGGGTACAGTTCTGTACGGTGACTCCGGCCAGCTCGACAGCCTCCACTCTGGCAAGCGGGGTGATCTTCCCGGTTCGGCCAACATTCCAGGTGACGGACTGCAGCACCGTCGTCGTCTCTTCTGCCTCAAATTTATAAGCGACCGCCCAGCGCGGGAACTTGTCCGTGTAACCGAGCACCTCTCGGGTGCGAAAATCGGTAACTTTAACAACTGCGCCATCGATCAGATAGTCGAGCTCGGAGCGCCGCTTTTCAATATCCGCAAGCTGCTCCATCACATCATCAAACTGTTCGAAGTAGAAAATATACGGATTCACCTTGAAGCGGTTCTCTTGCAGAAACGCCATCATTTCCCGATGATCCTGAAAGGAGATGGCATCGGAATAACCGATATTATAGAAGAACGCGCTTAGCTTCCGCTCTGCCGTCACTTTCGGATTGAGGTTGCGCAGGGCGCCTGCGGCAGCATTGCGGGCATTCTTGAGCGGCTCTGCCGCCGTCTTGTTGTACTCCTCCAGCACGGACAGGTTCATAATGCCCTCGCCCTGAACCTCGATCGTCCCGCCGGTATAAGGAATGGTCAGCGGAACGGATTTAATTGTCTTCACCTGTGGCAGAATGCCTTCCCCCACCGTACCGTTGCCGCGGGTGGAAGCCTGGACAAGCTTGCCGTCCTTATAGGTCAGGTTAAGCGTCAGTCCGTCAAACTTCAGCTCAAGCGCGTAGCACGGGCTAGGTAGAGGAGTGTCCGGGTTCTTCGTGTTGTAGTCGTTGACAAGCCGGACCACACGTTCATGCCAGGTGCGGAGCTGATCAATATTCTGCGCTTTATCGAGACTCCATAGCGGAGCCAGATGACGATGCGGTGTGAAGCCCTTCAGAATCTCTCCGCCCACCCGCTGCGTCGGCGAGTCCGGGAGGATGATCCCCGACTCTGATTCGAGTGCCACAAGCTGATCATACAGCGCATCATACTCCTTGTCGCTGATCAGCGGCTCGTCGAGTGTGTAGTAATGATAGTTATACTTGTTCAGCTCCGCAATGAGCTCCTCCATTGTTCCCTTGACGTCCATGCAGGGACAAGCCTCCTTCAATTTACTCATGTATCCCGATTGATTCAACTCAAAAAACCTCCCGCCCCATAGCGTATCATCGCCAGGGACGAGAGGAAGTTTCCCCGTGGGCAGATTCATATTAACATCGGTTGATTAGCCAATATTATATCGAATCCTGCACTTTGAAGTCAACGGCTGCCCTCGCCTCAAACAAGGGACAACCAGGGGTGTTCCAAGAAGTATTCGAAGATCCTGCAAGCCCCGCTCCTATGGATTGCAGACATTATCCATTCTGGCCGAGCAGCGCTTGCTCTACCTGCGGAAATAGATCACCGTAGTAATATCTCCATAGGGTGCTCTATCATGTGTTCTTACGTTACAGCTGCCCATCTGTACACTGCAGCCTCATAAGGCCGCAGGCTTCCTTGCGCCTCTGTCTCATAATTGGACAACACCCGTTCTCCGCCTGCCAGCGTCTCCGTCAGCCCAGCCCACTCCACGCGGTCAGCGGTAAAATTGCAGACAACGATAAACGTTTCTCCTTCATGGGTGCGCCGGTACATGCCGATGTCCGCGGAATCTTCGCAAAGCTCCTCATAGAACCCGTACACCAGCGCTGAATACTGACGCCGCAAGGCGATCAGCTTCCGGTAGAACTGGAGCACCGAGTGCTCATCCCGCATATTGTTCTCCACATTAATCTCGGTGTAATTAGGGTTCACCTTAATCCACGGCGTCCCGGAGGTAAAGCCCGCTTCCCGATCAGCATTCCACTGCATAGGTGTCCGTCCCTGGTCGCGGCTGCGTTTGCCGAGATAGTCCAATATCTCTGATGCCGGCCGGCCCTTGGCCGTCTCCTCTCGATACAGATTAAGACTGCTGATGTCGCGGTATTCATCGATTGAATCAAACGGGCAGTTGGTCATGCCGATCTCCTGCCCCTGATAGATAAACGGCGTCCCTCGCATCAGGAAATAATAGGTCGCCAGCATTTTGGCCGACAAATCACGGTATTGTCCATCATCGCCGAATTTGGATACCGAACGGACATGGTCGTGGTTCTCCAGAAACAATCCCATCCAGCCGTGCCGGTTGGATTCCCGCTGCCACAGAGACAATGCCTCCTTGAACTTCTTCATATCCCAGTCGGTGAATTCGGCTTTGCCTCCGGGCTTGATGTCGAGGTCGACATGACTAAACTGAAACAGCATCGTGAATACGCCGTCCGTTTCGTCAACAAAGTCCCGAATTTGCTCCAGCGGCACGCCCGGCGCTTCGGCAACCGTAATTGCGCTCCGCGGCTCCAGCGCTTCCTGCTTCAATTCACGCAGGAAGTCGAGGATGCCTTCCTGATTCAGGCTGGCCTGTTCCACCGGCGCGTAACGTCTGCCATCTGCAGCAGCAAGCTGCGGGAACGCCGGATTTTTCTTAATATACGTAATCGCGTCCACCCGGAAGCCGGCAATGCCCTTGTCCATCCACCAATGGATCATGGAATAGAGCGCTTGCCGCACTTCTTCATTCTCCCAGTTCAGGTCCGGTTGCTTCTTCGAGAAGCAGTGGAGGTAATATTCCCCGCTGTTCTCGTCGTATTCCCAGGCCGACCCGCCAAATGCACATTCCCAGTTGGTGGGTTCCGCCCCCTCATTCCCCGGGCGCCAAATATACCAGTCCCGTTTCGGGCTGTCCTTCGAGGAACGGGACTCGATAAACCAGGCATGCTCATCCGAGGTATGGTTGGCAACCAAATCCATCACCAGCCGGATGCCTCGCTTGCGCGCCTCCTCCAGCAGTTCATCCATATCCTCCATCGTGCCGTATTCATCCAGGATGCCGTGATAATCGCGGATGTCGTATCCGTTATCGTCGTTCGGCGAATCGTAAACCGGACTTAACCATAGCAAATCGATCCCCAGGTATTGCAAATAATCGAGGCGTTCCGTAATGCCGCGCAAGTCGCCGATGCCGTCTCCGTTCGAATCCTGGAAGCTGCGCGGATAAATCTGGTACGCCACACTTTCCTTCCACCATTGTCGTTTCTGCTCTCTCATCATGAACCTCCGTCCCCATTCCTTCAGAGAATCAATGCATCTATCATTACAGCCAGCAGCTGTTCATCTCCCATTTATCCAGTTGTTCCACAACGGCAGAGCCGTCGCCAAACAACACGATGCGGTCCGAGGCTTCGCCTGGATAGAATCTGGCACTCATCGCCAGCTCGCCATCGCCCACAAATATTTCGGCGCAGGACTGATCGATAAAGATGCGCAGAACCAGTCGCCCATCCCGCAACTGCACCGGGGCCTTGCGAACTCCCCCTGGACCCTGTCCAGAACGCGTGCGGTCCAGAATCAGTTTCCCCTCCCGGCCGTCATAGGTCAGCACTGTTTCCTCCGTGCCGTCTTCGCTGCAGCCGAATTTCAGACCGAACACCGAGCCTTCTTCTGCACGAACCTTCAGTTCCAGCTCCAGGCAATGCCCGCGAACACCTTCCAAGTTCACTTCATTTATTAGCGTGATGTCATTATACGCAATGATTGCTCCCCGCAGCTGGGAGAGCTCTGGATGCGGCATGCTCAGTACCTGATTATCTTTCATCGTAATAACTCTAGGCATGGTCATCATGCCCGCCCATTGATCAGCCTTCTCCGGCATCTCGTCATCCCACATGGACATCCAGCCTACCATGACCCGGCGCCCTTGGTCGTCGAGCGTAGTCTGTGGCGCGTAAAAGTTAAATCCATAATCCAGCAAATGAAAATCACCATGTTCAAACGTGCCGCGCTCTTCATCAAACTTCCCTACGAGATAGCCCGATTGGCTTTTGTTGTGGTACAGATCGCCCTCCGGTGCCATCCCCTCTGGAGAAATGATAAGCACATGCTTATCATCCAAGGCAAACAGATCAGGGCATTCCCACATGTAACCCAAGCGTGCGTCCCCTTGCGCCAATATACTGACAAACTCCCAATCCAGCAGCGTAGAGGAACGGTACAGCAGCGCCTGCCCCCGATCACTGCGGCTTCGCGAGCCCAGGACAAAATAGTAATACTCGCCTTGCCGCCACACTTTCGGATCTCTAAAATGATTGGGATGGATATCCCCCGAAGGTGCGGACGAGATCAATGGATTTTGCGGCACCTTCGTGAAAGTGACACCGTCCTCGCTGACCGCCGCGCACTGCACCTGCTGCAAATCGCGCGTCCAGTCCGATCCGGTCCAAACGTTCCCCGTATACAGCAAATACAGCTTCCCGTCCTTCTCCATCGCACTCCCGGAAAAACAACCGTCCTTGTCATAGTCTTGATCCGGCGCCAAAGCGGTTGGCATATGCTCCCAGCGAACCAGATCCCGGCTTTTCATATGCCCCCAGTACATGTTCCCCCACTTGGGAGCGTATGGATGGTGCTGATAGAACAAGTGGTATTCGCCTTTGAACCGGCAAAAACCGTTGGGGTCGCTCAGCCAGTTGGCCGGGGCAGACACATGATACTTCGGTTTCCAGCGGCTCGCTTCAGCCGCGGGTCTCACCTGCTCCAGATACGCTTCAGCCCTGGCGATGGAATCGTTCGAAAAATCCATTGGTTTATATGACATTATTTAACTGCTCCTTCAACGACACCTTGAATAATTTGTTTTTGCATAAAGAGATAAAATATGATGACCGGAATGATGGACAATACAAGGGCTGCCATGGCCACGCCATAATCCGATGTATATTTCCCGAAGAAATAGAACGTGGACAGCGGCAAGGTTCGATCCTCTTCCGAGATCAGCACGAGTGACGGCAGAAGGAAGTCGTTCCAAATCCACAGTACGTCCAGTATCGCCAGCGTCGTCGAGATCGGCTTCAGGATCGGGAATACCACCTGGCCGAATACCCGGAATTTCCCCGCGCCATCGATCAATGCGGCCTCCTCCAACTCCTTCGGGACCCCTTTAACGAAGCCATGGTACATAAATGTAGCCAGTGAAAGGCCAAAGCCGAGATAAAAATAAGCCAGCCACCATTTGCTGTTCAGCATGTTCAATTCGCCAAAAATCGACACAAACGGAATCATGACCGCCTGGAACGGAATGATCATCGACGATACCAGAATCATCAGAATGTAATTATTGATTTTCCAATTCCAGCGGACTAGAAAATAAGCCAGCATCGCCGATAATACGATAATCAGAGCGACTGAGAGCACCGTAACGATCACGGAATTCATCAGCGCATGCGAGAAATTCATCGTCATATAGGCCTCTTTGTAATTCACAAAGCTCAGTTCCGTGGGCAGGCCCAGCGGATCTCGCACAATATCCAGACGTGATTTCATGGAATTCAGAAAAATCATAAGCAGCGGAAAAATAAACACGGCCAGAAACAGCAAACTCACAATAAACAAGAGAATTCTTTTTCCCGTTTTGCCGCTCATCATGCTTCCACCTCCACCTTTTTCATCGCTCTAACCTGAAGGATGGCAATTAAGGCGACAATCAAGAACAACACAAACGCCTTCGCCTGGCCCGGTCCATAATTTTGATAAACAAATGCCTCGTTATAGACATGCATGGCAATCATCTCTGTTGAACGGTATGGTCCGCCCCGGGTCAGAGACAGGTTCGTATCATAAACCATGAAACTGCGCTGCAATGTCAGGAAGAGGCTGATTGTAAAGGCAGGCACCATCAGTGGAATGCGAATCCGCGTCAGCTGCTTCCAGTAGCTGGCACCGTCCAGGTTAGCCGCTTCGGTCAGCGAAGCAGAGATTCCCGTAAGACCAGCGATATAAATCAGCATCATGTAGCCCGCATTCTGCCATACACCAACCACGACGAGTGACCAGAATGCCGTGCCAGGATCGGCAAGCCAGGATGATGAGAATATGCCAAGGTTAAATTCGGTTCCCAAGTATACAAGGACCCGGGTGAAAATAAACTGCCAGACAAAGCCAAGAATAATTCCGCCGATCAAGTTCGGCGTGAAAAATCCGGCCCGGAAAAAGTTCTGGCTGCGCAGCCCGCTGGTGACGAGCAGAGCAAGGCCAAAGCCAAGCACATTGGTCAACAGCAACGTAAAGAGTACGTATTTCAGCGTCAGCCACATCGAATCCCAGAATACGGAATCCCGCAATGCCACGGCATAATTGCTTAGACCCGTAAATTCATAACTGCCGGTCCCGGTCCAGTTTGTCAGTGTCATGAATAAACCTGCCAAAAAGGGCAGAATGACAACTGTAAAAAACACAAACAGCGGCACAGCCGCAAACAGCCCGAACACCTTCAACTTCCCTAACCAAGTTTTCTCGTTATACATGTTTGTGGACGCTCCTTCAAGAAGGGTTCTCAATATACAGCAGGGGATAAGCCAAGTGGCTTACCCCTCCGAATCATGCGGTTTTATTCCTTCGTCTTCCAATAATCTTCAAATTCCTTCGCAACGCCAGCCCGATCCAAGTTGTCGGTCAAATACTTCTGCAACGACGCTCCCATCGTTGGGAAGCCGTCTGGCGGGAAGTACAGGTTCATCCACTCCAGCGTCCGTTCGTTATCCATGTAATACAACACGGATTGAGACAGACTGTCTTCCGGCTGGATCTGGAAATTCGTGAATGCTGGGATGGCACTGAATTGGTTAACGTAATAATCCTGACCTTTCTCACTGCCGATCATCCAGTTCAGGAAGTCCTTAGCTGCAGCTTGTTGTTCAGGTGTGGACTGTTCTTTGTCAATCGCCCAGTACAAGGAAACACTTGCGGAGATCTGGCTGTTGCCATAATCATCAGGGTTATTGCTGATTGGCACCGGCAAGAAGCCATAGTCTCCGTCCGGATCAGCTTCCTTGATTTGCGGATAAGCCCAGTTGCCCATAAACCACATGGCAGCTTGACCATCGGCCAGATACAGCGGCGCTTCGTCATATTGAGCCGCGAGCGGCGCGTTCTTCGCCGAGTTGTACGCTTTCATCAGATCGAACGTATCCATCCATCCGTTAAACACCGCGTTGTTCTCGAGGTCAACAGCACCATTCTTGATCTCCTCAAGAAACTGATGGCGCTCATCGCGGTCAGCAGACTGATTCGTGAACATAATGTTGGCAAAATGGGCACCAAGCGACCAATCCAACGGGCTGACCGTTATCGGAGCCATTCCGCTCGCTTCAATTTTCTCGAAAAGCGCTTTCAAGTCATCGACAGTTCTTACGCTGTCTGGATCAAAGCTGCCGCCGCTCACTTCATCCAGCACAGCCTTGTTATAAATAAAGCCAAATGCTTCAACAGCCATCGGCATTCCTAATACCTTGTCGTCAAAGGTGGCATAGTCCAGTGTGCCTGCTGACGCATGCTGTACCCACTCCTGATCTGACAAGTCGAGCAGCTTGTCCTGCATCAGCGGCAATTCCTGGCCGATACTGATCACAGTCGGAGCATTGTTGGATGCATACAGCGTTGACATTCTCTCATATCCATTCGCCCCGGCTAATGGAATAATCGTTACCTTAGCCTGATCCTGCAGCTCGTTGTATTCCCGGACCATCTCTTCGAACGGCTTAGCAATTTCTTCCTTGCCGACCAACACCGTGATATCTACCGGCTTGTTGGATGATGAATCTCCTGTCTGACCCTCTTCATTCGCCTTTCCGCCTCCCCCGCAAGCCGACAAAACTGCTGTAAGCATGATCGTGGCAAGCGATAAAGACGCCCATTTCCTCATTTTCATGTGTCTTCCCCCAATCTGGCATTTTTAAGTTAGATTGATGTGAGCTCATGCCTATTATATTACTTTTAGATTTTATGTCAAACGTTTTCACATAAAAAACTTCTTTGTTTTAGGTATTTTATTGTGTCCTTGTGGCGTATATGCCATAATTATGTGGTAACGTTAACACAATCATGCTATAGTTGAAAAAGGAAATACACCATCACTCTAGAATTAAAAAATAGGCTATAAACTAAAAAAGGATGATCATATGACAAGCATTAAAGATGTGGCCAAAAAGGCCGGGGTTTCCGTCACCACTGTATCGCGGGTCATCAACAACCGAGGCTATATCAGCAAGGATACCCGCAAAAAAGTCGAGTGGGCTATGCAAGAGGTTGATTATCATCCCAATCAAATTGCCAGGGCCCTGCAAAGAAGCCAGACCTTTTTCATCGGGGTCATTGTTCCGGATTCCAATCATCCGTTTTTCTCCGAATTGATTAAATATATTGAGATTCTGGCCAATGAACGAAATTACAAAGTGCTCGTATGCAATTCGCTCGACGATCCCGAAAAGGAAGCGAATTATATCAACATGCTCCGGCAAAACCAGGTGGACGGAATTATTATGTGCAGCCATACGCTGGATATCGAACAGTATAAGAAGGTTGCGCTGCCTATAGTATCATTTGACCGAATGATCTCTCCCAACATTCCGTGCATCGGTTCAGACAATTATCGCGGGGGCGAGTTAGCAACCGAACACTTGATCAAGCAGGGCTGCAAGAAAATACTGCATATCTCGGGGCCGCTGGATCTCGACATGCTATCTAACCGGCGGGGAGACGCCTTTATTCTCACCTGCATGAAACATGGCGTCGAATACGATTTCATTCAGGGAGCCCGCAATAAGCTGACCTTCGACTATTTCTGGGATTTCATCACCCATGAGCTGTCGTCGGTTGAGCTGACCGGATATGACGGGGTATTCTGCAGTAATGATATCGTGGCCTACGCACTTTATATCTATGCCCAACAGCAAGGAATAAAAGTCCCTGAGCAACTAAAGATTGTCGGGTATGACCATCACACCTTCACCCGCATGCTGCAAAATCCGAAATTAACCACGATCAAACAACCGATCGACCGTATCGGACGGCTGCTGCTTAATACGCTGATCCAAATGATCGAGAAAGAGCCCGGGGACATTAATAACACCACGATTTTGGATGTGGAACTGGTTGTCGGGGAGACGACTTAACTGAGGGCGAGTTCGCACCACGCGCAGCTCCCAGGGTGCGGAGTTTCGCTGCATGATGCGGTCGTCGACCATATGCCTATACCATGGTGAGCCGAAATCTAGGGGGAGACCTGGCTTGTTCCGAGCTACAGTAATACGGTGGGACAGATTGGATTGGGGCCGATTACATGCGTGCTCATCGTGTTGAGCGATATGCTATGGGATGACAGTCACATCCTGTCATGCGTCATACCAGGTATGGATGCAAATATAAACAGGGAAGTGCCGCATCGTCGCGCACTTCCCTGTTTAACATTCCCTATATAATAGGGTCTAGTGTCCGTTGTGTCCGTTCATCTACGTGTTACTACTCCACCTTCGTAATCGGAGCAAATCCGGCTAATAGCCGCTTCACACCGACCGGTGCAGGGAAGGCAATCTGCAGCTCCATATCATTGCCGGAGCCCTTCACCGATACGATCGTACCTGTCCCCCATTTGCCATGGGCCACTTTATCGCCAGCCTTGAATTCCCCGGCTCCCGAGCTTTCCCCGGCTTTCTGGTGGGCCGCCCCACCGGTCGTGACCGTTACACGGCTGTTCGGAGCGGCTGAGCGAGCTGGGGCAGAAGCTGTACTGCCGCCAAGCGAAAGATCACGTGCTCGATTCCCTCCGCCAAAGTTGCTGCCACCGCCGCTGTTAAACCCACGGCCGGCGTATGAGCCGCCAAGATTGCTGCCGCCACCGCGGCGATAGCGGTCATGCGCCACCTGCGTGTCCTCCTTCAGCTCATCCGGGATTTCATCCAGGAAGCGTGAAGGCGGGTTGGCCGTCGTGCGGCCGAACAGCGTCCGCATGCGGGCACAGGACAGGAACAGCTGCTTCTCCGCACGGGTAATGCCGACATAAGCCAGGCGGCGCTCCTCTTCCAATTCCTCATGATCCATAAAAGCCCGGCTGTGCGGGAATACCCCTTCCTCCATGCCAATAATGAACACATACGGGAACTCCAGCCCCTTCGCGCTGTGCATCGTCATCAGCACAACCGCATCGCTGCGATCCTCTTCATCATCATTCATCGTATCGATATCCGCGATGAGCGCAAGATCGGTCAGGAAGGAGACCAGCGACTTGTCTTCGTTATTCTTCTCAAACTCCTGCGTGACCGACAGGAACTCGTCAATGTTCTCAAGGCGTGACCGGGATTCGATCGTATTCTCGTTCTGCAGCTCCAGCCGGTATTCCGACATTTCCAGCATTTTTTCCGTAAGCTCGGTAACGGACAGGAACTCCACCATGCGATTCAGCGCGGAGATCATATCATAGAAGTTGACCAGCGCATTGCGTGTACGGCCTGCAAAACCAAGATCATCGACGATTTCCAGCACGCGGTAGATGGACATCCCCCGCTCTGCCGCCGCCGTCGCCAGCTTGGCTACGGTCGTGTCCCCGATGCTTCGTTTCGGCACATTAATAATCCGGGTCAAGCTGATATCATCATCCGGGTTGGAGAGGAGGCGCAAATAAGCCAAAATATCCTTAATCTCTTTGCGATCATAGAACTTGATGCCGCCGACAATCTGATACGGAATGTCCGACTTGATCAGAATTTCCTCGATGACCCGGGACTGCGCATTGGTGCGGTACAAGATGGCGTGATCCTGATAGCTTTTGCCTGCGTTGACGTTCTTGCTGATCTCCGAGGTGACAAAATACCCTTCATCATGCTCCGTATCGCCGCGGAACACTTTGATCTTCTCGCCTTCGCCCTGCTCGGTCCACAGCTTCTTCGGCTTACGGCCCGTATTCAGGTTGATGACCGCGTTAGCTGCATCCAGAATGTTCGAGGTCGAACGATAGTTCTGCTCAAGCATAATCGTCTTCGCTTCGGGATAGTCCTCTTCGAAATTGAGGATATTGGTAATATCCGCACCCCGCCAGCGGTAAATCGACTGGTCACTGTCCCCCACGACGCAGATCCGGTGATGGCTGTCCGCCAGCATCCGGCAGAGCATATATTGGGCCCGGTTCGTATCCTGGTACTCATCCACATGGATGTACTGGAACTTGCGCTGATAGAAATCCAGCACCTCAGGCACTTCCTTAAACAGCTGGATCGTGGCCATGATCAGATCATCGAAATCGAGCGAGTTGTTGCTCTTGAGGCGCTTCTGGTATTCGGTGTACACCTGGGCCACAATGCTCTCAAAATAGTCCCCAACCTTCTGCTCATACTGCTGCGGGGTAACCAGCTCGTTCTTCGCGGCGCTCATCGCCGCCTGAACAGCCTTGGGCTCAAATTTCTTCGGATCAATGTTCAGGTTCTTCATCACATTGCGGATGACCGACAGCTGATCGGTGGAATCCAAAATGCTGAAATTGGAGGTGAATCCAATCCGTTCAATATCTCTCCGCAAAATACGAACACACATCGAGTGGAAGGTCGATACCCAAATATCCTGGCCTTCCCTGCCGACAAGCTTGGATACCCGCTCCTGCATCTCGCGCGCGGCTTTGTTCGTAAAGGTGATGGCCAGTATGCTCCACGGCGCCGCCTTGCGCGTAGCAATCAGGTAAGCGATCCGGTGTGTCAGCACCCGCGTCTTGCCTGAACCGGCTCCGGCCATGATGAGCAGCGGTCCGTCCGTAGCCTCCACGGCTTGGCGCTGCTGGGGATTGAGACGCTTGATCGCCTCATGTATGTCAATGGAAAACATAGAGCTTGCCTCCTAGCATAGGTATAGAATAGAAAATAAAAACAGGTCAGGTTCAGCCTTTCACCGCTTTGACGGTATCGAGCGCCTGCTCCAGATTGTCGTACACGATATTGCCAACGACGATGGTATCCGCAGCGGCAGCTGCTTCCGCAGCCTGTTCCGCGTTCGTAATTCCCCCGCCATAGAACAGGCGAGCCTGCTCCAAGCTCCTGCCAACGGTCCGCACGATGTCCATATCGCCAAAAGTGCCGCTGTACTCCAGATAGAGGATCGGCAGCCGCATCAGCTTGTCCGCAATCTGGGCATAGGCGCTGACAGCGCCAGCCTCCAGAGACACATCGGCGCCGGTCAGCTTGGCGACCGCAGCCTCGCCGTTCAGGACGATGTATCCTTCGGTTACAATCAGCTCCCATGGTATCATGTATCCGTAGCGCTCAATGCCTTCCCGGTGCCGCCCCATGATCCAGGTGGTATCCCCGGTGTTCAGAATCATCGGAACCATATATAGATCAAAGCCTGGCACAATCGCTTCCAGATCGGATACCTCCTGCACGCATGGCAGCTCATAGCGGCGAATTCGGGACAGGAGATCCACGGTATTTTCATAGGTGACTCCGGTGGAGCCGCCTACCATAATCGCATCCGTGCCTGACATGCATACCGCTTCAAGCGTGTCATCTCCGATCTCCTTGTCGGGATCCAGCTTAAACACATGCCTCCAGGATTGTATCAAGTCTTTCAAGCGTCATACCTCCACGTTCTTCAGTAGCTGGTGATGAGGATAAGTTGAATGATGAAATGATATATCCAGCCCACCCTGTATTGTCTCTTCATCAAGTCTATGCCAGCAGGGCATAGCAAGTCAATGTTCGTATTTCATGCGAACACATGTTATCCCTCAGTTTAGGAGATTCGACCTGAATTAGTACACCCTCAATTCAAAAAGCCCGCCACTCTCTAATCGAGAGAGACAGGCTCATCGAACCCATAAATTGGATCTTTCATATTCGTCATTTCAGATGCCGCAACGATGCCAGCAACCGAGGCTGACGGCCTCTCAGCATTCACAAAGCCTGGAAGACTAGTACGCATTCTTGAAGCCGTTGCGGATCGTGCGCAGAATGATTTTGATATCAAACAGGATCGACCAGTTCTCGATGTAGAAAATATCGTGTTTGATTCGCTCTTCAATCGACGTATCCCCGCGAAGGCCGTTGCTCTGTGCCCAGCCGGTGATGCCCGGGCGTACATGGTGCTTCACCATGTACTTCGGAATTTCCTCCTTGAACTGCTCAACAAAGTAAGGACGCTCCGGCCGCGGCCCGACCACACTCATATGACCCAGCAGCACGTTGAAAAACTGCGGCAGCTCATCCAAACTCGTCTTGCGCAGGAAGGAGCCGAATTTGGTGCGGCGCGGATCATTCTCCACCGTCCAGCCCGTATCAGCCACACCCGGCGGCAGCGGCTTCATCGAGCGGAACTTATACATATAGAATGTGCGCCGGTTCAGCCCGACCCGCTCCTGCTTGAAGATCGCCGGTCCAGGCGAGGTCAGCTTGATTCCGATGTATATGAATATCATCACCGGCAGTGTAAGTATGATGGCAATCAGCGAGAATGCAATATCAAACGCCCGCTTGAACAGCCGGTTCGCAGTCAAGTCGAGCGGAATATCCCGCACATTGATCATCGGCATGCCGGCAAAGTTGTCAAACGTCGGCCGGGCAGGCAGATAGTCGAAGAAATCCGGAATAATGAGCGTGCGCACGCCCGCTTTTTCACAGGTCTCGATAATCTCCGGGTACTTATGATGAGCATCAAGCGGCAGGGCAAGTACAACCTCGTCCACCAGCTTGTTGTCCAATACATGCGCAAGATCGCTGACCTTGCCCAAAATTGGCTTGAATCGTTTGGATTCGGCCTCGCCCCACTGCTGGTAATCATCCAGGAAGCCAATGACCTCGTACCCAAGCTCCGGGTATTGGCGCAGGTTCCGGAAGAACCTTTTGCCCAGGGAGCCCGCACCCACGATGAGCACAAACTGGCGGTTGTAGCCTTTTTCCCGGAAATGGCGCAGCGCCTTCTTCAGGAAGTAACGATACAGAATGATCAGCACAACGTTCAGGATCATGTAGATCCCCAGATACATCCGGGAGATGTTAATCTCCTTCACGAAAAACATCACGCTAAGCAAAATGAACAAGCCGATAAAGTGCGCCTGGAAAATCTTCATGAATTCATCGGCAAAACGTTTCTTGCGCTTCGGCGAGTACAGGGATACCATGATCCCCACCATTACGGCAATGACGCCATAGATCAGACTCCACATCCCATATGTGCCGACAGGCAGCGGTTGTTCGTACGGGAACCAGCCGCTTTCGAATTTGAGCCACCAGGCCAGCAGGAAAGAAAGCTGCACCAGCGCAAAGTCAGACAGCATATACAGCTTCGTTAGAAAGCCTTGATTTTTACGGATCATGATTTCACCTCCACTCCGCCAGAGGATGTCTGGGACATCGTCGCCGGCCGAATCGGCTTCAGCCGATTCGTCAGCAGGGAGAGCACCAGCTTCACCCCTACTCCGGCATAAACGGCCCCGTTAACCCATATGTTGTATTTCTTTCGGTAATGCTTGCGATGGAACAAAATCATCGCCCGATGGAACTCGTATATAATCTTGAACGGGCGTCGCCGCGCGCTCCCGCCTTTATAATGAACAATCGTGGTGCGGGGAACATAGTGAATGCCCCAGCCGGCCTCTTTAATCCGGTAACACCAGTCGATATCCTCTCCATACATGAAAAAGGTCTCATCCAGCCCGCCAACCTGCTCCAGCGTCTCCTTGCGCACCAGCATGAACGCACCGACCAGGCAGTCCACCGGATACTCCTGATCCGGATCCAGATAACCGAGCTGGTACTGGTTGAACCGCGGATTGTTCGGAAAGAGCTTGCTCAGACCGAATGCATAATAGAAGGAGGCGGAAGGCGTAGGAAAGCCTCTTTTGCAGGCCTTGTCGAGGGAACCGTCCGGGAGAATGATTTTGCAGCCCGAAGCCCCCACCGATGGATATTCATCCATAAAAGCGACCATCGTCTGAATTGTATCCGTCTGAATGACCGTGTCGGAATTCAGCAGCAGCACATACCGCCCCTGCGACACCGCCATCCCCTGGTTGTTCGCCTTGGCAAATCCGGTGTTCTCCGTATTCTCGATCAGCTTCACTTGCGGGAACTGCTCGCGAAGGGTCTGTACGGACGCATCTTTCGAATTGTTGTCGATCACGATGACTTCATATGTATATCCGGTCTCCGATGCGAATACCGATCGCAAACAGTCCACCGTCAGCTGACAGGTGTTATAGTTCACGATTAAGATGCTTAAATCCATACGCTAATGTCTCCTGACAAATATAGTAATCTATCGACATTATAGCATAGAGTTTGTTGGGAATGTCGGAATTACAAGGAAATCCTGCTATATGGAGTCGAACAATGCCTAAATAGTTTCTAAACAAATCCAATCAGTATGAATAGTTTAAATAATAGATTTTCAAGACTGGACTGCCTGTGCAGCTTGCTGTGCCTGATATAATTGATTCGATCACGCATACGTCGACGGGGCGCTATGAATAACTCGAGCTGCTCTCTATGATCATCACTTAAGCGGCTGCCATAGATACGGTAAAACTCTTGTGCCTGACGCTGAAGCAAAGCCTTCCCGAAATGCCTCCGGAAGCTACCCCACTTCCCTTTCAGTTTGCCCAGCAACGTATCGCTGCCACCGACGACGTTATGGTCGTGCTGCCGATATAACATGGAAGGATGATGATCATAGATCACCGTACCAAACGCTGACACAAGTAAGTAAAACCACCAATCATGCATCAATACACAGCTGCTGTCCGGATTCTTACTATGAATGAATAAGTCCCTGGCCGATTTATTCAGCGTGATCGTTGCTCCTATTGCAATATTTTCGTATAAGGCGTTGAAATAGGAAGGACCCCGTTCAGGCGGTTTAGGCCACTTGCTCTTGCGGTTCAACTCACTGTCGGTCAGGTATACTGAGGTGAATACCATAGCTGGCGACCCGTTATGTATCGAAGCTTCCATTCTATCGAGTGCCGACTCCACCTTGTGCTCCAGCCATACATCATCCTGATCGCAGAAGCAGTAATAATCTGCATGAGGATCCGAATCCCGCATCAGTTCCAAAAAGCTGGCGACAACGCCAACGTTCCTCCCTTGGATCACTTTGATTCGCTCCGGATAAGTCTTAACCAATGCCTGAATCACTTCCATTGTCCGATCAGAGGACCCGTCATCCCGAATAAGAATCGAGATATGGGGATAGCTTTGGTGAATAATACTATTGATTTGCTCTGCTATATAATGCTCCCCATTGTAGGCGGACAGTAACACCTGTACCTTCTTCATCTCAACTAAAACCTCCGGGATAACAAAAAAGACCTGCATCCATATCAGGTCTTTAGGATTTACTACAAGTATAGATCAGGTTGCTGTTTCATTTCCAGCATAAACCGCCTTAATCCGTCCTTCCAATGAGGCAGCTCTTCCAAACCGTTAACGCGAATCGCAAGATGCTCCATTACGGAATTCGAAGGACGTTTGGCAGGGCGCGGGAACTGTTCGGTTGAACACGGCTGAAGCGTAGCAGCTATGGATAAACCTAGTTCCTTTTTCGCTTCGACAAAAATCATTTCCGTAAACTCATACCATGTGCAGGAGCCACTATTCGAGGCATGGTAAATACCGTATTTCTCCGTTGTGATCAGGTCAATCAGAAAACGAGCCAAATCAACGGTATAGGTGGGAGATCCCTTCTGGTCATTCACCACCTGGAGAAGCGGTTTATCCTGCCCCAGACGCAGCATCGTCTTCACAAAATTGCCTCCATGAAGCCCGAACACCCACGAGGTCCGCACAATAAACCAGCGGGTGCAAAAATCTCGAGTCATCTGCTCTCCGGCATACTTGGATTTTCCATATACCGTTTGAGGATCCACAAGATCATACTCCAGGTACGGCTTGCCGCTCTCCCCGTTAAATACATAATCCGTACTGATATATACGAGTTTAGCACCCACCTGCTCGGCCGCCATCGCCACATTTCGAGTGCCGATAGCGTTAACCAGAAAGGCTCCGTCTATGTCGCTTTCCGCGGCATCCACAGCCGTATAAGCGGCACAATGGATAATGCAATCTGGGCGGTGCCCAGTAACAACCTGTAGGCACTGAGCCTCGTCCGTAATATCCAGATCAGCCCGGGAACAACCAACCACCTCAAACCCAGCTTGACTGCAGATCGCCACCACATCCTGCCCAAGCTGTCCTTGCGCTCCGGTGATCAATACCTTCATTGCTTGTCACCCAGACGAGTGCCGTATTGCTTCGTTAGATATTGCCGGTATTCACCCGACTGAATTCGGGTCCACCAGTCCTGATTATCCAAGTACCATTGAATCGTTTCCTTAATCCCAGTCTCAAAGTTATGCTTCGGCTTCCAGCCCAGTTCCTCCGTAATCTTCGTCGGATCGATGCCATAACGACGATCGTGACCAGGACGGTCTTCAACATAGGTAATCAACGATTCCGGCTTCCCGAGCTCCTTGAGAATCGTTTGGACGATATGAATGTTCGTGCGCTCGTTGTTGCCGCCGATGTTGTAAACCTCACCGAGGCGTCCCTTATGAATGACAAGATCAATCGCGCTGCAATGATCTTCTACGTATAGCCAGTCCCGGATATTCATCCCGTCCCCATAGATCGGCAGAGACTCGTCGTTCAAAGCCCGGGAGATCATGAGCGGAATCAGCTTCTCCGGGAATTGATAAGGCCCATAGTTGTTAGAGCAGCGGGTAATATTCACTGGCAGCCCGAACGTTTCATGATAAGCTCTTACAAGAAGGTCTCCCCCGGCCTTGCTCGCCGAATATGGACTGTTTGGAGCCAACGGCGTTGTCTCGGAGAATAATCCTGTCTCCCCAAGCGATCCATAGACTTCATCCGTGGATACTTGAACGAACTTGGCAACGCCGTACTTTTTAGCTGCATCCAGCAGTACCTGAGTGCCGAGAACATTCGTATTGACAAACACCTCTGGCTCCAGAATACTGCGATCGACATGAGACTCAGCGGCAAAGTTGACTACGACGTCAATGCCTTCCTGGAAGATCTGATCCACTGCGTCTTTGTCCGCAATATCCGCCTGGACAAAGGAATAGTTGGATTCCTGCTCCACAGACTTAAGGTTCTCCAAATTCCCTGCATAGGTAAGAGCATCCAGATTCACGATTTTGTAATCTGGATGCTGCTGCATCATATATAGAATGAAGTTACTACCTATAAATCCGGCGCCGCCGGTAACTAGAAGTTTCATGGTTTCCGTACTCCCCTACTCAAAATTCATCTCAGCATCCTGAAGTAATGGATGCTGCTGATCTTTATCCGACAGTACAGGATTAGATACCGGCCAATCAATGCCAAGGGCCGGATCATTCCATAATATGCCGCGGTCGTGTTCAGGGGAATAGTATTCGTCCACCTTGTACAGGACTTGGGTATTCGGCACGAGTGTGCAAAAGCCGTGAGCAAATCCCTTTGGAACAAGCAGCTGGCGTTTGTTGTATTCACTTAGGATAACGCCGACCCATTGGCCGAAAGTAGGGGAGCTTTTGCGAATATCTACGATTACGTCGTAAATCGCTCCCGACAGCACTCGAATAAGCTTCGTCTGGGCCTTAGGGTTAAGCTGATAATGAAGCCCGCGGAGTACCCCAGGTTCTGCGGACAAGGATTGATTGTCTTGAACGAAATTGTACGTGATCCCGTGCGCTGCAAGCACCGACTCATTATAGCTTTCCATGAAAAAACCCCGGTGATCGCCGTGGACCACCGGTTCAATTAGATAAGCATCGGCGAGTTTTAAAGGAGTGATGTTCATGGGACTGGAAACGCCTCCTTGTTTACGATTTGAACTTACCAAAGTCTTCGCCAAAGTGGACATCCCTGGCCAATTCATTCGCTCTTGCCAGTGATGGATGTGTTCCCGCATCCGTCCACCAGCCCTGAAGCACATCAAAAGTAAGCTCTCCACGTTCAATATATGCATTATTAACATCAGTAATTTCTAATTCACCGCGTGCCGAAGGCTTTAACGTTTGGATAATATCGAAAACATGATGATCATACATATAAATGCCGGTCACAGCATAACTGGATTTGGGCTGTGCCGGCTTCTCCTCAATGGAAATGATCTGATCCCTCTGAAGCTCTGGAACCCCGAAACGGGTAGGATTTTCAACCTCTTTAATCAAAATCTTAGCACCAGATGATTGGTGCTTAAAATTGGACACATAGGACGAAATATCATCTTCAAATACATTATCCCCCAAGATCACAACCATCTTCTCATCACCGACAAATTGTTTAGCAAGATACAACGCCTGCGCGATACCTCCAGCCTCGTCCTGAACTTTATAGGTAAAGGAGACGCCCATCTCACTTCCGCTGCCGAGAAGGTTCACAACATCCCCCATGTGATCTTTGCCGGTTACAATGAGGATATCCGTAAGACCTGCCTGACGGAGCTTATATACCGGGTGGAAAATCATCGGGTATTTCCCAACTGGTAAAAGGTGTTTATTGGTGACTTTGGTTAAGGGATAGAGGCGGGAGCCTGTCCCGCCTGCTAGGATTATGGCTTTCATTTCATCCCCCTTTAATTAATGGATCGTAGTATAGTTATATATAATTCAGCCTCAATAAATATAAAACGAAGCACCCAAAGTTTTTTGCGCTCTCTTAAAAACCAATACACTTAGTGAGGCAACACTGTATAAGCGGAACTAGCTAAATAATTTAAATCATGGTGGTTTAACACCTATCAAAATGCCACTAAAGAAATCATGCTAATCCAAACTTCCATATATTTCACTCTTTTTTTAAGTCATCTTCAATATACCATCGTTCCTTCTCCATTCTAACAAGGATCAGTGTCTTTTAAGATTTGATTTCAACTTCGATTTATTAATTGATTCTTTGATTATAGAAATTATTACAACTCCAAATGAAACAATCCATAAAAACACAAGTAAATAACCAGAAACTCCTTCAAAACTTATCTCTAAAGCCCCAGTCCTATAGAAAAGAGATCTACCAGCTACTGCAAAAGAAATAATCAATGCAGCAACAATCAATGAGTAGAGATAAAACTTATTTTTAATAGCTGTCTTCTTAGTATTCTTTATTATTTTTGAGAGGACAATTCCATTAGCTATAGAAGCCAAAATCAGAGCTAAATCAATGAATTTACTAATATTGAACATTCTACTATAAATAAAAACAACAGCATAAATAGATGCAAGTCCCAAACCATACCAGATTGATTGTGTTCGTCCCAACAAAAAGATAAATCTGATTAAACCATAAACCAAAATAACAGCCATTAGAAAATCAACTTTTGAGTAGATCGTTTCTGGAGCAATGTTACTCTTGACAGTATATGTTAAAGTACTGGTTTCGCGACTATATAAATCAAAAGTAACGTTGTGATCTCCATCTATTATTTTTACAATTCCGGACCATTCATGCTGTAAGAACGATACAGTAATATCTCTTGCAGCAGGGAATTCTATTGTGATTGTTGACGGTTGTCCTTTATAACTTAATAACGAATTATCTCTAGCTTCCCACTCCTGATTCTGTAATTTAGTTATATCCATTTCCATACCGCCGACTGAAACTTTAGTAATCCACACTTCCGAGCCTTGAGAACTTTCACCCTCTTCACCTGTAGCATGTACTTCTATATAACTGCTTTGATATTTATGATTATCAAACAGCTCTCCTCCGGCTCCTACCACAAGAATACTTAATAGTAGAAAAATAATATTTAATCTCCGACTCAGGACTTTCACCTTAATTGAAAGATAATTAAAAAGATAAACAACAAAAACACCAGTTGCAATAAAATAAAGAAGTACAAATATATATTCTATTGTTGATTGAATAGTATATCTATTTACAACATCAGTTAAATAAATCGAGTTACTAATAATAAAGAACAAGAAAGCTAATATTTTTCTATTCATAATGCATCCTTTAATAGTATATCTCTATTTATAAAATTATTAGTTTCTTTTTCATTTGTATCATTGAATAATTTATTTATTTTCATAAATATCTCGTCATTATCGTATTGATAGTTTTCTAGTTTATTTTTCATTTCCTTAATAATATGTTGATTCTTAAATAGATAAACCATACCTTCTAAAATATCTTTTTCACTATTATTTACAAGCCATCCTGTCTTAGTATGGTCAATCTGTTCGGAAATTCCGCCAACATTTGTTGCAATTACAGGAACGCCTAGTATTAATGATTCATATATTGTATTTGGTAACCCTTCATAATAAGATAATAATGCAAATAGATCAGAATCCACCAGATATGGAAATGGATTCTGTTTATGCCCCAAAATTTTAACGTAATCTTCTAGACAATATTCCTGGACTAAGTGTTTAATATACTGTTTTTGACTGCCTTCCCCAATAATATTCCAACGAAAATCAAAGTTTTGATCTTTCAATTGTTTTGCTACTGATAATAATCTCTCGTAACCCTTCTCGCTTTCTAAGCGCCCGATGGTTATAATTTTTAATTTATCGTACTTCTGCATCACATATGCCGATTTTTTAATAGATTCAAGCGGCATGATATTCGGGATTACTTCCGTCTTATGTTTTAAATCAGGGAACTTTCTAATGAAACCTGATCTGCTATACTCGGAAACAAATATTATTTTATTGAATTGACTATAAATTTCTCCATCATTTTTTGTAATAGACTGAGTCCAAGAATTAAACCCCGACCAATTGGCGTAATCTGTATGTATCCATTGGATTTTGATGATTTTTTTATCCATGCTGGATACGAGGGAACGAAAACCCGAACCTTCCGAAGTAATGCAAATGGCTTGGTATTTGTTAAACTCATTTTTTAAAGAAGGCGTTACATATTCAAGAAAGGATCGTTCCGCGCTTTTTAATTTGGATTTCAATGTCATTAAAAGTTTTAATTTTTTCTCATTATTGGCATAATGACGGCCCAATATTATACCTAGGAATCTTTCATTAAAGAGATTATTTTCTTTAATATTTTCCCATGTGATAATATCAATGTTTTCATACTCTTTTAAAGTGGAGGTGTTTGGTGTCTCGCCTGAAAAAATTGAAACTTTTTCTCCTTGGCTTTGTAATTTTTTTATCATCCTAAGGGACGAAAGATGCCCCCCACCTTGGTAGTTGATATTATCGATTATAAACAAGAAACCTTTTCTGTTACTAGAAGAGTGATCCTCTTCTATTTGAATACTTATATTTACAAAATCAAGAAACTCATTCAATACATTTTTTTCAAAAGAAAATTCCACTAGGTTTTGTTTTATATGATTTTGTAGATTTTTATCCTCCAATAATATTCCTAATTTCTCAGACATATCAGATACATTAAAGTCCGTTAAAAGTCCATTCTCTCTATGAATAATTTGTTCTTTAGCACCGGACGTCTTAGTAGCAACAACAGGAGTGTTAAGGATTTTACTTTCGGTTATAACAAGAGACCACGATTCATAATCCGAGAAAACGGCCATTACATCTGCGTTTTTTATATAACTATATGGATTTTCCTTTGGCCCTAGTAAGATAAAATCCTCTTCTATTCCATATTTGTTGATTCTATTTTTTACTTCATTTAGAATTTTTTCATCTGGAGTTTCCCCTATATTGATCCATTTAAAATTTATACCTTTTTTTCTTAAATCCATAAAGACTTCAATTGCTCTTGAATGATTCTTCTGTTCCCTTAAATTTGCTACAGTTATTACGACTTTTGACTGAGAAAAATCAAAGTCCTCAACCTTTTCCTTTGAAAGCTCCCTAACTTCATCCTCATTTATCATATTATGAATAACATGAGTTTTTTCTTTTATAAACGGGTATAGTCTTATGCTTTCTGCCAAGGAATGATTTGATACGAAAATATATTTATTAATCTTGTTGTAGCTGGCAAAAAAGTTCTCTGCACCAAAATACTCTGCCTTTGATAGATCATTATGAATCCATGCTGCTTTTGTAGAAGCATTAACTTCTAATGCCACAAAATCAGGAGCAAACCATTCCCCATAAGAAAAGGCTATATCGTAATGTTTGTTGTAAACGAAATCAAGTGCATCAAGTCCATATTTCTCTACTTTTTCTTGTTTGTAGAAAAACTTGCGTTTTAATTTTCTAATGAACCCAGAATTAGATTTATCGGATACACATAAATTGACCCAGGTAGGTAACTTATCTAAGAGAGATATACCACTGTTTTTCTTATGATCAGTAATTAGTAAATCCACTTCAAAATCTCTAGGGTCTAGTTTATAAAGCAGATTTATTAACGCTATTTCTGCACCTCCCCTATTCAATTCAGTTGTAACAAATAGCAGTTTCTTTTTCACTGAGGATTCCTCCAAATTTTTTTATATTTCATGTAGAGCTGATGCAACTTATTAGGTATTTTATTGATAACTTTAAAGTTACTTCGATTAGCGAAGTCTCGTGTCTTATGATAGAATTTTCTTAGAGTTTGTTGCCAATACGGACGAATTTGCTTCTTGGGGACCAATGTAGGGTATAATATAAATGGGTTCCATTCCTTGTGTCTAGTTGACTGGTGGATTAAAAGAGTTGCTTCCGCGTTAACTGAATTCAGCTCTTTTTTCTTGGTCGATTTAAGATTTATTAAAAACTCCGGTATAGTATAGCCGGTTCCCAGCCCAACTTTTTGGCCTGTAAAACTGAGTCTAACATCATTTATTTCCCGCAAGTTTTTTCCACTAGTATTTCGTATAACAATTCTTAACAAATCATTTATTTGATAACTACTATCGTGAATACATAGACTTAATGGGATACAGTTTTTTTCCAAATTACTTTTTGTCCTTTGTATGGAAAATGAACTTACAAAGTCAATCTCTAAATGCTTTTCCAAACTATCTACTGCTACAGCGAAAAATTTATAATCTACTAAGTCACTGCTTCTTCCGATCCAATAGTAATCATTTAACGGCAAATGAAGCCAATTATTATTATCGTTGTGCAACAAAGCTTGAACATACCAAAGTTCGCCAAATAGGAAAATAGAAGTCTCCCCTTTATTTGATGCTTTTTTCGATAAAAGGTACGACGTACTGGAATCTATGATATTATGCTTAATAATTTCCTCGTAACTCGCTGTATCGTCATCAAAAATAACGAGCGATACTCTTCCGGTAACTTCTTTGTGAGTAGGCTTTTTTTCATAATCAAGTATATATTTATAACTAGATATAAAAATTGTATCATCTAAGATACTATAGGGCTTGCTAATTTTTTTTCTAGTCTCAAAACTGTTGCTAAGCAACTTCATCTTTTGAGCTAAATCATAAGAACTTCCATTAAACTTAATACAGTTTCTTAAATTCTCAAACTTTTCAAAAGCAGGAATATCTCCACATATAATTGGAACGCCACTCAAATACAATTCATGAATACTATAGCAAAAGGACTCCACATAGTTTGGAAAAACCGCGTATCCGATACTTTTTAAAATGATATTTAGTTGATTTTTATCAACCTGGTCGGTAAATACAAATCTATTAAGATATCTCGCCGGTATTCTTTCCTTAAGGGCTTGTTTCATTTGTATACCGGTAACGCTCATTCCTGAATATCCCACTAAATAAAAACAACTGTTCGAGGTAGGGTTTTCATCTAGGAAAGTTACCGCAGCATCTATAAAAATCTCGACACCTTTTAACTCGAACAACCTTCCATAGTAAAGGATATTTTGCTTAGCTTCGTCTATTTGGTATTCCGGTATTTTCTCAGCATCAATCGGTGGAGGTGAGATAATAAATTGTCCAGAATTCAGACCATATCTTTCCTTATATAAGCCCCCCCACTTTTCGGAAGGAACAAGGATAATGTCCGCTGCCTTTAACGATTCCTTTTCCATTTGGTACATCAATATTTTCTCATAATTAAAATCAACTTGTTTCTGCTCGATATCCATCAAATCAATTGTACAGTGTGCTCGAATACTTAACTTACAATCACGAAATTGATTCTCATATTTATGAGCAAGTGTTGAAAAATACGCAGCACCTGCATAATCAAAAAACTCCAAATAATCAAATGGATCCCTAGAATATAACCAACGTAAAGCAAAATAAAATTGATAACTTTTCCATAAATAAATGTTGTTGAAATCGGAAAAATCACTATCTATTCTTTCTTCTGCTAATATATCTGAAAGTGTCCTTACATTAATTCGTGTATGATTAGGAAGAAGCTGCTTGAATTCTTTATTAAACCTATCTGTTTCGCTTTTTGTAATATCAAGTAATAACGTAATCCGCACGTTGTTTATGTGTTTCAGAATTTCTTTCACGGCACTCCAAATAAAAACCCCACACCCACCATCATTTATGGGATGCAATTCATAGGATACAAAAACGATATGTTTATTCTCGCTCAACTTCTCACCCCCATCAAGAAAAGGCGAACAGTTTTCTTTGATGTAATATCATTCTCTAGAGCCCAAGAGTTATACAGTTGAATTATTTCTTCCCTTTTATCAATCGCAATTAAGGCTTTACGAGCGATTTCAACCGGATTGTCTGGTTCGTTTACAACAAGATACTGCTTAAGAATAGGGTTCTCTTCAAAATAATGATGATTAGGGCCTGTTAAACAAGGAACTCCTTGGGATAAGCTTTCTAAAGGGAGTAATGGTGCACACTCAGAAAATGTTACATATAGATTTATTAGATTTCCAGTGAGGCGCTCTGCTAGTTCGGCTCTAGATACCCCCCCTTGAAATCCGCAAATCTCCACACCAATCTGATTTGCATATTCCTTCATCCTATCATTACATGGGAGAGCATCAATTTTAAAATCCCCCATTAGCTTTACTGCAGCAATCTGGGTAAATGCGTTCTTATTCCAGGTTTCCCCGGAGGCGTATATCCCCACCCTATCTTTTTGCATGGATATCCCACGCTGCTTGGATTGACTCACTTGTAAATTTCGGTTGTTTACAGCGTTCTTTACAAAAAAACTAGGAAACCCTGCATATGCATAAAGTTCTGCCATAGTCTTTTTTGCAAACCCCCATCTATACAGAAGCCCTTCTTGATGTAATTGAATTATTTCATTGTGTCGTTGCCAGGAATAATTCTCATACATGTGAGTTGTATTACCATGCCAAAAAACTGAAATCATAATGCTATAGTCCAATTCTTTCAATCTTCGAGAAAGTTGTAAATAACCTTCTGCAAAACCACTGAAAATCACATGTTTAATTTGTCTATCTATAATTAGATCCGCAATTTTATTAATCAACAATTTGGAATGCATTTCAGGCAGCGGTAACCTATGTTCAAACAAATCTTTGGTAGAATTACTTACTCCCATCCAGTCAGGGTGATGTATTGCTAAGTTTGATTTATATGGAATTAGATTGACGATTTCCTTTGAATTTCGATAAATTAAATCATTCCTCTTAGTGAAAAAATATTTATCTTTCCAGGTTCTCAACTTTCGATATAACGAAAAAATCTTCGTCTCCATTAATTTAATCAGTTCTCTTTCATTTGATAATTTAGTACCATGGTCCTCCGATAATGTGTTTAATCTTGATTCATATTCGCTTATTTTTCTTTTCAGCTCATAAATTTCTAGTTCTTTTTCTTCTAGAAGCACCTTATATTTTTGATCCATCCCAAAACTCACCTACTTCTATTACCTATTGAAACTTGTTTTTATGAGCCTGATTATTTGATTCAACTTGCCAAATCCAAAAGTTACGATTCCCTTTATAACTTCTCTTTCATTAATACATTGTTTTAAGTACTCTGTTCTAATTAATTCGTCATATTTAATATGTAGGTCTAAGTTAGTATTAGAATAAGAGTCTATCTTTGTTGAGTCACGCTTGTGATAATAGGCCAATGGTTGTGGCACAACCTTCACCCTCTTCGATTTTATAAATCTCATATTAAATTCCCAATCACCCAAAACTGGCAAATCCTCCCTATATAGTCCTATATCTCGAATCACATTTCTTCTATAAACGAAGGCATTTGTAGTAAATAGATTTTTTCGCGATAATTTCCAAAATGAGATATTTGCCAATCGTTCATTAAAATTCTTCCTAGAGACTTCATAAAGTTTTTTATCTTCAATATACTCAACAATAATTATTGAGTGTGTCACTATCCCATCTATGTCACCGGAAGTATCAAGTGCATCTACACATACTTTTAAAAATTCTGGATCCCATGTATCATCATCATCAAGCAAAGTTATAAATTCACTGTCGCTTTGTTTAATTGCAGTGTTAGTAGCAACCTCCATAAATGCAGGCTGTTTCAAATGAATTGTTTTAATTTTACTACGCATGTTTTCTTCATACTGTTCGAGCAAAATCTCAAGTGGGCCCACTTCTCCTCCGTTATTAATGAGAATAATTCCCCAATCCGTATATGTCTGTTCAAATATACTGTTCAACGCTCTTTTTAATAACAATGGTCGGTCTTTTGTTCGGACAATGACACATACACGGTTCTTATTCAAAATAACTACACCTCTTTATAGTTAGCTGGCACCACTATAAGCATTGATTACATCATTAGCTGACCCTATCATTCGTACTCTTCCTTGTTCTAACCATATAGCATTATCGCATATTTCCTTAACTTGTTCAGAAGAATGTGAAACAAATAAAACGGTTGCTCCTCCATTTAAGAGAGAACTCATCTTTTCTTTGCATTTCTCTTGAAATTTGTAATCCCCTACAGCAAGTACTTCATCCACAATAAGGATTTCTGGCTCGATCATAGTTGCAATTGAAAATGCCAATCTAGCTACCATACCCGAAGAGTAGTTCTTTATAGGAACATCGATAAATTTTCTCAATTCAGAAAAATCAACAATTTCATCATACCTGGATTCCATATACTCCCGTGAGTGCCCTAGTATAGCCCCATTTAAATAGATGTTTTCCTTAGCTGTTAAATCAAAATTAAAACCCGCCCCTAATTCTATTAAAGGTGCCATATTCCCCTGAACTGAAACTTTCCCTGATGTTGGTTTCAATACTCCTGCGATAATTTTTAACATAGTACTTTTACCTGCACCATTCAACCCAACTAATCCAAACGTCTCACCTCTTTTGACGCTGAAAGACACATCTTGCAAAGCCTGAAACTCGTCATAGAATAATTGTCTCTTTAACATCCTAACTACATACTCTTTAAAGTTATCAATCTTTTCTCTGCTTAAATTAAATAACATTGAAACATTTTCCACTTCAATCACGTTATCACGATTCATTAAAACCCTCCTTACAGTTAAACGTGAAGAATGAACTTATCCTGTTTCTTATAAAAAACATAGAACCCTGTAACAAAACTCAATAATCCGATAAGTAGACAAATGACATTTTCCTGTATGCTCGGGAATGTCTGATACATTACAATCTGCCTGAAATAATCCACCATATAGTACAGTGGGTTTATTTTAAATATAAATTGCATATTATCAGGAAGTACATTGGCTGGATAAAATAGCGGTGTGAAATACATCCAAGCAGTAAGAAGCACTTCATATAAGTAACTAACATCTCTGAAGAAAACAGTTACTGCGGACAGCAGCATACCAATACCCACTGAGAATAAAAATACATAGACAAGCGCTAGCGGCAGTAACAACAAAACTGGGGTTATCTTCACTCCTACAACTAACATAACCAATACCATCGCTATCAAAGAGAATCCTGTATTTACTAGAGAAGAGATACAACGAGACAAAGGAAAAATATACTTCGGAACGTATACCTTCTTTATCAGGGATGCATTTCCGACAATAGAACCCATAGATTGAATGGTAGCATTTGAATACATGTCCCAAATAATCCGACCGGTTAATACATATACAGGAAAGTAAGGTATATCGCTTTTGAATAAATTTGAAAAAACCAGGGTCAGAACCACCATCATTAACAGTGGATGTAACACGCTCCATAAAACACCCAAAACAGACCTTCGATATCTTAGTTTAATGTCATTAACTACAAGCTCATTAAGTAAAAATCTGTATTTAAGGAAATTATTCCAATACTGTTTCATCTACTTGTGTATAGCTCCCTTTACCAAATTAGATTGATGTTCTGTGTAATAATCTAATGTAATTTTAAGTCCGTCTTCGAGTTTGTAAATTGGTTTCCAATTTAACTTTAACTCTGCCATTCTGTTTTCCAAACAACTGTGGGCAATATCACCAATTCTATGATTCTGATACAGAGGTGAAATTTTGACAGATCTTATGTATGATAAGCTGTCAAGCAGTTGAGTTAAACTTATAGCGGTTCCAGAACTAATGTTAAAGGTCCCAACGTCTTCGCTTATTGAGGCTTTCAAATTTGCTCTTGCAACGTCACTAACATAAATGAAGTCCCTCGTTTGCTCTCCAGTGCCTAATATTATCGGTGGTTCATGATTTAATATACGATTAATAAAAATTGATATTACTCCACCCTCACCGTTATAGTTTTGCCGAGGCCCATATACATTTGCATATCTCAAAATTGTGTAATCTATTCCGTATAATATATTATATGTCTTTATGTACATCTCTGCAGCAAGTTTCGAAACACCATAGAAAGATATCGGATCAGTAATGTGCTCCTCAGTAATAGGCAAGGACATTGGTGTTCCATATACTGCCGCAGTCGATGAGAAGATAATCTTCTTAACGTTATTTTTCTTGCAATTCTCTAATACATTAATAAGTCCTTTAATATTAATTTCCGAATCCTTAATCGGATCCTTAATTGATTCCCCCACACTGGCTTGGGCTGCTAAGTGAAATACACAATCAGGTCCATGTTCAGTGAACACAGTTTCAAGGTCTGGTGAGCATACATCCATAAAAATAAAACGAGCATTAGAATTAATATTTTCTTTATTTCCCGTAATAAGATTATCAATAACTGTTACTTCGTGTCCTTCATTTATTAGCAAATCGACCAAATGAGAACCTATGAAACCCGCACCACCTGTTACTAAAGCTTTCATAATCAGATCATCTCCAAAACATAATGAATAATTTATAATACTAACATAGTATGCTAAAATATTGTCGTATCTACAAGAAAAGGAGCTAATTACGTTGTCGAAACCAGTATACGGCAAAAAAGCCGCTGAGTCGAGGAACCGTGAAACTAAATCCATGTTGTTTTGGATACTAATAATTGGGATTGTCCTATTTCTAGCCTGGACTCCCTTCCAAACGGCTTTGTTTAACGGATTTCAGCTAGATTTTGAGAAGCCTATTTTTTGGACTGCGATATTATCATGTTTGTTACTCTTCCTCTGGATTGCACAGTACTATAAAAGGATCCAGCTAACGGAACAGAGAGACTGGCTTGCGGTAGGTGTACTGCTATTGCCGTTAACTTACATAACTTCGATGCTTAGCGCTGCTTCACAGACCCAAGCCGCTAACATGGTCCTCATTAATTGTATTTACGCCATCATATTCATTATTGGATTGTATGTCCTTCGCGACGCGTTAGGGAACAGGATGATCCAAGGAGCTATCATGGCTGTTGCCTATCTGATTGTCGGATTTGGTCTGCTCCACTGGTTCGGCCAGGGAGAAACCGCAGGCTCAATTGCCAAATGGTTCTCTAGCACGGTACTAAACGGCATTTATACCCACGCGGTTATGACAGACTCCAACGGTCTGCGCCTGACCTCCGTATTCCAATATGCTAACACGTATGCTGCCTTTCTGATGGCCTTCCTGTTTGCAGCCGTTTTTTTCGTTACGACATCTCGCAAATGGTACAGCCAGGCTTTTCACAGCTTCATGCTTGTTCCGATCATCGTATCGCTTCTCCTGACCCTATCACGGGGTGGACTCGTGATGCTGCCGGTCGTATTTGTACTCCTGCTCCTGTTCTTGAAACCAGCACAGCAGCTATTATGGATACTTTACTGTGGAATGGCCGGTGTTATATCACTGCTCATATCCAAATCCGTTACGGACCTTGGGTTGCAGCTTAATGAAACCTTCAGCGGCAGCGGGGCACTGAAAGGCTGGGGAATCCTGATCGCGGCCTCGATCATTATGGGATTGCTTGGTTGGGTGATCCAGCGCTTCGTCGCTCCGAAGCTCGAATCGGTATTAAGCAGCTGGTCAGAGAAGAAGGGCTCGAGTCTGTTGCTGCCCGTTGGCTCTGTTGTCATCGGCGGAGTACTGATCTTCCTGTTTATCGGAACGGGTCTGAAGAACATTCTGCCACAGAATATTAGCGTTCGACTTGAGAACATCAATTTCAATCAGCACAGTGTGCTGGAACGTTTCACATTCTACAAGGATGCCATGAAGGTGTTAGCCGATTATCCGATTATTGGAGCCGGCGGGGGAGCCTGGGCCTCATTGTACGAGCAGTATCAGAACAACCCGTATACAAGCCGTCAGGCCCATAACTTCTTCCTGCAATACTTGATCGAGGTTGGTGTCCTGGGCTTCCTGGTATTTATGGCGTTTATCATTTTTATTTTCTATAAATACATTCGTGGATACGTACAGCAGGATACCGACGGAAAGAACAGTCATTTTCTGTATCTGATTATCGTCTTGTCGATTTTGCTGCATAGTATTCTGGACTTTAACCTGAGTTACGTATTTATGGGGATTCTTGTCTTCCTGGGGCTCGCTGGTATGGCTGCAACCATGGACAGCAGACCGGTGAAGAAGTGGACGTTACCTGAATCAGCCGCTAGAGGCGCATTTAGCGCAGTTGTCGGCATCGGTGCGATCATTGTTCTGATCACGTCCATCCGCTACGTACAAGCAGCAGATGCCGCTATGGATGCACGCCGTTTAGCTCAGACAAGTAATTCGTTTGAGGAGATCAAAGCTCCGCTGGACAAAGATCTGAGCATTCGCTCCAGCCATCCGGATTCGGTTCTTCTGCTAAGCTCGCTCTATTATACGGGGTATCGACAGACGCAAGAGGAGGGCTTCTACAATCTAGCCGTTGACCTTCTGAATCGTGCGCTAGAAGACGAGCCCTACAATAAATTCATGCTTTTACGTCTGATTGAAGGGTATGAACTGAAACAGCAGCCGGAACTGGCTTACGAGGTACTCATTAACAACGCGTATAAGTTCAAGTGGGATATCGAATGGTACGAGAAAATCATCCATCAAGGATATGATCTGGGAAGCAAAGCCTTGGGCACTGGGGACATTGCAACGAAAGACCAGTACTTCAAACAGGCTACCGATGCATTCGCCGAGGTTCAGGCTGGTATTCGTCACTTGGAAACATTGCCTGAAGGTCAGCTTCAAGGTCGTCGATTCGAAAATACACCAGATATGATCTTAAACGCAGGTAAAATGTATTATATGATGAATCAGCCGCAGGAGGCTGCGGATGCTCTCAAGCTGGGAATCCAGGAGGACTTATCACAGACGATCCCGCAGGAAATTGCTCGCTGGTACCTCGCTTCATTGCAAAAACTTGGCACTGACGATGAAGCACTCATGGAGCGTCTGCTCCAGGTTGATCCAAATGCCGAGCAAAGTGTTAAACAGCTAGCAGAACTTCAATTCTAATAAATACGGGAGTGCTTGTCAGGGCGATTGTCCTGATGAGCATTCCCGTTTTGTTATTTTATGCAGATACACGGACAATCCATGTTATATCACCCGGTTCATTGGTTAATGACTTATATCCTTTTTTATTGAGCAAAAATGGACTTTGTAAAGTTCACACCCGTAATGTAAAGCCCCGCCCCGCACTCATTGGAGCGACCCTGGCCCTCCCCACACTCAAAGCCTTCTTCCTGAATTTCACCATAGCTGCTTCGCCTATAAGTCTTTTATCCTTATACATAACATCTGTGGTAGGCAACCAAAGGAGCGTCACCTATGCAAGAAAGACTTCAAGAGAGAGACGTCTATTTCGATAACCTTAAATTCTTACTGATCCTGCTGGTCGTTATCGGACATTTTATGGAGCCCTTTAACGGCGAACGAACCACCAAAGCGGTCTATCAATTTATTTACTCTTTTCATATGCCACTGTTTATTTTTGCTGCCGGTTACTTCTCCAAGAGTATTCGCTATCCGAAGTATTACGTTAATCTGGTTTCGTCGTTGCTTGTCCCGTATGTCATTTTCGAGACACTCTACACCCTGTTTGATTTCTATACTCAAGGGCACGACAAACTGAACTTTACCTATTTCTATCCTTACTGGATCCTGTGGTTTCTGTTTAGTATGATGCTGTGGAAAATGCTGCTGCCCTACCTGCTCATTCTCAAATATCCGCTAGCGATCTGTATCGGAATGTCTTTGATGATGGGATACGCACTGGACGTGGATTACTATGCAAGCATTTCGCGCACGCTCTATTTCTTCCCGTTCTTTATTATGGGGTTCTATTTCAAGCGAGAGTGGTTAGACAGATTAAAGACTCGCCGAAATGTGATTAGCTCTGTGGTGATTGTAACGATAGGTTTCGGCCTGTTATATAGGCTATCACCTGTTTTGAGCACAAGCTGGTTCTACGGTTCACTGCCTTATCTGGAATTTGGCATCGATGCCTGGTACGCCGCTGGCTATCGACTGCTCACGTACCTTTTTACCGTTGTCATGGGGCTGGCTGTGCTCACCATCGTTCCGGATTCGAAGCTTCCCTTTACCCATCTGGGAGAGCATACGATGTATGTGTTTTTGCTGCATGGCTTCCTGGTGAAGGGCATGCTGCATTATGGCTTGCTGGAGCTCTTCGATTCTGCCTTTGGCAGAGTTATGTTAGTCGTGGTGGGCATAGCTGTCACTTGTATGCTTTCCTCCGCGTGGGTCAGACGCTGCTTCGGCTGGATTGTCGAGCCTAATGTCCAATTTTTATTCAAGAAAAGGATTCGGCGCAAGGCAAAAGAAGCTCAAAAAAAAGAGGAGTTTTAACTCCTCTTTCTTAAACTCCGCTCTCTAAACCTCATCTTCTCAAGAAACCGAAATCGAATTAGCCATGGGCCATATCAATTTAACTTTGACAAGGTAGTTTTTAAATATGTAATTAAATCTTCGCGTAAATCCTCATGCTGCAGAGCATAATGTATACTCGTTTCGATAAATCCAAGCTTTTCACCAACATCATGGCGAATCCCTTCAAATTGATACGCGAGGATTGCACTGTTGCGTGATAGTTCAGATAGTGCATCTGTCAGTTGAATTTCTCCGTTTTTCCCGGGTTGTTGAGCTTCCAGTATATTAAAGACCATAGATGGCAAAATATATCGCCCCATAATAGCCAGATTCGAAGGTGCTTCCTCACGAGATGGTTTTTCTACAAGCCTGGAAGTTTCGTATATTCGCTCTGCAATTTCTCTTCCATCGACGATTCCATACCTGTCCACCTGATCCTTAGCTACAGGCTGCACGCCTACAATTGCAGCTTGATACTTGTCATATACATCCATCATCTGCTTCAGGCATGGCGTCTCCGATTCGACGATATCGTCGCCCAGCAGAACCGCAAACGGCTCGTCGCCAATAAACTTACGGGCACACCAGATCGCATGACCAAGACCCTTCGGCTCTTTCTGACGGATATAGTGAATGTCGGCCATCTCCGAAGGTTTCCGCACCTCCTCAAGCAGCCCCCATTTTCCCTTTTCCGCCAAGTTATGCTCCAGCTCAAACGAGGAGTCGAAGTGATCCTCAATCGCTCTTTTTCCCTTTCCCGTGACAATGATAATATCCTCAATACCAGAAGCTACGGCTTCTTCAATAATATACTGAATCGTCGGCTTATCCACAATGGGTAGCATTTCCTTGGGCATCGCTTTGGTTGCAGGCAGAAACCGTGTTCCTAGTCCTGCTGCTGGAATAATGGCCTTGCGTATTTTCATGAAAGCTTCTCCTTTTCAACACCAAACATAGTAATAAACAAGATTAGTGCCATTATATCGAAAATAGGCCGTGTTTGTCATAAAATCATGAAAATTAGCAAATAAACAGCAGCCCTTCAACAACTGCAACCCAGTCCCTCCCACATAAAAGGCAAGGCATACCAGCTTTGCGCTAGGTCTGCCTTGCCTCTGCTTTCCTCTTATATCCCTATCATCTACCGCCAGACCAGAAGTCTGCTCGCGGACAAACCCGCTCGTGTTGATCGCATTGCAGGCCCCGCGATCAGCCAGCGCGTTACTTCACCAGCTGACCGCGCGTTACGCCAAGCTGGTTCGTGGCCTTCAGCTTCTTCCATACCTGGGTGCCGCTGATTTCCCCACGCAGGGCACGGTTGTACAGGTCAATCACCTCGTGAACCTTCTCCGGCGTCTCTTCCAGGAATTCTACACGGTAGCGGGACACGCCCAGCTCCATGAAGTTGGCCAAATACTCGGCTCCGGACTGCTCGATCGCGTTGTATACCGTGTTGCGGCATCCCTCGTCCACGCGGACCGGATGGGACATGCCGATGCGGTCCTGGAGGGAAGCACGATGCTCCTCGCACGGACGGCCGCAGTTCGTGTAATCCGTACCTTCACTTAAGAAGGTGCAGTACACGCAGTGCTCGGTATGGAACATCGGCAGATGCTGGTGGATGACAATCTCCAGCTTAGCCGTGTCCGCCTTGCGCAGAAGATCCACCATCTGTTGGATGTTCAGATCATACGAAGGCGTGACGATGTCACAGCCGACTTCGGTGAACAGGTCAACCGCTTTGTGGTTGGCAATGTTCAGGGAGAAGTCGCCGATCAGCCGGGGATGCGCAGCCCCCGGGTTCTCCATCCGGTGGCGCAGGTAATAATACAGCGCACCGGTGTTGCGCACCAGCACGGCATCCGGCTGGAGGCGCAGGATGTTGTTGTGGTAGCCGTTCTCGCCCGGCATATGGATGCGCGGCGTCGCCAGCGCAATCTGCTTGCCGGCTGCACGCACGGCTTCCACCGCTGCCGGGAACTGCTTGATAAACTCGAAGTCGGCGTATATCATCTCCACGCCGGCTTCGAGCGCAGCCTGCACCTGCGGCAGGCTGCGGCACAGCGCGGTCAGCTTCGCCTCACCGCGCGCCACCGGCGATGCCGGCACAGCCGCATCGCCGTACACCTCCACCACCCGTTTCACATACACGGGCGGCTTCGGCCGCTCGCCAGCGAGCAGCTCCACCGCACGGCGGCGGATGCTGTTCAGCTCGCGAATCGGCACAATGACGTCGCCATACAGCTCGACGTCAAGCTGCTCCAGCTGGAACACCGTTCCGCCCAGGCGGCCAAGCTGCTCCTCCAGGAGCTCCTGGTTCAGCGGCCGCTTCTGGGCGATGTCCAGTTCCAGCTCCGAATTCACCTGGACCGTCGTGCCCTTCTGCACATCGGTCCACCACGTCGACAGCGGCTGCCCTGGGCGGCCGCTGACCCGCACATGTACCGGGAACACCCGGTACGGCTTGTCGGTCTCGAAGGTTTGACGCAGACGCTTGTCGAGCGCCGGATCACTGGTCTTCCAGATCCGGTCGCCTACATGCACTTTGCGCAGATCGACGTCGCTGCGGCCAGGGACGATATCGATGATCCAGCCCTCCTGGGCCTCGCCCTCGATCTTCACACCCTTGCGGCGCACGTCATAAACACGTCCGCCCTCTTCCTGCTTCGTCGGGTCTCCTGCGTCGAACACAATCCCGTCACCACGCTTCAGCGGCGCTTCCAGGCGGCATACAACGCCGTCGCGCAGGATCTGCTCCACCCGGCCCAGATACACGCCGCGGCTCTTCGGGAACGTCCCTTCAACCAGCTGCTTGTTGTTGGTCCCTTCCAGGAAGCCGTGTGTAAAGCCGCGCGAGAAGCTCTGCTGCAGCTCGCGCACTTCCTCCTTGCTCGGTCTTGCATCCTCCCCGTCGAAATACCGGTCAATCGCCTTCCGGTATTTGCTCACAACGTTCGCTACGTACTCAGGGCTTTTCAGACGCCCTTCGATCTTGAAGGAGGTCACACCCGCTTCGATCAGCTCTGGCATCAGGTCAATGGCCGCCAGGTCCTTCGGCGAGAGCAGATAAGCGACATCGCCCATCGGCTTCGGCTCGCCGTCCACAATCAGGTCATACGGCAGACGGCAAGCCTGCGCGCATTCTCCGCGATTTGCGGAGCGGCCGCCCCACATCTCCGAGGTCAGACATTGGCCCGAATAAGATACGCATAGCGCACCATGGACGAATACCTCCATCGGCAGCTTGGCCTGCTCCCCGATCTTCTGAATCTGCTTCAGATTGTTCTCGCGACCCAGCACCACCCGCTCCATGTTGAACGGCTTCGTAAACTCCACCGCCTCCGGGGAAGTGATCGTCATCTGGGTAGAACCGTGAATCGGAAAATCCGGCGAAATTTCGCGGATCAGCTTCACCAGGCCGAGATCCTGCACGATCACGGCGTCCACGCCTGCATCAACACAGGCATCGATCAGCTCTTTGGCCTCTACCAACTCATTTTCGAATACGAGGATATTGAAGGTCAGGAAGCCCTTCACCCCGTAGCTGTGCAGGAAAGCCATAATCTCCGGTAGCTCGTCCATCCGGAAATTGTTCGCCCGCGCACGTGCATTAAACTTCTCCACACCGAAAAAGATCGCATCCGCACCATTGGCCACCGCCGCGCGCATGCAGTCCCAATCGCCCGCTGGCGCCAGCAACTCCACATCTTCTCTTCGTAACGCTTTTGTATCCATCTATATCCTCCCGCCGGTAACATCACCGGTACACTCTAGTTTCTATCTAGTCTTGTAACAATTCCTATTCTATAAACGTCTTTTCAACTTATCTAGTGTACCAGAACTGCTGCCTGACGTCAGCTGTCTGCGGGGACTTTTCCATTCCCAATTATTTTATAGATTCCGCACCCTCCAGCACAAAATCAGCCGAAGCCAATCGTTTGCCATTGACCACAATATGAAGCCGATGCGCCCCTGCATAAAAACGGCGCGTGGAGATGATTTTGAAAGACTGCCTCTTCTCCACCACCCAGCTTCCCGCCTCATACACTTTATCCGAGCATTTGTAGCGCTTGGGCGCATGCTTGCCGCTTTGCTTCATATAATCGATCTCATAGTCAATCCGAAGCTGGCGCGGCTCCCCGGTCTCATTCACAACGCGAAATGAAAACTCCAGCTCCTCCCCCACGGCAATAACGGTCCGCTTCAGCCGAAGATCGGTAATCTCCAGCCCCGGGAGCTCGTCCAGCTCCTCATAACCAAAGATAGACAGCGCCCGCACATCCCCGCGCCGAAGCAATGTCCGCAGCGCATGCCGCACGATCCAGTCCGTTAACGAATGATGGCCGTACCACTCTGCCGCAATATCCAGTACGAGTTCCGGATGATCCTTGGAAATATCGTTCAGGTGGTTGGCCACACTTTTTCTCACATAAAGGGACGGGTCCTCCTTTAACTGCGCCAGAATCGGCAGTACGGGCTTCGGATCCGCTATCAAAGCAGGCAGCTGGGGCGCCCAGGGAAGCCGCGGCCTGCTGCCTTCACTGGCCAGCCTGCGCAAATGCTCATTGTCCGACAGCGCCCACGCCTTCATCTGTATGAGCATCCGCTCTTGATCCCGCATAATAAACGGCCGCACCGCAAATTCCGCCGTACAATACACCGTGAACACCTCAAGTGCCTGCATCGAGGCTTCAAAGTCCTCAAGTCCGTTCAGTTCCACATAATCCGCGAAAAACAAATATTCCACCCCGCGAAAATGAGGGGCCACCTGCTTCAATATGTCCAGCGCCTCCCGGTAAGCAGAGGGTAGCGTGTCCGTCAAGGCCTGGGCAATATGCCTAATTCGCTGCTTGAACTCCTCCTGCTCCCAGGCCTCGTCCTGGATTAACTGCATAAATTGATTCGAATCAAAGGCCGGGTAAGCCTGTTTCAATTGTTCTGCCACATTGCTCAGCAAAGCCGATGAATACAACCCTTTTAACGTCTCTCTCATCTTCAACGCTCCTAACTTCTTTCCCATGCCTTCCCAGAACATGAAATGTGGTGTACCATGAACTTACGCCTTTCATTTTGGAAACGGCAGCTTTCGCTGCTTTCAGTTTACCAAATTGGAGAGGTGTTTGCTTTTGTACAGCGTTTACTTAAGAAACGCACATGTTACTCATTCCATTCTGAAATTATAAAATCTCGTCTTTAAGCACGTGAAGCATTCATTCTATTAAATTTTACCTTTTATATGCCGTACGGTTTGCGATTCATAGGTATGAGTGTGCTATTCCGCATGGCATGCTCCTAAGGAATCAGGGTAATAGATAGGTGGAATTTCGCTAGGGTTGTTATTTTTCATCATATAACTTTGCAATGTAAAGGGGGCCGGAGCGATATCAGCATAAACATCAGGAGATGAAGAAATTATGGAAAGTTGGAAGAAAAATCTGTGGGTCCTCTGGTTTGGCTCCTTTATCGTGGCGTCAAGCTTCTCGATGGTCATCCCCTTTCTCCCGCTCTTTCTCATTGAGCTTGGGGTGACCAAGAATACCGAAATGTGGTCCGGCTTACTGTTTAGCGCCGCTTTTTTTGCCGGGGCACTGTCCTCGCCGTTCTGGGGAGCCGTCGGTGACAAATACGGACGCAAGCCGATGATCATCCGCGCGGGGCTCGTATTGTTTGTCATCTATGTGCTTATGGCATTTGTGACGAACGAGTATCAGGTGCTCGTGCTGCGGCTGCTGCAAGGTCTGCTCTCCGGCTTCATTCCGGGCGCCATCGCCATTGTCGGGACGAACACTCCCGAGCACAAGGTCGGGTATGCCTTGTCCATGATGTCCACCGCGACTGCAACGGGCAGCATTCTTGGCCCGCTGATCGGAGGCACGCTCGCTTCCCTGTTCAGCAACCGGATGGCTTTCGGGCTCGCTGGCGGCCTGTGCTTCATTGCAACCGTGCTGGTCATATTATGGGTGAAGGAAGAGAAGTTTGTCCCGAGCAAGGAAAGGGTATCCGTCATCAACACGTTCCGTATAGCCGGGCATAACAAAACCTTGATGATCGTGCTGATGCTGACCCTGCTGACCCAGTTTTCCGTCATGACCATCGAGCCGGTCCTGCCTCTGTATGTCGCCGATATCAGCGGATCCAGCAAGCATACCTCAATGATCGCCGGCTTTGTTTTCTCCATCGTCGGGATCGCCAGCATTCTGTTTGCCGCACGCTGGGGCAAGCTTGCCGACAAAATCGGATTTCATCGGGTGCTTCTGATCGGCCTGCTCGCCGGCGGCATTGGCTCCCTGGCACAGATGCTGTTCAGCAATATTTGGGCGTTCTCGGCCATCCGCTTCGTTTATGGCATCTTCTTCTGTGCGGTATTCCCTGCACTGAACGGATTGGTTGTTCGGCATACCCCGAGCGATTTCCGCGGCCGGGCATTCAGTCTGAACCAGACCGCCACACAGATCGGCGGCATGGCAGGCCCGCTCGCAGGCGGTGCGATCAGTGGATTCCTGGATATTCACTCCGTATTTCTAATAACCGGTATCCTCATGCTGATCACCACGGGCCTCACCTATTGGTCACTGCGTGGCACTGACACGCATGCCGAGAACTCAGGAAGGTCGGCAGCAGGATAAGCTCCAGCCTTATCGGCATTTCCATGCTTCTTAGACATGCATATGCGCATCCGCTTCATCCCACGGTACACTATAGCCGTGGCCTTTCGCACAAAAGATCGACGAGGAGCTGTACTCCGGATCAGCATCCTTGTTGTATCCCTTTCGGGCAATGACCTCCTCTTCATTATGGCAGCGATCATATCCGCCAAACTGAAGGGAGATCATGCCTTTCCCGTGCGTGAAGGCCGCAAGCTCCACACTGTAATTCATCATGGTCGCGACTGGCGCAGATCCGACAACCACCACCTGATCTCCAAGCGTCTCCGGCGGCTCAAAGCTGGCTTTGGCCCGCGTCAGATCCGACATTAATCTCCCGACAAACGCGGTATCCACTTTGATTTTAAACTGATAATAAGGCTCCAGCAGAATATTGTTCGTTTTCTCAAGCCCTTGCCGCAGCGCACGATACGTAGCCTCCCGGAAATCTCCGCCATGGGTATGCTTGTTGTGAGCACGACCTTTCAGCAATGTGACCTGGATATCCGTCAATGGCGATCCGGTCAACAGGCCTCGATGATCCCGCTCCCCGATATGCTGCTCTACCAGATGCTGATAATTGACCGGCAGCACGTCCGGATGGCACGCATTACGGAACACGATGCCGCTGCCTCTTGGCCCGGGCTCCAGCTTCAGATGCACCTCGGCATAATGCTTCAGCGGCTCAAAATGCCCGCATCCGACCGTTTCCTCCGCTATTGTCTCCTTGTACAAAATCTCCGGCGGACCAAATGCAACCTGATATCCGAACCTCTCCAGCACGATTCGCTGAAGCACCTCCAACTGAATGACACCCATCACATGAATATGAATCTCCTGCACCTGCTCTTCCCACTGCACTGATAGTGAAGGGTCTTCTGCATCCAGCAGCTGGAAGCAGCGAAGCATATCCTTGGGATGAATATCGCTGTTAAACTCCACCTTACTCTTCAAGGCCGGTACCAGCTCGTACACGGTTTTCCCGGACAGCGCCCCGACACCATCACCTGCGCCCGCAGCCGTAATTCCGGTGACTGCAAACAGTTCACCCGCCTTAACCTTGTCCACGCTCGACAAGCGGCTGCCGTTGACCCATCGGATACCGGTCACTTTCTCAGTCACCACCTCTGAACCGGTATGATACTCCAGCTCATCCCGAATCTGCAGCGAACCGCTGACCGCCTTCATGTACGTAAGCCTTGTGCCTGCATCATGACGGATCTTATATACCCTGGCGGCAAACTCCCCTTCACTGCGGTAGTTCGTCTCCGTTAGCACGTCCAGCTGCTTCATAAAATGGGACACCCCGATATTTTGCAGTGCCGAGCCGCTAAAGCAAGGGTAGATCCGGCCTTCGCGGACCAGCGTCCGTATCGCCTCTGTCCAGGTTTCAGCCTCATAGCCATGCTCCATATAAAAGTCCAACAGGGTTTCATCCCTTTCGGCAATGGCCTCGATTAACGCTGGACGAAGCGCCCCCGAAGTGAAATCATCCCCTTCTTCTATCAGACAAGCGTCTGCCGACAGCTCTCTTCGAATCTCTTCAAGCACCCGTCGAACGTCGGCACCGACCCGATCAACTTTATTAATAAATACGAACACAGGGATACCATATCTTCGAAGCAGCTGCCACACCGTTCCCGTATGCCCCTCAACACCCTCCACTGCACTAATCACGACAACAGCGGCATCCATCACCTGGATCACCCGCTCCATTTCAGGTGAAAAATCGACGTGACCCGGCGTATCCATTAAATAATAGGTGCTGCCGTTATACGCCATCACCGCCTGGTCCGCAAACACGGTAATGCCTCGCTCTTTCTCGATCCCATGATTGTCCATAAAGGCACTCTGATGATCCACCCGCCCAGGCTGAGCAATCGTGCCGGTCATATATAACAGCTGTTCAGCCAGTGTTGTTTTGCCCGCATCCACATGGGCGAACATGCCTATCGTCTTATTCATAAGCTCCCCCGTTATCCATCTACTGGAGTTTATTGTAGCATAGGCGGCGCGTATCCCCTACACCAAAAACAGCCGCCCATGGCACACGATTTCGTGGACCACAAGCAGCTGCCAACAGCTTTATTCACAATCATATGCGGATATACAAACATGACATCCTGATACTTCGAAAGCCACAACGACTTACTACACCCATTTACTTCGTCAATCCAAAGGAAGCTAACGTCCGCTCGATCACATCGGTCTGCTCCTTAGTTGCATTCGCATCGTTCAGCTCCGCAACAATCATATAGGTGATGCCGTTGTTCTCAAATACGATTTCACGCGTCGTGAAGCCGACCCCATCCTTCACCTGGTGTGTCGTAAAAGATACCGCGGACACACCAGCAAAAGTGATATTCTCCACACTCAGCAGCTTGAGCTTGCTGTTAGACGCGTTAGCTTCGGTGTAATAACGCTTCATCTCTTGGATGATCCGGTCGGCTGGACTATTCCACCGCGCCATAATTTCAAAGTTTCCTCCCATGAAGGAATATTGAATATCCGATTGCTCAAACCGGTCACTGATCGGTGTCCAGTACAATGGAATATCTATATGATAACGGTATGCAGAGGAGCTTTTCGTACTCATTTTTGTTTTGTCGACAAGCGTATTGTCTTCTCCGAGATCACCGAACTGATCCGGTACCCGGTCATAATCGATGTCGATGGAATCCAGCATCTTCTCCCACAACCCAGCACCATCTTCTATCCGCTCCGGATAGGCATATTCAATATGATACCGATAACCGTTGTGTTCAATCAGGATTTGATATGTGTAAATCCAGCCGTTGCCTGAGTTATATTGCAGTTCCAGGAGCTGGCCTTCCACGCCTGAAATTTCGATTGGCGATTGCCCGGTCATTTTGTAAGCATCCTCTACAAACGACTCCGCATACCATTTCTTGATCTCATCGACCCATGAAGTTATACCGGATCTCGCCCCCTTCGGAACAGAGGTAACGGTGACGGCCAGTATTCCTTCCTTCTGTTTGAAATACATCATTTCCTCATCGTTCATGTTCCAATCAGCCGGCACACTCAGGTAGACACCATACTCATCATTGCCTACATCCATAAGCCCGTCCACAACCGAGGACAAATCCTTCACATGAGGATCCGCTGCCGGAAAGGAAGGCCTGAAGGAGTTCAGAAACGCAGCATGGGTATTCATATCGGTGTAGTGCTCTGCATTCGCATCGGAAAAATAGAGCATGTACACCCGATCATTCGCGTAATATGCCCGGGTCTCCCACAGCAATCCGTCCATATCCCTGGTGACGGCTCTGGCATACGCCACAGATGCACTGGAGGCGGCCTCCCGGTGCAGAATCGTTTCCCTCGATTCCTTCACATCACTAATGACTATCTCCAGCAGATCCTCAGCGTTTAAAGGCACTGTCTGATTAAGGGCATGGACCTCCAAATAATAGCGTCCCGTCGGATCTGTAAAATAGGACGCGCTTTCGTCCGAAGCCCCCTGAATGATCATCATCCAGGATGGATAATTGATGCTCCAAGTATAATAACTGTTCCCTATGCGCGATGAACCCGGGCCTTCCATGCCGGATGGATCCGGTTGTTCTTTAACCACCACATTGAGGCTAACCGTATAGGCGCCGGAACCGATTGCGCTTAATTTCGCTCCCATTCCCGAGGCCACTTGACGCAGAGGCACCATCAGCGTATCGGAAATCATGGTTGGAGCAACGGAAAGTTCAACTTTCTGTCCGTCAATCCAGGCTGTCTTGCTGTCCATGACCAGCACAATATTGTGCGGCCCTTGCAGTATCCGAATCCGATTGTTTCCTTCCAGCCGAATCTCACTGCCGAAAGCCTGCTTGAACACACCGAGCGGCACCATCACAGCGCCTTGATGTATCACTGGCTTAGCAATCCCAAGGCTCTCACCATTCACCGTCGCTTTGGAGCTGCCTGTCTGGATGGCCAACAACCGCTGTTCCCGCTTCGTTTGCTGCTCCTGCTTCGTCTGCTCCTGCTTCGTCTGCTCCTGCTGTTCATATTGCTCATCAGTTACACTGTCTCCCCAAGCCGCTGTCATCATCAACGGTGTCATCAGGCACAGCGCCAGCAATGCCACCCCTGCCTTTTTCATCCACTGCCGCCGATGGCTATTCTCTCTCTCCCACGTCAACATTATTGGTCGGCCTCCTCTTCATCGGCAAGGATTCCGTCATAGGCGTCCCAGCCCAAAGTCAGCCGGCGATTCACGATGTCTCCATCACTCTGCATAAGCAGGTTAATCTTCTGTCCCGGCAAAAAAGACTTTAAAATTTCATTGATATCCACAACCGAGTAGACGCGCTTGCCATCAATGGCATACAGCACATCCCCCTCTCGAATTCCGGCTTTCCATGCGGCATCACTTAAGACCTGCGTAACCATCAACGGATCATCGCTTGGCAGGCCAACGATCGCCGACCAGCTCTCCTCCAGCTCCAGACCAAGCGTTGGTCTTGGCACTTCGCCGTATTCGAGCAAATATTCGGCAACATAACGTACCGTTTCCACAGGAATCGAGAAGCCCATATTTTCGACCCCGATGGCCGCAAATTTCATCGAGTTAATCCCGATGACTTCTCCTTTCATATTCACCAGCGGCCCCCCGCTATTGCCAGGGTTGATCGCAGTATCCGTCTGGATCAGACGATAGGAGCCGTCTACACTCCGGTTCAATCCGCTTACAACCCCAACGGTTGCAGAGTTACGGAGTGAGAAGGAAATCGGCGTTCCAATGGCCACCACCCGCTCCCCTACTTGAGAAGTCTGGGCTGTCTTGGCGAATTTAGCTGGCTTCAAAGACTTCGCATTAATTTTAATCAGAGCAATGTCGCTCTTGGTATCGCTATAAACCTCACGGACCCGGTAAGACTTCCCGTCCGATGTGACCACAGTAAGCTCGGTTAATCCATCCACCACATGTGCATTCGTGACGATCCATCCGTCCGCTGTCCAGATGACGCCTGTGCCATGTGCCAGATTATAGCGATCCTCCTGGTACGAAACTCCTTGCGCAGTTTTTCCGATAATGCCGACTACCGAGGGAGATGCATTCTGAATGATCCTCGGTACTTGATCCTCATATGTACTCTTCACACCTGAAACTGACCCTGCTGCTGCCACCGACACTGCCGCTGAGGCGGTCACTGGAATTGATCCTGAAACTGATCCTGGAACTGCCGCTGTCGCTTCGACTTTGCCAATTCCCCAATCGGCAGCGCTACCGAGCACCAGAGCTGCACCGAGCAGCAGCGTGGACTTTCTGACTAAGTTTTTGTTCATGGATTCACCCTGTCCCTCTCCCGTTTTCCCTACCAAACGTTCTCCTTATTAATGTAGCATAGTTTTCCATATTCCTCCATTCTATTATCCAGCACGTGTAAAGTATAGTCTGTCCCGGATCCCTTGCATCGTTATCCCTTTTAATCAGGCAGCATAGAAATGATTAAAAAGACTGGGAATTGTCGATCTCTAGAAATAGGTAGCTTAGGAGGAAGCTTTAAGGAACAGCTTAGAGGTTAGAAGGATAACTTAAAAGAATAATTTTAAAAAATAACCTAAAAGAATAACTTTACAGATTAGCTTGATAGATAAGCTAGAAAGTACATTTTAGATGAACAACATAGAAGAATAGCATAGAAGAATAGCTTGTGAAGGACAGCTTAGTAGCACTCCTTAGAATGTAGATTAGAAATGTAGACTAAGAATATAGTTTTGGGATGTACTTGGGATGTATTTGGGATGTAAATTAGATTGTAGTTTTGGAATTTAGTTTTGGGATGTAACTTTGGAATGAGGCTACAGGATAAGCGCACGGACCAAATGAAAAAGCGGATTATACTATGCTTGAGGGTCTGTCAATCTTTTTGTGTAAACCCATTTCAAGCAATCCCCCCGAGGGGGGATTTGGCGTTTCTAACGTAAGTAGTTGCTGACCCGATCCGGAAAGAAAACCGAAAGCTGGAGCAGCATCTGTCCCCAGTTTTGGACGCGGCCTGTCCATTTCCGGGTCACATCCATCGTGGCCAGATAGAGCATTTTCAGCAGTGCCTCATCGGTGGGGAAAATACTCTTACCCTTGGTCACCTTGCGAAGCTGTCGGTGGTAACTCTCAATCATATTTGTGGTGTAGATGAGTTTGCGGATCTCAGGTGGGTACTTAAAAAAAGTTGCCAGCTCCCCCCAGTTGCTGCGCCATGAGCGGATAATGAGCGGATACTTGGCGCCCCAGACTTCCTCGAAGCGGTCCAGTTCAAGCAGCGCTCCTTCCTCTGTTGCAGCCTTGTAAATGGGCTTCAGGTCAGCGGTGACTTTCTTCAGATCTTTGTACGACACGTAGCGAGTGGAATTACGGATTTGGTGGATGATACACTTTTGGATTTCGGTCTTTGGATAGCAGGCCGCAATCGCTTCGGAGAAGCCATTCAGATTGTCTACACAGATAATGAGAATGTCTTGAACACCACGATTTCGCAGGTCATTTAGGACACTTAACCAGAACTTACTGGATTCATTCTCCCCGATCCACATGCCGAGTACATCCTTGTTTCCGTCCAGGTCGATGCCGATCACCATGTAGGCCGCTTTGTTTACAATGGCCCCGTCCTGCTTCACTTTGAAGTGAATCGCATCCATGTAAACGACCGCGTACACGCCTTGAAGCGGCCGATTCTGCCATTCCTTAATGAGAGGTACGATTTTGTTGGTCACATTGGAAATGAGCGTAGGCGAGACTTCGATGCCATACAGGTTTTGCAGATGGTCTTGAATCTCTCGTGTGCTGACACCTTTGGCGTACAGGGCGATGATTTGATCTTCGATGCCGGTTACATTCTTCTGGTGCTTCTGCACAACAACCGGCTCAAACTCACCGAGTCGATCCCGTGGAACCGTAATTTCCTGCTCTCCGTATTCGCTGACTACCGACTTCTTGCTCTTGCCATTTCGGCTATTTGACGTCATCTTGGCTTTGACCTCATGCTTTTCGTAGCCTAAATGCGTATCGAGTTCTGCTTCCAGCATCTCTTGAAGCGTTTCAGCAAACAGTTCTTTCAGGGCGTTCTGCGCGTCTTGTGCCGTTACCAGCTTGTTCTCCTTAATGAAGGCTCGTAATTGCTCTTTCGTCCAAAGTCCCATGTATTCTCCCCAACCTTTCTATTACTTTCCATTTTAATAGATTTGGGAGTTTACACAAACTATTTTACAGACTCATGCTTGACTCCTTGTCGCCTCAGCGAAGCAATACCATCTCATCAGTACTTGTTCACGCGAGCTCACAATTCAAATCGATCTGTCTCACCAGCACTCTTCACCCACAAATCCAACTGTTACCCCTCTCTTTCAAGCAACCGCAGCAAGGGACTGTTTCGGTTGGCGAGTGATCAGCTGGCGGTAGGAAATCCCGGGGATCGCCGTGCACATCTGCAGCAACTTCTGCCCCATCGATTCCTCCGTTTCAGATATGCGGAGCCAGCGGCGTCCTGTGTACTCGTTCAGATACGCCTGCAGATGCTTCTGTCCTAACGGGCCATATGTACTCTTCAGCAACTTCCAAGCCTCTCTTACTATGTTCCGCAGCGGTGTATATAGTCGAAAAGCTTGGGAGAACAGCTGTACCTCGGATAAAAGACGATCCACGTGCTCATCGATAAATGCAGTTAGTTCGCGACGAGCTGCCCTTTTATCGCTTCCTCTCTTCTGTGGGACGAGTTCAAGCTTGACCTGCTGAGGTTCACCTGACTCATCGACCGTACAACCAGCGACAACCACAGAGGCATGCGGATGCACAACTTCAAATCGGGAGGGATTGCGGCCATACTGATCGCTGTTCACCTTCACCTCGCCGTAGAGCAGCTCCCGCGCATCGAATTCGCCGACAGCATGACGAATTTTGTGCAGCACTAACCAAGCGGTCTTGTAGGTGACTTCGATCGCTCGACTAAGACGCAACGCCGAGATGCCATCCGGGAGAAGGAACAAGTCCAGAGCCATAAACCACTTGAGCAGAGGCAAACGAGTTCCTTCAAAAATCGTGCCCACCAAAGCCGATGTCTGATGCTTGCACCGTCCGCACTCGAACAAGGGAACACGTCGGGAGTTCAGACGGCTGCACCCGGTGTGTTCACAACGCGGGCAAACGAAGCCGTTTGGCCACTTCATCGCGATCACGGCCTCCAAACAGGCCTGCTCGTTCTGAAAACGACGATGGAATGGTTGAAGATCTGTTAGCCCATGAACCTCCATAATTATTCACCTCGAACAATGGTATCGAACATGCGTTCTTTTATATCCTTATTATACCAGAATAATGTTATCTGTTTCAACTAAAATCCTCGTTTAATTCCTATCTTTTTCCTTAATTTCTTTTATCAACTCATGATTTCTCCTCTTCTTCGATTGAATCGTCAAGCGTTGCGAAGGCTAATTTTCGACCCATTGCCTCTTCTATTTCCTTTTCTATTTCCTTGTCTCTTTCCTTGTCCATTTGCTCGTTCATTCATCTGTTCATTCATCTGTTCATTCATCTGTTCATTCATCTGTTCATTCATCTTTATTCACCTGTTCATTCATCTGTTTATTCATCTGTCCATTCACCTGTCTAGCCCCCTCGCCCTCGGCCTCAAACATCCATCTTCATCCTCCCCCTGAACAAAAGGGATAATCATGCAAAAGCAGCGGCACAAGATAACATTCCAGGAGCAATCGCATTAAATAGGAACCCGGGGGCAGACGGCACAGGAGTAGCAGCATTGGGAAAGCTGCACAAGGATAGCACCTAAAGACAGCCGTACAAGGGTCGCAACCTAGAGACACCGGCACAAGGATCGTAACCTGGAGACACGCGCACAAGAATAGCAGCCTGGGGCCCCTCTAGGTAACAGATTTAGGCAACAGCTATGCTAGGGGCATCATCAAGAAAACGGTTTATCGATGAGATCCATCGTTGTTGGACGCGACATTACGACTCGTTGCAAACAAAAAAGACGCCTTCATTCCACCCATGTGGACCAGACGTCTCATTTGTATGTAGCTGTAATGAAGCTGTCTTTTCGATTCGCGATAAAGCTGACTATTTGAACCAGCCGGTAATCATGGCATAGTCCGAATACAGGAACACAGCCAGACTGACAAGTCCGAAAGCGATTGCGAATTTATTTTTCTGGCGAGCCGTCAACAGGCGCACCACGCCGATAAAGATCAGAATCGTAAACAGGATCATGAAAATATCGAATGTTTTGAACGTCGCGTTGGCATCCGATACTGCTGCAAGGAACATGAAACGTACCTCCTCGTGGGTTTCTCGAGCATTTTAGCATATCTCCTTCTATGTTATCCGTGCGCCCGTCCGGATGCAAGCCCTTACTCCAAAAAATTCAAAAAAAACTCGCTCCAACGTGCGTTACGTCATAGCACACCCCGGAGAGGGGGGATACGTAAGGAAGGCTCAAGGCCCGCTGAATCTGAATATCAGCGAGCCGCCTCCAGCTTGTGAAGCTCCTTCGTCCGCTTCGTGTCTCGTTCGAGAATCGGCTTCAGATATTTGCCGGTGTAAGACTCCTCCACCTTCACGATCTCTTCCGGCGTGCCGGTTGCGATGATCGTACCGCCGCCGCTTCCTCCTTCGGGACCAAGGTCGATTATATAATCAGCGGTCTTGATTACATCTAGGTTATGTTCGATGACAAGCACCGATTCACCGGAATCCACCAGGCGGTGCAGAACGACAAGCAATCGGTCAATATCGTCCACATGAAGCCCTGTTGTCGGTTCATCGAGGATATACATCGTTTTGCCGGTGCTGCGCCGGTACAGCTCGGACGCCAGCTTGACCCGCTGGGCTTCGCCTCCTGACAACGTCGTAGCTGGCTGCCCAAGCTTGATATAGCCTAATCCGACATCCATCAGTGTCTGGATCTTCCGGTGAATTTTCGGGATGTTCTGGAAGAACTCCACCGCGTCCTCCACCGTCATGTCCAGCACATCAGAAATATTTTTGCCCTTGTACTTAACTTCCAGCGTCTCGCGGTTATACCGTTTGCCCTTGCACACCTCGCAAGGCACATAGATGTCCGGCAGGAAGTGCATTTCAATCTTGATAATGCCATCTCCACGGCACGCCTCACAGCGTCCACCCTTCACGTTGAAGCTGAAGCGGCCTTTCTTGTAGCCGCGGATCTTCGCTTCATTCGTTTGGGAGAAGATATCCCGAATATCGTCAAACACACCGGTATACGTGGCCGGATTCGAACGCGGTGTTCTTCCAATCGGGGACTGGTCAATATCTATAACCTTCTCGATATGCTCAAGGCCCTTCATCTCCCGGTATTTACCCGGACGAACCTTCGCCCTGTTCAGATCCCGCGCCAACGTCTTATATACAATTTCGTTAACAAGCGTCGATTTGCCTGAGCCGGATACGCCAGTCACTGCGGTGAATACGCCAATCGGAATTTTCACATTGATGTTCTTCAGGTTGTTCTCCTTGGCTCCGCGCACTTCCAGCCAGCGCCCGTCCGGCTTGCGCCGGTCGGTGTTCACAGGAATGAACTTGCGCCCGCTCAAATATTGGCCGGTCAAGGAATTCGGATCCTGCATGATCTCCTGCGGCGTTCCCTGTGCGATGACCTGACCGCCGTGTATCCCTGCTCCAGGTCCGATATCGATAATGTAATCAGCTGCCATCATCGTGTCCTCATCATGCTCGACCACGATCAGCGTGTTGCCGATATTGCGCATATGCTCCAGCGTCGAGATCAAACGATCATTATCCCGCTGGTGCAGGCCGATGCTTGGCTCGTCCAAAATATACAAGACGCCCATGAGGCTTGAGCCGATCTGCGTAGCCAGTCGTATCCGCTGTGCCTCACCGCCGGACAGCGTGCCTGCCGAACGGCTGAGCGTCAAATAATCGAGGCCGACATTCACAAGGAAGCCGAGCCGGCTGCGAATTTCCTTCAGAATCAGATTGGCAATCTGCTGCTCTTTCTCGCTCAGCTCCAGACCCTCGAAGAAGTGAAGCGACTCGCCAACCGACAGGTTGGTCACATACGCCATGTTCCGGTCGTTGACCGTGACCGCAAGGCTTTCCTTTCTAAGGCGGTGCCCTTTGCAAGTGTCGCACGGCTTGCTGCTCATGAAGCCTTCAATGAACTCCCGGATGCCTTCCGAGTTCGTCTCTCTGTAGCGCCGCTCAAGATTCGGAATAATTCCTTCAAACGGCACATACGCTTCCTTCCGCTGGCCAAAATCGTTCTCATAACGGAAATGTACCTTCTCGCCGCCTGTTCCGTACAGAAGCTTGTTCATCTGATCCTCACTCAGGCTGCTGACCGGCACATCTTGGGGAATATCGTAGTGCTCGCATACCGATCTCAAAAACTGCGGGTAATAGTTAGAGGTGCCTCCGCTCCAAGCCTGGAAAGCCCCTTGCTCCACACTCTTGCTCGGATCCGGAACCAGCAGCTCGGGATCGATGATCATCTCCACCCCGAGTCCGTCACAATCCGGACAAGCGCCAAACGGCGTGTTGAAGGAGAACATGCGCGGTGTCAACTCTTCCATGCTGAACCCGCAGATCGGGCAGGCAAAGTTCGAGCTGAAGCGCAGCTCCTCCTGACCGATAATATCAACGAGAAGCTGTCCGCCGGATAAATTCAGCGCCGTCTCAATAGAGTCGGCCAACCGCGCTTCGATATCCTCCTTCACCACGATCCGGTCAACAACAACCTCAATCGTATGCTTTTTGTTCTTCTCCAGTTCAATGGACTCGGACAGGTCGCGAAGCTCGCCGTCGACCCGTACCCGGACAAATCCTTGCTTCGCAATATCGGCGAACAGGTTTTTATGCTCCCCTTTGCGGCCGGACACAAGCGGCGCCAAAATCTGCAGCCTGGTTTTCTTCGGGTACTGCATAATCCGGTCTACCATTTGCTCAACGGTCTGGGAGGTAATCTCAACCCCATGCTCCGGACAGTGCGGATGACCGATGCGGGCAAACAGCAAGCGCAAATAGTCATAGATCTCCGTCACCGTGCCGACCGTTGAACGCGGGTTGCGGCTGGTCGTCTTCTGGTCAATGGATATCGCCGGAGACAAGCCCTCGATTGAATCGACGTCCGGCTTCTCCATCTGCCCCAGAAATTGACGCGCATAGGCAGACAACGATTCTACGTAGCGGCGCTGTCCTTCGGCATAGATCGTATCAAAAGCGAGAGACGACTTGCCTGATCCGCTGAGTCCCGTCAGAACTACGAACTTGTCGCGGGGAATGGTGACATCAATGTTTTTCAAATTATGGGCGCGGGCGCCTTTGATCACAATCTTTTCACTTGCCAAATGATATCATCTCCTATGGCGGCTTAACCACGAATAAATAAATCCCGCATCAAGCACCGTTTGTATCAAAATAGTATCTATCTATACATAAACGTCCTATGACGTTGTATCACTGGTTTCCCCGACTGTACTGCTTGCTTCAGGAGTTCAGGAGTCCATCGCTTGGTCGCAAATGCCCTTCCCTCTCCGCAGACTCCCTATAGACAGACTATTCCGCCTGCAGCTCAAGCAGCGCATCGCGCAGCTCGGCGGCCCGCTCGAACTGGAGGTTCTTCGCCGCTTCCTTCATCTCCGCCTCCAGGCGTTGAATCAGGTTCTTACGCTCCTTCTTGGACATCTTGCCTGCGGCGTCCGTCAAGTAGTCGGCGCTGCTCTCGGCCACCTTCGTGGCCTCGATCACGTCGCGAATCTTCTTGCGGATCGTCTGCGGCGTGATGCCGTGCTTCTCATTGTACGCCATCTGGATGCTGCGGCGGCGTTCGGTCTCCTTGATTGCCCGATCCATCGATTCGGTGATCGTGTCACCGTACATGATCACCTTGCCCTCGGAGTTCCGGGCAGCCCGGCCGATCGTCTGGATGAGCGATCGTTCCGAACGCAGGAAGCCTTCCTTGTCGGCATCCAGAATCGCCACCAGCGATACCTCCGGCAGGTCAAGCCCTTCCCGCAGCAGGTTGATGCCGACCAGGACATGGAATGTGCCAAGCCGGAGATCCCGTAGAATCTGCATCCGCTCCAGTGTCTTGATGTCAGAGTGCATATACCGGACCTTGATGCCGACTTCCTTCAAATAATCGGTCAGGTCCTCAGCCATCTTCTTCGTCAACGTGGTGACCAGCACCCGCTCATCGCGATCGATGCGGTCATGGATCTCACCGATCAGATCATCGATCTGGCCCTCGGTCGGACGCACATCAATAATCGGATCAAGCAAACCGGTCGGACGAATGATCTGCTCTACCATCGTATCGCAGTGCTCAAGCTCGTAAGGCCCCGGCGTTGCCGATACGTAGATAATCTGCCTTACCTTCTCCTCGAACTCCTCAAACTTGAGCGGACGGTTGTCGAGCGCTGACGGCAGACGGAATCCGTGCTCCACCAGTACCGTCTTTCTCGCCCGGTCCCCGTTGTACATCGCCCGGATTTGCGGCAGCGTCACATGGGATTCGTCGACCACGATCAGCATGTCGTCAGGGAAATAATCCAGCAGCGTGTACGGGGTGGCTCCGCTTTCCCGGAAGGTGAGCGGCCCTGAATAGTTCTCGATACCGGAGCAGAAACCGACCTCTTTCATCATTTCGATGTCATAGCGTGTCCGCTGCTCCAGACGCTGGGCCTCGAGCAGCTTGCCTTGGGAGCGCAGCTCTTCCAGGCGCTCCTCCAGCTCACGTTCAATATTGACGAGCGCAGCACGCATCGTCTCTTCACGCGTAACAAAGTGAGAGGCCGGGAAGATGGCGACATGCTCCCGCTCGCCAATCAGTTCGCCCGTCAGCACATCGATCTCGGTAATGCGTTCGATCTCATCGCCGAACAGCTCCACCCGAATCGCATGCTCGCCGTGGGAGGCCGGGAAAATCTCAACAACGTCTCCCCGTACCCGGAACGTGCCGCGGACAAAGTTAATGTCGTTCCGCTGATACTGGATATCCACAAGCCGTGACAAAATCTGGTTTCGGGGCTTCTCCATCCCTACCCGCAGCGACAGCAGCAGCTCGCCGTATTCCCGCGGGGATCCCAAGCCGTATATGCACGATACGCTCGCCACAATGATAACGTCCCGGCGCTCAAACAAAGAGCTGGTCGCCGAGTGGCGCAGCTTATCGATCTCCTCGTTAATGCTGGAGTCCTTCTCGATATACGTATCCGAAGAAGGAATATACGCCTCCGGCTGATAGTAATCATAGTAGCTCACGAAATAGTCCACTGAATTGTTGGGGAAGAACTCCTTGAACTCGCTGGCCAGCTGTGCAGCCAGCGTCTTGTTATGCGCAATCACAAGCGTGGGGCGATTCACCTTGGCAATGGTTTGCGCGATCGTAAACGTCTTCCCCGTCCCTGTTGCTCCCAGCAGCGTCTGATGCTTTTTCCCTTGGCGCAGCCCTTCGACCAATGCGTCAATCGCAGCCGGCTGATCCCCTTGGGGCTGGAACTCCGACACGATTTCAAAGGATTTGGTACTGACAACAATATCGCTCATTGTCCCTATCACCCTCATCGTCTAAAATTAAGTAAGTCTAAAAGATATATCGAAATTTCCCGATGAAATAACTACCGGGAAATAGATCGCCTATGGTCCAGTAAATAAGAATATCTGTTCCCGTCCCATTATACCGCTAACGATTTTTGGTTGCAAACACTTTAATGAAGTTTTAATTTAATGGTTCATATTACAAAAGGAGATGAGACAGCGAATGGACATTACAATCATCATTGGCCTGCTTGCCGGTTTAGCCGCGCTGATCGGAGGATTTTTATGGGAAGGCGGACATATCGGCGGACTGCTGCAGGGAACGGCTGCGCTCATCGTTTTTGGAGGGACGCTGGCTGCGGTTGTCATCAGCTTCCCGTCCTCCCGTCTACGCACGATTCCAACCGCCCTGAAGCTGGCCTTCGGACGAGGCGGACGCTCCTCGGAGGATCTCATCGAAGCGATTGTCAGCATGTCTGTCATTGCCCGCCGGGACGGGCTGCTCGCGCTTGAACAGCGTGCAGCCGATGACGAGGACCCATTTCTCCAGGAAGGCATCCAAATGGTTATCGACGGCACAGATCCCGAAATGGCACGCCAAATCATGGAGCTGGAGATCCATGCAGCCGAGCAAAAGCATGAAGGCTATGCCAAAATATTCGAATCGGCAGGGGGTTATGCGCCAACGATGGGCATCATCGGGACGGTGATGGGGCTTATCCACGTCCTGGGCAGCCTCCAGGACCCGACCGATCTTGGCCCCTCGATTGCCGTTGCATTTACCGCGACTTTGTACGGGGTTGCCAGTGCCAATATTATCTTTTTGCCCATTGCATCCAAAATTAAAGCACGCGCCGAGGAAGAAATTCAGCGGATGGAGCTGGCGCTCGAAGGAATTCTCGCCATACAGAACGGGGAGCACCCGCTGATCGTTCGCAAAAAGCTCGCGGCCTTCACGAATAAGGACGCTGCTGTGTCTTCACATTCAAGGGGGATTTCGCATGAGACAGCCGAATAAACGCCGGCGGCCTCTAAGGAAGGAAGGTGAGGGCGGACGCGACCGCTGGCTCATTACCTATGCGGATTTGATCACGCTGCTGCTGATCTTTTTTGTAGTCATGTATGCGATGAGCCAGCTCGATTCTGACAAATATCAGCTTGTCACACAGTCGCTGCAGGCCACCTTCCAGAGCGGGGACAGCATTCTGGAGATGGGCTCGGGCATCACGGGCAAAGCCGATACCGAGAAGCATAAAAATCCCGATGCTCCTCAAGCCGAACCGGAAGCGCCCGCCGAAGCCATGACGGAGCGCGAGTTGGCCTTCCGCGATCAGGAGAAGGCGTTGTCCGACTTCATGGCCGTGATCGAGCAGTACGTCAAGGAGCATCAGCTGGAGGAAGATATCTTTATTGCGGACGAGCCTCGCGGCATCGCCATCACCTTAAGCGACCGCTTCCTGTTTGACACCGGTCACGCCGAGCTCAAGCCCGGGGCAGCGCCAGTCCTGACCAAGCTCGCCAGCCTCTTTGAGGGCCTCGATGCAGCGATCAGCATCGAAGGGCATACCGACAATGTGCCGGTCAGCCGCTGGTCGAGCTATAAGGACAACTGGGAGCTATCCGGTGCGCGAGCGATGTCGGTGCTTCGTTTCTTCATTGACGAGAGCGGGCTGGACCCTGCAGGCTTCCAGTACGCAGGCTATGCCGATACGCGGCCCGCAGCTGACAACGCTACTGATGAGGGCCGGAGAAAGAATCGGCGCGTTGAAATTACCGTGCTCAGACAGCTGCAGCAATAGCAGCGCAGCAGCCACATCCTAAATCCAAAAAGCGCCAGGTAGACAGATTGCCGTATCTCTCCACCTGGCGCTCTATTTTGCTCGATTGGGTCCTTGGGGCACTGACAAGCCACTCAAGCCAGCCGTTAAGCCCGGCCGCCGGTACCGACCTCACTCGGGCGCAGCACCGCTGATCCGACCGCCAGCAAAATGACAGCCATCAGTCCAAGCACCGCCAAGGGCAGGCCGATATCGGCCAGCGAGCCGCCGGTCGCCCCGATCTCCACCGCTTCGATCGCCCATTTCTGCGGAATGAAATTGGCGATTTTCTGCATGAAATCCGGCATGATGGAGATCGGCCAGAAGCATCCGCCCAGCATGCTGGTGGGAGTAATAATCAGGGAGTTGATGAGCGCGGTATTTTTATCATTGCGGATCATGCCTGCAACCGTGGTTGCCAGGCCCAGCGACACCATCATAAAGGCGGTCAGGATCAGAAAATGAAGCCCAAACGGAATGCCGTAGTCATACCTCAGCACCGTTCTGCTCAGAAGCAGCACAACCATGACTTGCAGCGATCCGACCACGAGGCTGCCGAGAAAATTGCCAAGCGCAATCTCGTACGCCCGCACCGGCGCTGTATAGATACGCGACATCGTCCGCTGCCTGCGGTCATCAACAATCAAGGTGACGACACTGGAGATAAGTCCCATCATGAACATCAACGTGAAGCCTGTGACATTGGCCAGACCTGGCCGCGAATATAGATGGAGATCCGTGGTTGCCGTATCGATGGTATACCGCTCCACCTGCCCCAGCACCTGCTCCAGCATCTGCATGCCGCCGGCTTCCTCCCCTGCTGTCCGAATGATCGAACCGGTGCCATGAAGACGCTTAATGGCCGATTCGACCGTCAGCCGTACCGAGGCTGCCCCTTCGGAGGCGGTCAGTTCATACAGCTTCACGCCTGGAACCTCCCCTTCGATCAGCCCTTGGCTAAGCCCGGAAGGAATCCGGATCCCGACAGTGCTTGTATTATGGAGTAAGCCGTCCCGGAGTTCAGCTTCAGATGCAGCCTCTTTCAGCACGTATTGATCATGCCTGGCAAGCTCCCGAATCACATACTGTCCGGCTGGGCCTTCATCATCGTTCACATAAGAGACGACAATGCCGACCGCCTTCGTTTGACCCAACAGCAGTACGGCAAGCGCGACTACGATACAGGGCATGACCAAATATACAACCCAGCCTTTTTTACGGCCCAGCGTACGTCTGACCATATTCCAGGCTATCGTTAAGCTATGCATGATACCCCACCTTCCGATACGTGATCCAGGCAACCGCGGTTAATCCGACGCAGACAACAGCAAGCATGCCCATGCTGAATAGAATCTCGGAGCCGCTGCTGTGCAGCATGATCCGGAGCAAGCTCTGCATCGCCCAGAAATTCACGGTGACGGTGTTGATCTGCTGCACCCACTCGGCCGCAATCGGGGTAAATCCCCCGCTGACAAACGTCATCGCAATGATGACCGTCTGCATCACGCCCCGCGCTCCGGCAGCTGTCCTTGAGAACAATGTGACCACGACCGCCAGAGCCATCGATCCCAGGGTAACCAGCATACAGACGAGAACGAGGAACAACGGTCTGTCGCCCCATTCCACCCCAAACAGCCACATGGAGCCAAGCACGATGACCACCGCCTGTATGACTGCAATCAGGCTGGCGCCAGTCAGTTTCCCGATAAATATGCTGCTGCCGGGCACCGGGGCGCTTTGGAGACGGTACAGCGTCCGGCTGTCCTTCTCTTCAAACAGGCTGACACTGGCCATCAAGCCGGAGTATAACAGGAACATGACCAGCATAGACACCGAATAATACTGGGCAGCCGAGTAAGTCGCCCCCTGCTCGCTCATTTGTCCAACCTCCACGAAGGGGCCTGGTGCCGTTTCTCCGCCCGCTGCCAACCACGCTGACATGCTGTCCATCCCCAGGATGGCCGCATCTGCCATGCGGTGGTTGAGCTCCGCTGTATAACTTTTGAACACCGTGTCGGCAATCAAATTAAGCTCCCGGTCCTTGCCCGGCAGAAGCTCCAGCCTTGTCTCCTCCCCGCTGCTGATCCGCTGCTCCCAATCTTGCGGAATGATAACGGCATAATCCAGATCTCCGCTCCGCAGCTGCTTCTCAGCGGTTTCCCGGTCCATCATATAGGTCGGAACAAGCAGCTTCTCCACTTCCGGCGAGTCGATCACGGATTGCAGGCTTGCCGGCACCTCCCGGCCCGGACCCTCAGCTATTATTCCAACCCGGACCATCTGCTGCACATACTCCTGCCCGCCGCCAAAAAAGCCGGACAACGCATTTCCTAATATAAAAATCAAAAGGAGCGGCAGCAAAAATTGATTCATCAAAACAGACCGGCTTGTCGCCATTCTTCTCAGTTCAAACCAGGCGATCGCTGCGATTTTCATGTCAGGCTCTCCCTTCTCCATTCCCTTTTCAGCGCGGCCATCAGTCTCGAAGTGTTCGTCCCGTCAGACTGAGGAACAACGTTTCCAGTCCAGCCTCTTCGCACTGTAGCGTTTGGAGGACGGCTTGATGCTTGCCGCATATATACAAAATATCCTGCAGTTCCTGCTGGGCGGACGGAAGATATACCTCGACCTGCTGCTCGCTCTGGATGACGCGAATGACCCGGTTATGCTCCGACAGCTCATGAATCAGCGCAGGCGTAATGCCCTCCATCGTCATGATGATTTTCTCCTCATGGCTCACGCGCTCCTTCAGCTCTGCCAGCGTTCCGAAGGCAATCACATGTCCCTGATCCATAATGGCTACCCGATCGCAGATCGCCGATACCTCTTCCATGTAATGGCTCGTATAGATGACGGTGGACCCCATCTCATTCAGCTTCTTGACGGAATCCAAAATATGATTGCGCGATTGCGGATCGATGCCGACGGTTGGCTCATCCATAATGATCAGCTTCGGATGATGCGTGATCGAGCAGGCGATATTGAGCCTTCTTTTCATCCCGCCGGAAAAGGTAGACGGCCGCTCCTTCGCGCGATCCTGAAGACCGACAAAAGCCAGTGCTTCCGCTACCCGCTCCTTCAGCAGCGCCCCGCGAAGCCCGTAAAGCTTGGCAAAAAAAGCGACATTATCCTGTGCCGTCATATCCTCATACAGGGCCAAATCCTGGGGAACCAGCCCGATCCTCTTCTTCACTTCCAGCGGACGCTCCTTCACGGAGATACCGTCCACATGGATGCTTCCCTGATCCATGTCCAGCAGACCGCAGATCATGTTGATCGATGTGCTCTTGCCGGCCCCGTTCGGCCCGAGCAGCCCCAGGATTTCACCTTGATCCACTCTGAGATTCAAATGGTCCACGGACAGCTTGCCGCCATATCGTTTCACAACATCCTTCATTTCAAGAAAGGGTGCCATCGTTATCCCACTCCATTCTTCCTGTCTCTGATATCTCGATTGTACCCCAGACCCCGTCAGGATAAAGGTAGATAAGGTCACCTTCATTGGTGACCAAAGTCACCCCCTCTGGGGCTCCCCCCTTGTGTTATAGTAAAGACAACGAGCTAAAGAACAAAAAGGCGGGTTGCATATGTCTCAGTCGCTCTCTATCCTCCGCTACGGGATGATTCTGCTGCCGGCGATCGCCGCCATCTATCTCAATCCGCTTGAGCATTACGGCGAGTACATGGTCTATGTTCTGTTGTTTCTTGCCATTGCCGTGCTCAGCCGCTATTTGCCCGGGGATGCCAGTCTGAAAGCAGCGATATTGCTGGAAATCGCATTGTCCTGGTGGCTGTGCCGCAACTATGGCTTTATGATGGCCTTCTTGTCCGTATCCAGCCTGTGCGCTTATCTTCCGTTATTCACGCGCACATATGGCTGGAGTCTGGCAGCACTTCATCTGGTGCTGATCAACCATGCGCTGATGGACTCGGAACCGCTCATTAGGACAAGCGCCAACTTCTTATTTGTGCTTGTTCTCGTCTCTGTAAGCCTGATTCTGGAAGGGATGCGCAAGCAGGAGCATACGCTCCGCCTCTATGATGAGCTGAAGCAGGATCACTATCGGCAGGATGAAGCGGGCAAGCGACTCCTTCATTTCGCCCATCAGGTGGAAAGCGCCGCCCAGACCGCTGAGCGAACCCGCATTTCCCGCCAGCTTCATGATGATATCGGCCACCGGCTGATCCGCGTTAAAATGATGACCGAAGCCGCCATTCAAGTCACGCCGGGCGATCCGGCCAAAGGGATGGAAATGCTGCATCAGATTCGGGATCAGCTCAGCCAGAGCATGGAGGAAATGCGCGCTGCCGTGAAACGGGTGAACCCGCGGCGCAGCCTGTCCGACGATTACGCTTTGGACCGGCTGCTTGAGGAGACGGAGAAGGAGACCGGGATAATTACGAATCTGCGGCTTCAAGGACTGCCTTACCCGCTATACCCCAGCCAGCATGTTGTGCTGTACAGAAACGCCAAGGAAGCGATCACCAATGCGATTCGTCATGGAGGCGCCAGTCAGGTGAACATTGTAATCCATTATGGCGAAGAGCATGTGCGAATGGAAGTTTCCAACAATGGTGAAACTGGCGACCACGCGGCTAGTTCGTCAAGCCCGATGGAGCAAGGGATGGGCATTCGGGGCATGAGGGAGCGGACCGAGCTGATCGGTGGCCTGCTTGAAATTCGCCGCACCCCGGCTTTCACGGTCATTACTCAGCTTCCTGTCTATCGCACAACCGATATGGTGTAAATCGATATAGAAAGGGCGTGACGGCGCTTGATTTCCGTTCTTATCGTAGACGATGATCCGTTCATTCGGGAAAGCCTGAAACTATTAATCGGCATGGATTCGGACATTGAGGTAACGGCTGTCGCCGGTCATGGAGAAGAGGCACTCGCACTGCTGGACAGCGGAGTGGCCGCTGATGTAATCCTGATGGACATCCGGATGCCGATCTGTGACGGCGTGGAGGGCACGCGTTTAATCCGGACGAAATACCCCGATAGTCGTGTGCTGATGCTGACCACCTTCGATGATGATGATTATATCGTCCAGGCGCTGCAGAACGGAGCCAGCGGCTATTTGCTGAAGAACATTCCGCCTGACCGGATCATCCAGGGGATCAAAACCGTGCATGATGGCAATATGCTGATTCATCCGGATATCGCACGCAAGCTGACAGGCATGCTTCGTCCGGCTGATCGGGTGCAGACAGACCCTTCGGTGCTCGAACGCTATGGACTCACACCCGCAGAACGAAACATCGCTTCCCTCATCGCGGACGGGCTATCCAACAAAGAAATTGCGGAGCGGCTGTTCTTGAGTGAAGGGACTGTCAAAAACTATGTCACCGACATCTTGAGCAAGCTGCAGCTGCGGGACCGAACCCAGATCGCCATATTTTATTTAAAACAGGTCGGCACGTCCTGACCAATGCACGCAAAATAAGCCTGCATTCTCTCTTCAAGCGTTCAAGAGAGAATGCAGGCTTATTCATTATCCGGTAACGATCAAATTTACAGATCCATCGATTTGTCCGCTTCGCTGTGGATCTTCCCTTTCCGTTTGCGGGAACTCGCGCCCTGCCTGCCGCCAACATGAAGCTTGTTGGCTATCAGCGCCACCAGGCTGATCGGCTTCAGCTGCACCGCGATCCCGTCATTCGGATCTGGCGCTACAATCGCCCCGAGCTGATGGTGCTCGCCGGCATAAATGGCCCGCTGCACAAATTTGCTCTCGCCTTCATGGTTCTGTACCTCCAGCTTGCAGAATGCCGGGTTCTGGCGGAGCGCGGCATGCAGCTGCTCCTTGCTGTGCACCAGCGTCCCGTTCACCTTGAGAATCGTCTCTCCCGCCAGCAGTCCAAGCTCGCTTGCCGGACTGTTCGGCAGCACAGCCAATATACGTAGCCCTTGAGCCGGATGCACGAAGACCGGGCTGCGCTGCTGTTCCTCATACCGGCTGTGCCACGTAAGGCCCTCATGCAGCACCAGGGCCGCCAGCGCCGCCACGAACATGACCGGGGACCACCACTCGGCCAGCAGGCTTAAAATGAGCACGATCGCCGCATAGACGACCATGCGCCGGGAGGTCACTCTCGCTTTCTCCTTCGGCAGCATGCTCTGTGTCATTTCGCCGAAGCCGATCATGGCCGGAAGCGCCAGCATCGTAAAGCCCCCGCTCCATGCATCCCCGCCAAAGAACGGCGTCCACGGCAGCATGCCGCCTCCCTCCGCAGCAGGGACAAGCAGGAATAGCGGCAGCGGCCAGAAGCTCTGCATATGATAGCCGCCAACCAGCTTGCCACGCTTGCCTTCAAGAAACAGAGGCGTTGCAAAGCCCGCCCCCTGGATCATGATCAGCATCGCTTCGGCAAAATGCAGCACCGCCGACAAGGCCAGCAGCGACGGGATGTCCAGCCCGCGAATGGCCGAGACGGCCGCTTCAAGCCATAGCGGCTGAGGCTGCCAGCTGGGGAACAGACTTAGTGCCCCCTGGATCAGCCCCAGCAGACCGATCGCGTACGCAAAACAAAGAAAACGTATGCGAAACAACATCAGAATGAGTGCAGTTATCCAGATGCACAGAATCGCTTCCAGACTCAGCGACACGCCCAGGAAGGCAACCACGATGGATACGGCCAGGCCAGCGGCCAAGCCGCCAAGCACCGTTCGCCAGGTTTGCCGGCCCCATGCATGGAGCCGCACATGGAACAGCTTCCGCTCCAGCAGCACCTGCCTTCGGTAGAACATCATGACAAACAAGATGGAGATATAATAAAAGGGCTGCGTCAGCAGCTGCAACCCTGCATCCGTCCAAAGCCACAACAATTGTATTGCCGTTTCCAACAGCATGCCACGCTCCTTTCCCAATGTCTGAACAAGCAAGCTATACATACCATGTCCGCGAATATCCCGCCCTCGCCTCGGATATTCCGGCAAGAAAAAAAGAAGGCTAAGTGCTAGCCTTCTTAATGTTTCGACGCCTTGGCCGCGATCTCCTTCCTGATCTCGGCAATCCCGCGATTCAATTGATTATCCTCTTTCGGATCGCGGATTTTCTCGATCAGCACAGTTTCCAGCGCTTCCGCTGTTGCACTGTTGATGACCCCGTCGGCCTCCAGCTTGTGTTTGCTTTGGAAGCTCTTCACTGCCTTTTCGGTCGTCTGGTCGAAATAACCATCCTTCCGTCCCGGCTCAAAGCCGATCGCTTCCAGCATAATCTGGGCACTCTTCACATCGTTGTTGTTCATATCGAATTTTAGGGTGTTCTTCTTGTCAATTGGCGCTACCGTGAAATATTCCGGCTGTTCCACTTTGATATCCGGCTCGATGCCATCCTCGTGAATCCACGATCCGTTTGGCGTCAGCCACTTGGCGATTGTCACCTTCAGCAGGCTTCCGTCCCCAAATGGTTTGTCAAAGCTCGTCTGGACCGTGCCTTTTCCGAAGGAATGCTCGCCGACCAGCACCGCGCCTGCCGATTGCTGCAGCGCACCGGCCAAAATTTCAGAGGCGCTTGCGCTGCCTTTATTCATCAGGACGGTAACCGGGTATGGCTTCGCGCTTCCGCCCGAGACATGCTTCTGTCTTTTCTGATCTTTATCTTCCACCTGCACGATCAGCTTGCCTTTCGGAACGAACTGCTCGGCAATGTCGATCACGACCGACAGAACCCCGCCCGGGTTGTTTCGGACATCAATGACCAAGCCTTCCATGCCTTGATCCTCGAGCTTCTTGAGCTCCTCTTTAAACCGTTTGCCGGTATTTTCAGAGAACTGGGAAATCTCGATCACGCCGATTCCGTCAGCCTCCATGCGTGCGGACACCGTCTGCAAATCGACATCGTCCCGGACTATCACATATTCAATCGGCTGTTCCGATCCTGCCCGCTTGATTTGCAGCACGGCCTCGGAGCCTTTAGGCCCCCGGATTTTGGATACCGCTGTATTCAAGTCCAGTCCCTGCAGCGATTCGCCGTTCACCGACAAGATAATGTCCTTCGCACGAATGCCGGCCTTATCCGCCGGGGATCCCTTGATTGGGGACACGACCACCACATGGCCATCCTCGGAGGATACCTCCGCGCCGATGCCGCTGAACGAGCCGGAGATGCTGTCCTCAAACTGCTCTGCCGCAGCTTTGCCCATATAGTTCGAATACGGGTCCTCCAGCGCACCCATCATGCCGTTAATCGCACCGTCAATCAGCTTGGAACGGTCAACATCCTTGTAGTAATTCTGTTCAATCAGATCCAGAGCCACTTGCAGCTTCCTGGTCTCATCCTGATCGGCCTGGCCGCTCGCCTTCTGGCTCTCGGCAAGGCTGCTCGCGAGCAAGCCCTGGGCTTCTCCCGTCTGCTCCGTGCCGGCTAGCTCCGACACGACCATCGTAAACAGCCCGCCAAACAGCATGGCTGCGATGACCAGAAAGACAGCCGTCCTTTTTTTCAGCATGTATTTCACCGCCTTTGCACGATTCAATGATTCATTCATGGGGTAACCCCGTCCACCTAGTATATGATTGGTTATACGGGAATATTTATACAGCGGTCAAAGGTTGCATCGGATAGCTGCGCCTGGGACTGGTTGTAACCCCGGATTCATAAGTATCGCCTGACTTCCAAATGCTATACATTCCTGATCCGATAACACCGTCTCATTTTCCGAACAATATCGGGTCTTTACAAGTAAGGCATCGGGTTCACCGGACTGCCGTTGATACGAACCTCAAAATGCAGATGCGGTCCTGTGCTTTGCCCCGTGGAGCCAACCTCGGCAATTTTCTGTCCCCGAGATACCTTCTCGCCTTCGCTAACCATGATGCCGCCATTGCGGATATGTCCGTACAGCGTCCATACTCCGCCCCCATGATCAACAATAACACAGTTTCCGTAACCGCTCCACCATTGGGCCAAAATGACCGTGCCGCTATCGGCAGCCCGAATGTCCGTCCCTTGTGGTGCTGCAAAGTCGACGCCGGTATGCATCTTGCCTCTCTCGCCCGTTACCGGATGCACACGCGGGCCATAATTGGAAGAGAGCCGCGCACCGGATACAGGCAGAGCAAACGGTCCGCCATTGCCGGTATAGCCTCCGCCGGAGCTGCCGCGAAGGGTCGTGGCCTGGGCTTTCTTGGCCGCTGCCGCTGCGGCCGCTTTCGCTGCGGCTGCCTTGCGAGCCGCCTCTTCAGCCGCGAGCTTGTTCTTCTCTTTCTCCAGCTCGGAACGTTTCGTTGCCAGTTGAACCAGCAGACGATCCTGCTCCTCGCTTAAAATTTCAGCATCCTCAATTTCCTGATCATACTGAGCCAGAAGCACACGCTTCTCCTGCTCCTTCTCATTCAGCTCGCTCTTGCGGTCTTCCATCTGAGCGTACAGATCCTTGGCCGTTGCATACTGGGTTTCAAGCTCCTTCTTCTTCTCGATCACGAGCAGCTTGTCCTGTTTATGCTGGACCAGAAGATCCTGGTCTTGATCTACGATCGTCTTCAAGGAATCCGCCCGTTCCAGGAAATCGCTGAAGCTTGTGGAGGACAGCAGCACATCCAGATAGGAAACCTGCCCGTCCATGTAAATAAGGCGAAGCCTGGAGTCCAGCAGCTCCTCACGTGCGACGATGCGCTCCTCGGCAGCCTCCAGCTCCTGCGTGGTCTTGCGAAGCAGGTCTTCCGTCTCCTCAATCTGCATCGTGATTTTGGTCAGTTCATTGCTCACGATCTCAATTTGCTGCATGACATATTGAAGATTGCGCGTCTCTTTGTTTTTGTAATGCTGTGCTTCCTTCTTCTCTTCCGCAGCCTTGTTCTTCTGTTCCCGGGCCTTCTGAACCTGCTCCTGCAAGGCCTTCAGCTCGCGGTCCACATCGGCTGCCGTTTTCTTCTCAGCTTGTCCGTCAGAGGGTTGGATCAATGCAGCGCCCAGTAACAGAACGGCTGCTGCAGCGGCGATTTTCTTCAACTTTCGCTCCCCATCCTTTGTCATTTTTTTACACCTTCAAAAATTTCCGAATCGACATGGTGCTGCCCCAGATTCCGATGGCCATTCCAAGCGCGATGATGATGCCGCCCAGAAGCAGCCACAGATCTCCAAGCGGGATCAGGCTTTGCGCCAGCGTCATATCTGCCTGTGCTGCGGCGAACAGCCGCTGATAGCCGGCAAACAGGAGCCCGACGGTAATGATAGAACCGAAAAATCCAAGCAAAGCGCCCTCCACAAAGAAAGGCCAGCGGATGAACGAATTGGTAGCGCCCACCAGCTTCATAATGCCAATCTCGCGGCGTCTGGCCAGAATCGTCACTCGAATGGTATTCGAGATCAGGAACATCGACATCAGCGCGAGCCCGGCTACAAATATAAATCCGATATTCCGGACGGTGCGTGTAATCTTGAACAGCGTTTCGACGGTGTCTTCCCCGTACTTCACCCGAAGAATCGGCTCCACCGGATACTTCTCATTCAGCGCGCTGATCTTGTCGGCTACAAATGGTACCGTAGTGGGCTCGATGACCGAGATTTCAAACGCATCAGGGAGCGGGTTGCGATCTCCCTCGCTGTAACCCTCCAGCCATTCGGAACCCAGCGTCTCCTCCAGCTCTTTCAAACCGTCGTCCTTGGACACGAATTTGATCGACTTGACCTCAGGCATCGATTCAATCTCCTGCCTAACCGTCTCGCGCATCTCCTCATCCACATTGAGATTCAGATATGTGTTGACTTGAACATTACTATCTGCTTTATCGGCAAGCGCATTGACATTCATGACAAGCAGAATGAAAACGCCGAGAATAAATAAGGACACGATGATGGACGTAATGGATGCCAGCGACATCCACCCGTTTCGAATAACGCTCTTCGCCCCTTCCCGCAAATGCCGCAAGAGGGTTCTAAAACTCATAGCCGTACTCCCCTCTCTGCTGGTCACGGACGATCTGTCCGCGTTCTATGGCAAGTACGCGCTTGCGCATCGTATTGACAATTTCCTTGTTGTGCGTCGCCATTACGATGGTCGTTCCCCGGAAGTTAATCTCGTCGAGCAGCTGCATAATGCCCCAGGACGTCTCCGGATCCAGGTTGCCGGTGGGCTCGTCCGCAATAATGACCGCAGGGTTGTTGACAATCGCCCGTGCGATGGCAATCCGCTGCTGCTCCCCGCCTGACAGCTGGGATGGCTGACGATGCGCCTTGGCCTTCAGACCGACCAGATCCAGCACCTCCATGACCCGCTTCTTGATCAGCTTCGGCGGCGCTTCGATCGCCTCCATCGCAAACGCCACATTCTCGTAAGCGGTCAGCTTGGGCAGAAGACGATAGTCCTGAAAAATAACCCCGATATTTCGGCGAACATAGGGGATCTTGCGCTGCTTCAGCTTTCCGATGTTAAATCCATTCACGGAAATCTGCCCTTTGGTAGGCACTTCTTCTCTATAGATAAGCTTCATGAATGTTGATTTACCCGCGCCGGACGGACCGACGACGTATACAAATTCATTGCGGTTGATCTTAACCGATACGCCTTGAAGCGCATGCGCTCCGTTCGGATAAGTCTTCCACACGTCCTGCATTTCGATCACTTCATCACTTCCCAACACATAGTTAGCCTTTATACTTTCGACAGTTTCCATGGAATTCCTTTAAAAACCACGGAATTTCCTCACGACATTACCTATTGTAACAAATTTGTTACCTTTTGAGTAGCCGAAAGTTTGAAGGCTCTCTGACATATATATGAACAAGTGCATGTCACACACAGATCCCGTGCATGAACTCCGGCCAATACGAAGTAAAAGGTGGTCTCTTCATGAAAAAAATTCATCTTGGTTTTATTGTTGTTATCGGTTTGGTGCTAATCAGTTCAGTGGGGTACGGTCTGCTCCACTTGTATACAGATCAGACCAAATTGCCAAAGGGCGTCGTGGTGTCCGGCTGGGATGTCGGCGGACAGGAGGCGCAAACGGTGCTTGAGGAGCTGGAGCAGCGGCTGAACACGATGCAAGACGTCAGGCTGGAGCTTCAAGCCGACGGTTTGAAGGGGCAAACAGAGCAACTCTCGCTCGGTGAGGCAGGAGTGACGTTTCATGCAGAGGAATTTATCGACGCAGTCAATAAACTGTCCGAGGGGGATATATGGACCCGGGCCATGTACCGGAAAAACTTCGAGAGAAACTTCGAGTTGTCCGCTCACTGGAACCGGGATGTTCTGAAGGCACGATATTCCGAAGAATGGGAGAAGAAGCGTTTCGGGGAACCCGTCAACGCCGTGCGGAGCATTTCAGAGGATGATGTGGTCAGGTACACGCCGGAAAGAACCGCTTACCGGATCGACTGGCCGCTCTTCTACGACCGGTTCAGCGCCGCCATTCCGGGTGAATTCTCCGATCTGGAAGCCGGGCAGCAGGAGGGCATCGCCGTCGAGCTTCCCCTCACATTGATGCAGCCTGCGCAGACGGTCAAATCGCTCAAGGCGGAAGGAATCGAGCGGAAAATCATCGAGACCTCAACCTCCCTCGGGGCGAGCGCACCCGGCAGGGTACATAACGTCACCGCTGCGGCCAAGGCGGTGGACGGGATGATCCTCAAGCCCGGCGATGAATTCAACTATGCTCATATTATCGAGATTGCCGAGAAGGAATACGGCTTCCAGGAGGCTCCGGTCATCGTGAACGGCAGGCTGGTGCCGGGAATCGGCGGGGGAATCTGTCAGGTATCGAGCACGGTTTATCATGCGGCGCTGCTGATCGGGCTCGAGATTACCGAGCGTCGCAATCATTCCTTGCCCGTCAGTTACATGCCGAAGGGGCAGGATGCTACCTTCGCCGAAGGGGCGATCAACTTCCGGTTTCGCAACAACACCGGCAAGCATCTGTTAATCCGCTCCGAGGTTATAAACGGAACCCTGACACTAAAAATGTTCGGGACCTTCCCGGAAAACACCGTCTATGAGCTGGAATCGAAAACGGTTGAGACGCTGCCTTCCCCGGAGAAAATCATTCATAACGCCGCACTTCCGCCCGGATTCCGGCAAGTGATCCAGAACGGAAAGCCGGGGTATGTCGTCGAAACCTACCGGACCAAGAAGGTGAACGGCAGCGTGGTGGAAACCGAAAGAATCTCCAAGGACACGTACCGGGCACAAAGCAGCATCATCGCCATTAATCCGAAAGGGGCCGGAATGCCTGAGGCGCCCGAAACGCCGCAGGAGAAAATCGTCGAGGACGGTATCAGCACAGACACGCCTTAAACGGCAGCGAGACCTGACACCAGCATACTTCCCTGCCCAGGCTCATGAGGTGGGATGCCCTCTGCGCCTGCCTGTTGGCCTGCGTACGGCGTCACATGGCTGACGGCAATCGATGGACTGCATGTGGTGGCCCACTCACTCCACCGCCCGGGAACCGCGTGAAAGCCCGCAGACAGCTGAGCATTCAGCATCTGCGGGCTTTCACGAAAGTTGAAGGCCAAACGACCTTGACGCATCAGATCCGCCGCGCTTCGCCAACCTTGGCTTGAGGGTCCTGATGCAGTTCGTCCCTGTATTCCACCAGACGTACCTTACAGCCTTGACCGAGCGTCACGCGATTTCCGCGCACGATATCGGCCTCGGTAAACTCCAGATGAAGAACATCGCCTTCGATCAGATCGGCTTCAAGCCCCGGCATTTTGCAAGAAAAATTCAGGAGATCCCAGAACTTCTTTCCTTTTCTTGTGACGGCAACGTCATCCCCGATGATCTCCATCGCCTTGCAGGGGCCAACCATCTGGATATCCGCTTTGCCGATATGCAGTCTGCCGTCCACATGGAAGCTTCCCTTGGACTGCATCACCTCGCTTTGCACGTCGCCGTGCACGCTAAGGCTGCCTGTCAGCTCCAGCTCCTGGGACTGGCACTGCCCCTTGATGGCACAATGCCCTGCCACATAGATTGAACGAGACCTGACATTTTGTTTGAAGCCGCCGCTTCCATATATTTTCATAGACTCCGATTGGACAGGTCCCTCCACGCTTGCCGAGCCATGAATGCGAATCGCTTCAGCCTTCAATTGTCCCTGCACCTTCGCACTGCCGTTGGCAACAAAGTCATGGCAGTCCACATCGCCGTTTACTGTGCCAGCGCCGTCGATCTTCACTTTATCGTACACGCCGCCTGAACCGTTTCCTGCACCGGATATTTTCAGGTCGCTTCTCTTTTCGTATGCACTCATGGGAGGCCCTCCGATTCTCTCAGGTTAGATATCAGCATCCCGGGTCCGTCGTCCGGGTCTGCCAACGCTCTATTTCATTACACCCACTGTAGCACATTGCCCGCTTGCCTGTAACCGACCGCTGGCGGATAGACGCCTCGGTCTCAAGACCGAGAAGAAGCTATCATTCTAGCGCGCCGGATATGATATGATCAAAGTACAGCTAATGATGCTGCCAAGAAATTCCGTTAGATGTCATTCCAACCTTCTATTCTGAAAGGAGTTCGTTCATCATGGCACTGATCGAATGTCGTTTCTTCTCGGAAGTGCTCGGCTTGAGCACGTCCATGACCGTAATTCTCCCGCAGCAGACCGCCACCCAGATCGGCATGGAGGGCCGCGTGCGCGCCGAGCGCCATCCGGTGCTTTATTTGCTGCACGGGCTGTCCGACGATGACTCCATCTGGCTGCGCCGGACATCGATTGAACGGTATGTCGCCCAAATGGGCATCGCCGTAGTCATGCCGCAGGTTCATCGCAGCTTCTATACCGACATGGAGTACGGCGGCAAGTATTGGACGTTTATCAGCGAAGAGCTGCCTACGCTGGCCAGATCCTTCTTCCCGCTGTCGCATGAGCGGGAGGACAATTTCGTAGCCGGACTGTCGATGGGCGGCTACGGGGCATTCAAGCTGGCGCTTCGCCGGCCGGATGCTTTTGCCGCTGCAGCCAGCCTGTCCGGCGCGCTCGATATGGCCGGCGCCCTCCGTAATCCGTATGCGCCCGAGCGTCAGTTTGACTTCAAGCTCATCTATGGCGAGCAGGACATTACCGGAACCGAGAACGACCTGCTGCATCTGGTAAAGGAACTGGATCGCTCCGAAGGGCCGAAGCCTAAACTCTATCAATGCTGCGGAACTGAAGATTTCTTGTATGAGAGCAATCAGAATTTCAAGCAGGTGTGTGAAGAAACCTCGCTTGACTATACTTACGAAGAAGGTCCAGGCTCCCATGAATGGGGCTACTGGGATGCCAAAATCCAGGATGTGCTGAAATGGCTTCCGCTGAGATCAACGCAGGCGTAACTTCGCCCTGCACCACGAAAGACGAGCACCGACGCTTCGTCCTGGCTGGATCGCTGATCCGAATCGCAAGCAAAAAAGGTCGAAGTCCCCGCTCATCACGAGCAGGTCTTCGACCTTTACTATTGTCATACACCGGCTGACTTACCCGTTGCTTGATACGCTGTGCGCCTCGACCCATGCTTTCGTTGCACTCAGCGTCTGCTCGGCACGGCCGATCGCGGCTTGAACCTGAGGCTCGGCAGTACCTCCATACACATTACGGGCATTCACAACCGTCTCCGGCTGGAGCACATGATAGATGCTGTCATCGAACAGCTCGGAGAACTGCTTGAACTCCTCGATGCTCAGATCCAGCAAATATTTGTTGTTCTGAATGCAGTACAGTACCGTTTTGCCGATCACTTCATGCGCCTGACGGAACGGCATGCCTTTGCCAACGAGGAAGTCGGCAATATCGGTCGCGTTGGAGAAATCGGTATTCACCGCCTCACGCATCCGCCCCTTGTTCACCTTCATCGTCGCAATCATCGGCGCGAACAGCTGCAGCGCTCCCTCCAGCGTTGCAACCGTGTCGAACATGCCTTCCTTGTCTTCCTGCATATCCTTGTTGTAGGCCAGCGGAAGAGATTTCAGCACGGTCAGAAGACCCATCAGGTTGCCGTAGACACGGCCAGTCTTACCGCGCACCAGCTCCGGCACATCCGGATTTTTCTTCTGCGGCATAATGCTGCTGCCTGTGCAGAAGGCATCGTCCAGTTCAATAAAGTTGAACTCCGTGCTGCTCCATAGCACCAGCTCCTCGCTCAGGCGGGACAGATGCATCATGATGATGGAGGCATGCGACAAAAACTCAAGGATGAAATCCCGGTCACTGACCGCATCCAGGCTGTTCTCGTACACGCCATCAAAGCCAAGCTGCTCGGCTACAAAATGACGATCAATCGGGAACGTCGTGCCCGCCAGCGCCCCCGCGCCGAGCGGCAGCAGGTTAATGCGCTTGTAGCTGTCGATCAGGCGGTCCACATCCCGCTGGAACATCGACACATACGCCATCAAATGATGCGCGAACAGAATCGGCTGGGCACGCTGCAGATGGGTGTAGCCCGGAATAATCGTGTCCAGATTCTCTCTGGCCTGTCCAAGCAGCGCCGCTTGCACCTCATGCAGCATGCCCGTCAGCGCCACTACCCGGTTCCGCAAATACAGATGCATGTCCGTTGCCACCTGATCGTTACGGCTGCGTCCGGTATGCAGCTTGCCGCCGACCGGCCCGACCTCCGCAATCAGATTTTTCTCAATGTTCATGTGAATGTCTTCATCCGACACCGAAAAGTCGACGCTGCCTTCGCGGATGCGATCCAGCACCTTGTTCAGCCCCGCCTTGATCGTCTCCACGTCCTCTTGCGGCAGGATGCCGCATTTGCCCAGCATCGTCACATGGGCCAGGCTGCCCTGGATATCCTCTTCGGCCAGCTGTTTGTCAAACCCGATTGACGCCGTATATTCCTCAACCAATGTGTTTGTTTGCTTCGTAAAACGTCCGCCCCATAGCTTGCTCACACCTTTTGCCCCTCTCTTACTTAAGGCAGATGGCCGCTTCCCGCCGAAAGAATGGCAAGTTGGCATTCGATCCGGATCCCCCAGACCGCTACCTCCCTCACTCCGACATGAAAACGGCCTTCCGCCTAAACTTGTATCTTCGCGATTCCGGCACGAAACCGGTTCGTTACTGATTCTGATCGACACCGGCGGCTACTTTAAGCCGCAGGGCGTTCAAACGGATGAAGCCTGTAGCATCGCCTTGGTCGTAGGCCTGCGTCGGATCCGCCTCCATCGTTGCGATGTCCGGATTGTACAGGCTGACCGGGCTTTTCACACCAGCGCCGATGATGTTGCCTTTGTACAGCTTCAGGCGAACCGTACCGCTGACATTCTTCTGGCTCTCTGTAACCAGCGCCTGAATGGCCAGCCGCTCCGGCGCGAACCAGAAGCCGTTGTACACCAGCGTGCTGTAGCGTGTGATCAGGCTGTCCCGCAGGTTCATCACCTCGCGGTCCATCGTGATCGACTCCATCTTGCGGTGCGCGGTGAACAGAATCGTTCCGCCCGGTGTCTCGTACACGCCCCGGCTCTTCATGCCCACAAAGCGGTTCTCCACCATATCCACCCGACCGATGCCGTGCTTGCCGCCAAGCTCGTTCAACTTCTCCATAACCTGAAGCGGCGTCAACGACTCGCCATTGATCGCAACTACGTTCCCCTGCTTGAACTCAAGCTCAACGTATTCAGGCTCATTCGGCGCATCCTCCGGCGACACGCTGAGCAGGTACATATCCTTGTTCTCCTCAGCGCTTGCATCAAACCATGGATCCTCCAGCACGCCGCTCTCATAGCTGATATGAAGCAGGTTGCGGTCCATGGAGTACGGCTTCGCTGCAGAAGCCGTTACCGGAATGCCGTGGGCTTCCGCATAAGCGATCATCTCTGCGCGACCCGGGAACTGGTTGCGGAACTCCTCCAGCCGCCATGGCGCGATGACATCAATCTCCGGCGCCAGCGCTGCCGCGCCAAGCTCAAAGCGAACCTGGTCATTCCCTTTGCCAGTCGCGCCGTGCGCGATCGCAGTTGCTCCTTCCGCACGGGCAATGTCTACCATGCGCTTGGCAATCAGCGGACGGGCGATGCTTGTACCGAGAAGATACTGCCCTTCATACATCGCGCCCGCCTGGAACATCGGGAAGATGAAGTCATTGGCAAACTCATCCCGCAGGTCGTCGATATACACTTTGGAAGCACCGGTCGCAAGCGCCTTTTCCTCCAGGCCGTCCAGCTCTTCCTTTTGCCCGATATCCGCGGTGAATGCAATAATCTCTGCGTCATAGGTTTCCTTCAGCCATTTCAGAATGACCGACGTGTCGAGACCGCCCGAATACGCCAGTACGATTTTTTGTTTAGCCATCTTATCCAAACTCCCTCTCCCTGTTACTTCAAAATCTCATCAGAATCTCATCTTATCCGTCGTTCGTGCCGCCATCGTATTCAGCCTGTTGCTGTTGCAGACCAGCAGCCGATGTTCTTACGATCGTTCTAGCTTATTATCCCATCAAAGCAACCATCAGCGCTTTCTGCGCATGAAGGCGATTCTCCGCCTGATCAAAAATGACGGAATTCGGTCCGTCGATCACGCCTTCACTGACCTCTTCCCCGCGATGGGCTGGCAGGCAGTGCAGGAACAGATAATCCGGCTTCGCAGCCTTGACGAGATCCTCATTCACCTGATAGTTGGCAAAAGCCGCTTCCCGCTGCGCCTGCTCCTCTTCAAAGCCCATGCTTGCCCACACATCCGTATATACAACATCGGCATCCTTGGCCGCCTCGATCGGGTCCTGGGTCACCGTAATCTGACCGCCGCACTCGGCTGCAATCTCACGGCTCAGCTGCACGATGCCGGCATCCGGCTGGTAGCCCTCCGGACTTGCGACAGCCACATGCATCCCCATCTTCGCCCCGCCGATCAGGAGGGAGTGGGCCATGTTGTTGCCGTCCCCGATGAAGGCCATCTTCAGCCCCTTCAGCTTGCCCTTATGCTCCAGCACCGTCTGCAGGTCAGCCAGCACCTGGCAAGGATGCGCCATGTCGCTCAGCCCGTTAATGACCGGGATCGAAGCATATTTCGCCAGATTGACCACATTGTCATGGCCAAATGTGCGGATCATGATGCCGTCCAAATAGCGGGACATGACCTGGGCCGTGTCGCTGATCGGTTCTCCGCGCCCGAGCTGAATGTCGTTTTTGCTCAGGAACAGCGCGTGTCCGCCAAGCTGGAACATACCGGCTTCGAACGAAACCCGCGTCCGTGTGGACGACTTCTCAAAGATCAGTCCGATCGTCTTTCCCTTCAGCGGCTGGTACACCTCTCCGCTCTTCTGTTTGCGCTTGAGCTCTATCGCCGAGTCAAGCAGATACTGGATTTCCTCGTTTGAATAATCGTCCAGCTCGATCATGTCGCGCCCTTTCAGGTTCAATTGCTGCACTTGTCCGCTAGCGGCCATAAACTGCATCCTCCTTGCTGTATCTAATCGATGTTCTCATTGTATCACGACTCTCTATGCCTGGTTAACCGCCGTATGCTCCTGAATGAGTGTAGCCAGCAGTTCGACTGCCTGATCCATCTCCTCACGGGTGACATACAGATTAGGAAGCAGACGGATCACGTTCGGTCCGGCTGTGACAAACAGCAGCCCCCGGCTTTGACCTTTCAGCACCAGCTCACCGACCGGCTCCGCGCATTCCATCCCGATCAGAAGGCCCTTGCCCCGGATCGCTTTGACAAAAGGATGGCTGCCCAGCTTCTCGTTCAGCTTGCCCATTAAGTACTCGCCCGCTTCTGCCGCTCGCTGCGGCACCTGATCCTCCAGCATCGTTTCGATGGTGGCAGTGACCACTGCGCTTGCCAGCGGCGTGCCGCCGAAGGTGGAGGCGTGGCTCCCCGCCGTGAAGGCTTCGCGCAGGAAGCCCTTGCCGAGCATGGCGCCTACCGGAAAGCCGGAGCCGAGGCCTTTGGCCACCGTGAAGATATCCGGCTCAATCCCGTAATGCTCATGCGCGAACAGCTTGCCTGTACGCCCCATGCCGGTCTGAACCTCGTCGGCGATGAGAAGCAGGCCATGCTGCTTGCACAGCTCGCTGACCGCCTTCAGAAACTCCGGATCCACCGGATGCACGCCGCCTTCGGCCAAGACCATCTCCAGCATGATCGCCGCTGTATCCTTCGTAATCGCTGCCTCCAGTGCCGGAAGATCATGCAGAGGCACCGTCTTGAAGCCGGCTGGAAGCGGAAGAAATCCGTCCTTCACCTTGTCCTGACCGGTTGCGGTCAACGTTGCCAACGTGCGTCCATGGAAGGATTGCGCGAAAGTGATGATCTCAAAGCGCTGCGTTCCCTTCACTTTCTGGTGATAGCGGCGCGCCAGCTTGATGGCGGCTTCATTCGCCTCTGCCCCGCTGTTGCAGAAAAAGACCGCATCCGCGCACGTATTTGCCGTCAGCAGCTCGGCCGCTTTTTCCTGGCCCGGAATGTGGAACAGATTAGATACATGCCACAGCTCATCCAGCTGTCCCTTCAGCTTCTCCTTGACCTTGGCAGGGGCATGACCAAGATTGGTCACCGCCAGGCCTGACATAAAGTCCAGGTATTTGTTCCCCTGGTCATCCCATAGCCAGCTGCCTTCCCCTTTCACCAGACTGATCGGATATCTCGCATACGTTTGGAACAACGAGCTTTCTTTTCCCATGACCCTCCACGCTCCTTCGGCTTTCAATGGTTTAATGATGTATGAAATAACTCCGCCTGCATTTACATCCGCACAATGCGTGTACCGAGCTTCTCCCCTGCCAGCACGCGGCTCAGCACATTCGGCTCGCTTCCGTCCACGATCACGACCTCGCGCACCTGGCCATGGATGCAGCTGATCGCTGCTCTGACCTTCGGAATCATGCCGCCGTAGATTTCACCCGTTCCGATCATATCCTCGATCTGTTGGACGGTCACGGAAGGAAGTACCCGCTTCTCGCTTCCGGATCCTTTCAAGATGCCCGGCACGTCAGTAACCACGATCATCTGCTGCACGCCGAGATGAGAGGCCACTGCCCCTGCCGCCGTATCGGCATTAATGTTGTATCGCTGTCCTGCAGCGTCCACGCCAATCGGGGCTACAACCGGGATATACCCCATATCCATCATGCCCGTCAGGATCGGGGACTTTACATCAGTAACATCGCCTACATAGCCGACCTCCGCATGATTCGTCACCGGCTTTGCCTGAATGAGCGCGCCATCGGAGCCTGACAGACCGATCGCCTGGCCGCCCGCACGCTGGATTCGGCGCACGATCTGCTTGTTAATGGTGCCTGCAAGCACCATCTCGACCACGTCCAGCACCTCTTCCGTCGTTTTCCGAAGTCCGTTCACAAACTCCGTCTCGATGCCCAGCTTCTCCAGATTGCCGGAGATGGCAGGTCCGCCGCCATGAACGATGACCGCATGGACTCCCTGCTGCTGCAGCTTCTCCAAATCCTCGAAAAAGCTATCCGGAAGGGCAGCCAGCGTGCTGCCCCCGCATTTCATGACAAACGTCCCGCCGGCGGCTACAGCCCCCTGCTGCTGCTCCTGGTGTTCTGTCACACTTTTCATGTTTCGTCCCCTCCTGATCCGAACTTGTTAAGCTGTTTCCATATTTCATACCCGTGAATTTAGGTTCTCACGCGTAATCTGATCTCAATATCGTCTCTCGATATCGCCGCTTCCCCGTTGCCTTGACCGGCCTATTATGTCCGGTATGCCGCATTAATCCGCACATAGTCGTATGTGAGGTCGCAGCCCCACGCAGTTGCACTGCCGCTTCCGATATGCAGGTCCACGTCAATTTCCACCATACTGCCCTGCAGGTAAGCAAGCGCAGCCTCCTCGTCAAAAGGAACCGGTCTGGACTGCTCCAGCACATGGATCGGGCCGATGTGAATGTCCACCGTCTCCGGGTTCACTGGACGTCCTGCGCGCCCGACGGCTGCAATAATTCGGCCCCAGTTGGCGTCCGCGCCAAACATCGCCGATTTGACCAGGCTCGAGCCAATCACGGTCTTCGCAATCGCCTGCGCGTCCTCGTGGCACTCTGCGCCTTTGACCCGCACTTCGATCAGCTTCGAGGCCCCTTCGCCGTCACGGGCAATCGCCATCGCCAGCACCCGGCACACATCATGGAATCCGGCCGCAAAGGCCTCCCAGTCCGGATGAGCCGGCGTTAGCGGTTCGTTGCCTGCAAGGCCGCTCGCCATTGCAATCAGCATGTCATTCGTGCTCGTATCTCCATCTACCGTAATCATATTAAAGGTTGTATTGGTTGTATCGCGCAGCAGCTGCTGCAGCGCTTCCTGATCGATAACCGCATCGGTCGTCACGAACCCGAGCATCGTTGCCATATTGGGATGAATCATGCCGGAGCCTTTGGCTGCACCGCCGATGGTCACATCGACTCCGTTCACCTTGACGGTGACGCAGGCTTCCTTCTTCACCAGATCCGTTGTCAAAATCGCCTGGCTGAACGCTTCAGCGCCTTCCGCATCCCCGCTGAGGCGGGCAGGCAGCCCGGTAATGCCCGAGGTCACCCGGTCCATCGGGAGAAGCTCGCCGATAACGCCTGTCGAAGCAACAGCCACATCGTCCTCTGCCACGTCAAACTGCTCAGCAGCGCTCGAACGCATGACGTAAGCGTCCTCCAATCCCTGCTTGCCTGTGCAGGCATTCGCATTCCCGCTATTGACCACAATCGCCCGCAGCTTGCCGCTGCGGAGGCTCTCCCGCGTCACCTGAAGCGGGGCAGCCTGCACCGCGTTTGTCGTATAGACCGCCGCCGCAGTTGCAGCCACGTCGCATACAATGGCCCCGAGATCATGACGATCCGTCTTCTTAAGCCCGCAATGCAAACCTGCGGCTTTGAATCCTTTCGGCGTTACAATACTTCCACCATCAACGATCGCATACAGCTTCTGTTCCATGTTCATGTCCCCTCGTCCGCTTACGGATACACTGGTGTAAACGTAAGTCCGAGGCTTTCCTCCCATCCCATCATCAAGTTGAGGTTCTGAATCGCCTGACCTGCAGCACCTTTCACCACATTATCGATGACCGATATGAAGGTTACCCGGTTGGTGCGGGCATCGACGGAAAAGCCGATATCGCAGTAGTTGGACCCGCTAACCTCTTTCGTTGCCGGCCATACGCCTTTATCGCGGATGCGGACAAATCGGCGTCCTTCATAATACTGGCGATACAGTTCGATCAAATCATCTTCAGTATATGTGCCCAGAAGCGATGCGTACATCGTACTCATAATTCCTCTTGTCATCGGTACGAGATGGGTAGTGAACGTAACCGTCACCGGCGCTCCGCTCACCTGGCTCAGTACCTGCTCGATTTCAGGAATGTGCTGATGCTTATTCACTTTATAGGCTTTGAAGTTTTCGTTAATCTCCGCATAATGCGTCGTCAGGCTCGTTCCGCGGCCTGCGCCCGAAACGCCTGATTTCGCATCAATGATCAGCGTCTTCGGGTCAATCCAGCCCGCGCTGAGCGCCGGGATAAGTCCCAGCAGCGTCGCGGTCGGATAGCAGCCCGGGTTCGAAATGAAGGACTGTCCCGTGACCTCGCTGCCAAATACTTCGCTTAACCCGTAAACCGCCTTGGCCAGCCACTCGCTGTCCGGCGCCGGGTGCTTATACCACGCTTCATATACGCTGCCGTCCTTGAGGCGGAAGTCACCGGATAAATCAACGACCTTCAGCCCCGCCGCCAGCAGCTGCGGAACGAGCTTGGCACTGACGCCCGAAGGGGTGGCCGTAAACACGACATCGGCCACAGCGGCAATGTCAGCCGGCTCAACACCATCCAGATTCCGTTCAATGATATGGGTTAAATGCGGGAAGCCCTCCGATATCGGCACACCTGCGCTGGACGAAGAAATGACCGATGTGATCTCCACATGTGGGTGCGCCTGCAATAGTCGAATCAGCTCCACTCCGCCGTAGCCTGTTGAACCTACGATTGCAACTCTCAACTTCTCTTGTACCATTATGACTCATCCTCTCTCCACGTACTGCTGGGCAAGCATGTATACGACAAGCGGCTCTGGCCGCCGGGCTAAACGATCATCGATTTCTGTTATCCGTCTCATAAACATGTATTATTATACGACCACATTCATATAAATACAATGGTTATTCATAAAAACAAAAAAAATACAGATTCCCGCAGGCGGTCAGCCTGCAGAAGCTGTATCTATACTTTCCCTATTATAAGGATCCTTCAAAAAGCACATATCGTGATAGAAGCTGTCGTGTTCGTGGTCATCCGCTCACCAGGAGAATCAGGACGATCCTTTAATATCCCGAAAGCCCTCGCCGAGCACCTCATGCGCATTGCTGATAATGACAAATGCATCAGGCGCTACCGACTGGACAACCGTCTTCAGCCTCGGAATCTCGCTCTGGCTCACCACGACCATCAGCACCGTTCGCTTCTCGCCGGTGTAGCCTCCCTCGGCCGTCAGCTTTGTTAATCCACGATCCATATCTTCCAGTATGGCTTTTGTTATCGGCTCCGTATGATCCGATATAATATATGCGACCTTGGTGAAGCTGAAACCAAGCTCGATACCGTCGATCACCTTGCCGGTCACATAAAGACCGATAAGCGCAAACAACGCCTGCTCAGGCGACAGCACCAGCGCAGCCAAGGAGATGACGATTGCGTCCATCAGCACGACGCTGATAGAGAAGCTGAGTCCGCTGTATTTCTGCAGGAGCTGTGCCACGATCGTCATTCCGCCGGTGGAGCCGCGTCCGCGATAGACCAGCCCCATCCCAATCCCGACGCCGATCCCTCCATAAATGGAGGCCAGCAGGGCATTGGAGGTTGGAACCGGCCAGTCCTTCGTCAAATAAACGAATAGCGGGAGCACGATGCTCCCAAGCAGCGAGCGAATGCCATACTCCTTGCCCAGCAGCCAGAAGCCCAGAATGAAGAGCGGGATGTTGAGCCCCCACTGCGTATAGGCCGGCTCGATGCCTAGCCAGGCTTCAGCCAGAACCGACAGGCCGGCCACGCCGCCTGAAGCAATCTGGTTCGGCAGAAAGAACAAATTAAACGATACGGCCATAATAAATGAGCCGATAATGATAAACAAAGTATCGACAGTCTGTCGAAGCGGGCCGTTCATCGGGATGAGCGGCTCGCGTTTCTTTGGGTTGCGAACATTCGCGTTACGAACGGATTGGGCCATAACGGGTCAAATCTCTCCTCAGGGGTCTTATTCGGCGTCGTGCCGGATCTGGCTGCGCAAATAACCATCAATGAAAGCATCCAGATCTCCGTCCATCACCGCACCGACATTTCCGGTTTCCACCTGGGTCCGGTGATCCTTGACCATACTGTAAGGATGGAACACATACGAACGGATCTGACTTCCCCAAGCGATGTCAGATTGCTCACCGCGAATCTCGGCCAGTTCCTTCTGCTGTTCTTCCAGCTTCCGTTCATACAGCTTGGAGCGAAGCATCGTCATCGCGCGCTCGCGGTTCTTGATCTGGGAGCGCTCGTTCTGACAGGTGACAACGATCCCGGTCGGGATATGGGTGATCCGGACCGCTGAGTCCGTTGTATTGATATGCTGTCCGCCAGCGCCGCTAGCGCGGTACGTATCGATCTTCAAATCCTCGGTACGGATTTCGATCTCAACATCATCCGTAATCTCCGGCACAACATCACAGGATACAAACGAGGTATGGCGCCGACCGGAAGAGTCGAACGGCGAGATGCGTACGAGACGGTGCACCCCTTTCTCCGCCTTCAGGTAGCCATAGGCGTTGAAGCCTTTGATAAGAAGCGTCACGCTCTTGATGCCAGCTTCATCCCCCGGCAGATAATCCAGCGTCTCTACCTTAAAGCCTCGCTTTTCCGCCCAGCGGGTATACATTCGGTGCAGCATTTGCCCCCAGTCTTGAGACTCGGTTCCGCCAGCGCCCGGGTGCAGCTCCAGAATGGCATTCATTTTGTCATAGGGCTGATTCAGCAGCAGCTGAAGCTCGAAATCCTCCACCCGCTTCACCAGCTCCTTGACGGACTCGCCGAGCTCACCGCTGAGCGATTCGTCGCCCTCTTCATCCGCAAGCTCGATCATGACAACCGCATCGTCATATTCCTGCTGCAGCTTCTGATATTGCTCCACACTGGATTTGACGCCATTCAATTCCGAAATGATGCTCTGGGCCTTCTCATTGTCATCCCAGAAATCCGGTGCAGCCATCTTTTCTTCTAAGCTCTCAATGACCTCCTGCTTGTAATCTAAGTCAAAGAGACCCCCTAAGGTTGGTTAGTTTCTTGCTAATCTCGCGCAGGTCTTGCTTTACACTTGGATCGATCATATGTTTATCGCCCTTTCTCTAATCCGTATTTCGATTTATAGTATATCCTGTTCTACACGAAAAGCGTGACGAAATATCCATTTATTCACATAAACTCCCTTAAGGAACAGCGGTATCCAGAAGGCCATTTAAAGGCCGCCAAGATTGCCACTGCTCTTAAGGGAGCCGGTAATCACGCTCGTTCCTAAGCGCGGGTCAATATTCACTTCACATCATACGGGACAACGCTTGGTTACTTAAGCGTTCTGCCCATGACAATGCTTGTACTTCTTGCCGCTGCCGCATGGACATGGATCGTTACGGCCCACCTGATCGCCGACCTGAACCGGACGCTTCTGTGCAGGCTCACTGCCGCTGTTGGTGGATACCTTGTTCTCGTCCACGACAGCCTGGCGCTCCTGGTTCGTAGCGATGTGTGCCTTCATAATGTAGGTCGACACTTCTTCCTGGATCGTCGCAATCATGGCATTAAACATTTCGAAGCCCTCGAACTGGTATTCACGCAGCGGATCGGTACCGCCGTAAGCACGGAGATGAATACCTTGACGAAGCTGGTCCATCGCATCGATATGGTCCATCCACTTACTGTCTACGGCACGCAGAACGATAACCTTCTCGAACTCCCGAACCATTTCATGGCCGAGTGCCTGCTCGCGTTCCTCATACTTGCTCAGCACGCGTCCGAAGATGTATTCCACCATCTCTTCCGGCTCTTTGCTCCACAGATCTTCACGGGTAATCGCGCCCTCATCAAGCAGCTTGTTGTTAACGTAATCGGCCACTTCCTGCAGTTCCCAGTTCTCCGGAATATCGTCACTGCAGTGCGCCTCTACCACACGCTGGATAACAGGCTTGATCATATCCAGGACGATCTGCTTGATGTCCTCGGATTCCAGAATCTCACGGCGCTGCTTGTAGATGATTTCGCGCTGCTGGTTCATCACGTCGTCATATTGCAGAACGACTTTACGCATGTCGAAGTTGTTGCCTTCTACCCGCTTCTGAGCCGATTCCACCGCGCGTGTAATCATCTTGCTCTCAATCGGCTGGTCTTCTTCGAAGCCCAGGCGCTCCATCATGTTCAGCACGTTATCAGTGCCAAAACGCTTCATCAGTTCATCCCCGAGCGACAGGTAGAACTGGGTCGAGCCCGGATCCCCTTGACGACCCGCACGACCGCGGAGCTGATTATCGATCCGGCGGGATTCATGGCGCTCTGTACCGATGATGTGCAGACCGCCAATCTCCTGAACGCCTTCACCCAAGATAATATCCGTACCGCGTCCTGCCATGTTCGTTGCGATCGTAACCGCGCCTGGCTGGCCCGCCTTGGAGATGATCTCAGCTTCCTCCGCATGATACTTCGCGTTCAACACCTTATGCTTAACGCCCTTGCGCTTGAGCATCTCGGACAGTCGCTCGGAATTCTCGATGGAGACCGTACCAACCAGCACCGGCTGGTTCTTCTGGTGACGCTCCACGATTTCGTTAACAACGGCCTTGAACTTGCCGTCTACACTCTTATAGACGACATCCGGCATGTCGTTACGACGGTTCGGTCTATTGGTAGGAATCTGGAGCACTTCAAGACCGTAGATCTTCTTGAACTCCTCTTCCTCCGTCTTCGCCGTCCCTGTCATACCCGCCAGCTTGCGGTACATCCGGAAGTAGTTCTGGAACGTAATCGTCGCAAGCGTCATGCTCTCATTCTGAACTTCAATGCCTTCCTTGGCTTCGATCGCTTGATGGAGACCATCGCTATAACGGCGACCTGCCATCAGGCGGCCCGTAAATTCGTCGACGATGACAATTTCATCTTCCGTCACAACATAATCGACATCCCGGCGCATAATGACATTGGCCTTCAGCGCCTGAACAATGTGGTGATTCAAGGTTACATGGTTATGGTCGTACAGGTTGTCGATGCCAAAAGCGCGCTCGGCTGCCGCCACACCTTTCTCGGTCAGCGAAACGGCCTTGACCTTGATATCGACCGTGTAGTCTTCCTCCGGCACGAGACGCTTCACAAAACGGTCTGCCGCAAAGTACAGCTCCGTCGACTTCTGCGCTTGACCTGAAATGATCAGCGGTGTCCGTGCTTCGTCGATCAGAATGGAGTCAACCTCGTCAATGATACAGAAATACAGCGGACGCTGTACCATCTGCTCTTTATACAGCACCATGTTATCGCGGAGATAGTCGAAGCCGAATTCATTATTCGTTCCATACGTAATATCGCATGCATACGCATGCTGCTTCTCCGCATGCTCCATGCCGCTCAGGTTCACCCCGACGGTCATGCCCAGGAAGTTATATATTTGCCCCATCTCAGAGCTGTCACGCTGCGCCAGATAATCGTTGACGGTAACAACGTGAACACCTTTCCCCAGGAGGGCATTCAAATAAACCGGCAGTGTACCCACCAGGGTCTTACCTTCACCGGTCTTCATTTCAGCGATTTTCCCTTCGTGGAGGGCCATACCTCCGACTAGCTGGACATCATAATGACGTTTGCCCAGTGTCCGTTTGGAAGCCTCGCGGACTGTCGCAAACGCTTCAGGGAGCAGTTCCTCCAGCGTCTCACCTTTCTCGATCCGTGCGCGGAACTCTTCTGTTTTAGCTCGTAGCTGCTCGTCCGAGAGCGCCTCAAACTGCGGTTCCAATTGGTTGATTACATCGACCGTCTTCATGAGACGTTTGACATCACGCTCGTTGGTGTCGCCGAAAATCTTTTTGACAAGTCCTAGCATGGTTAACCCCTTTCGTGCAAAACAAGTGATCGAATCAACTTCATTAAATGCCAAAGGGTTAAATGATGAAATCGATTCATGGATTCCTTATGATTTCCCATTCCTGGCAGGCCTCTTGAAGTCCGTCCACCGGAATAGGGTTTGCATAAATTGTAACAGTTTGTATGTGATGCCGCAACATTAGGGTTACTTCAAGAGTGAGATAGCGGCATTTTCTCTTCTTCTTTAAGACGCCTTAATTATATGAAAAGTTGCGAAGCCGGGAGACACCATATTTTTCTGCTGCTTCCAGGCGAGCTGTTCTGAGCGCCTTCAAGCGCATCCTGCAACTCAAATAAAGAGCCCCACCCGGCATTCGGGTGAAGGCTCATCCTGCAGTCTCATGTCATGGTAAATCTATCGTCGCTTGCGTATGGAGCCTGCGGCTTGGCCATGCAGATGGATAGCAGCTAGCGGGGAGCTAGCAGCACTTGGCTTAGCCTTGCTCAATCAGTCCATACTTGCCGTCATCACGCTTGTAGACGACATTCACTTCCTTGGTGTCAATGTTTGAGAAAACGAAAAAGTCATGTCCAACCAAGTTCATTTGTAAAATAGCTTCTTCCACATCCATCGGCTTCATGGCAAAACGCTTCGTGCGGACGACCTGATACTGGTCCTCTTCATGTTCGTCCTCATGAACAGCGTTCCCTGCGGCCTGGTCATTCTCGGCAATCAGCATCTTCAGACTGCCTTCCTGACGGAACTTACGGTTCAGCTTCGTCTTGTGTTTGCGAATCTGACGTTCCAACTTGTCCACAACAGCGTCAATGGAAGCATACATATCATCGCTTCGATGTTCCGCGCGCAGAACCACGCCTGGGAGCGGAATCGTCACTTCCACTGTGTGCAATCCTCGAATGACACTAAGTGTAACGTATCCTTCTGAGGCGGGGGGTGCATCAAAGTACTTCTCAAGTCTGCTGAGCTTCTTGTCAACATAGTCCTTCAAAGCTTCGGTCACTTCAATTTGTTGACCTCGAATACTGAATTGCATAGGGCACTCCTCCTTTGCAACCTTATTATACCATTATGTTAATGCTGTGTAAAAGGCAGTTTTGTGAATTTTCGCACATAATATGGAAAGGAAAATATTGGGGGATTGCCGTGGAAAGATTGCGTCATTGTTATGGATACTCGCCTCTTGTGGCCGGCTAAGGAATCGTGGCTTGGCGGCATCATTCGTATTCGTGTGCGATGAGCTGGCTGTGAGCGGAACCCCGGTCGCACACGGGACGGGCATCCGCCGCGACACCGCTTACAAAAAACAGAAAAAGACCCTGACGAATCAGGGTCTCTCGCTAGCGAATCCTCAATTGCTAACCATCTATACCATGTTTATGTAGGTCGGCTGTGCCGGGATGATTATAATTTGATTACGTTAGCTGCTTGCGGGCCACGTGCTCCTTCAACGATTTCAAATTCAACGGACTGTCCTTCTTCCAGGGTCTTGAAGCCTTCAGACTGGATTGCGGAGAAGTGTACGAAAACGTCGCCGCCATCTTCAGTTTCGATGAAGCCATAACCTTTTTCTGCGTTGAACCATTTAACTTTACCTTGCATGCACTAACATTCCCTTCATTGTCAAATAAAGTGTGACAGTAATTTGTCCGTCCACATTTCCGACTATAGCACCCCGCGTTATCCAGTGTCAATCGCCCCGGAGACAGTTTTTTCCGTCAAAAAAAACGTCGGAAATTGTCTATAGGTCTTCGACACCAGAATTCGGCAGCAATAGACAAAAAAATGAACGAGTATGTCTGTCATATTATTAACCCAAGGGGCGGGAAGTGAAACATTGCTGACTCTCTGATATGAAAAAAGGGCGCTCTACGAGCACCCTTTTCCCAATCAATTGCTATGTCCATCATCTATATTCGAAATATAGAGCTCCGGATTGCTGACCATCAGGATTAACAACTCTTACCTCGACTGCACCAGGCGCATTTGCTCTAGGAGTGCGTAGTCTGAGTCTAGTTGCACTAAGCAGATCGGCAGAATATTCAACACCGTCAATATGAACTTTTGCCCCACTGACAAAATTAGAACCATCTACATACAGCAGCGTACCTCCATTGACAGGACCGCTGGTAGGTGAAAGTGCCCGCAGTGTAGGTGCAGGAACTGGAGGTGGTGCGTCATAAGTAAACTGTGAAGTTGCCGAGTTACCGTTTGGATTGGTAATCACGATATCAACAGGGCCTGGTGCTGTACCTGCTGGAGTTCTAAATCGAACTCTAGTTGCACTCAAATAATCATAATTTATAACATTACCATTAAACGTAACGGTTAAAGAAGGCTCAAGATACATGCCATCAACGTATACTAGCGTACCACCCGCAAGCGGACCATTAGAAGGACTTACATTGGTAATGATAGGCTGTAACTCCTCAAAAGTATACCCATTGTTGACGGTAAAAAACTGACCATCTGGATTGGTCACTGTAACATCAACAATTCCAGCTGTTGTTACTTCTGGTGCTCTTACCCGGATTTTCGTGTCGCTTACAAACGTATGCAATCCTACTGTATAACCCCCAAAGCTAACCGTTGCATTTCTTTGGAAGTTCTCTCCTGTTATCTCAACAATATTTCCACCTTTCGTATTTCCTACAGAAGGAGAAATCAGAGAAACTGTTGGCGCCGGAATTACAGGTGGCGGATCATAAGTAAACGCTGATAACAACGTTGCTTCTTTCATATCTGGATTGACGACCTTAAAATCGACAGCTCCAGGCGCGTTGACGGCCGGGGTGCGAAGTCTGAGACGAGAGGAGCTGAGATAATCAGCGGAAAGAGGTGTCTCTACTCCATCACGAACCATAAATAATTGAATCCCCTGCTGATAATTTGCACCGTCAACGTAGATCAAAGTTCCTCCTGCCATCGGTCCGTTCGCTGGCGTTACACCGTTAATGACCGGATCGGGCTTCTCAGGAGGAGGGAGATAACTAAAGGCATCCTCTAGAACATCTGATTGCCCATCTGGATTGACGACTTTAATTGCTACCGACTTCACTTCGTTGCCAGTCGGTGTTCTGAATCGAAGTCTCGTATCACTAAGATAACTAGTTGAAACTTCATTTTCATCAAAATAAACGACGGCTCCACTAACAAAGTCTTTACCATCTACATATACAAGCGTAGACTCATCCAACCTACCGGAGTTTGGAGACACAGCAGTAATTTGGGGTGGGTTCGGAGGCGGCGGAGGTAAAAATGTAAACGCCTGTGATAAAACTGATTCGGCCCCATCCGTATTTACTACTTTTACATCCACAGTACCTTCTGGCGCTACCGGGGTTTTAACAGTAAGTCTTGAAGCTGAGTTAACCGTCACAGAAGGACTCTCAATATCTCCAAAGAAAACCTTGGCCCCTGCTTTAAACTCCATTCCAGTGAGCACCACGATCTCGTCTCCAGTCGTAAGACCTTCATTAGGTGCAACATCAGTAAGTGTCAATTTAGGAGGTTCATCATAAAAGAATCCATCCTCGAGCACGGTGGTTGTGCCGTCCGGATTCTCAATAACCACGTCTACAGCTCCCCAAGTATCTGTTGCAGGTGTTTGTAAATATAAATACCCGGAGTTGTAGTAGGTTAGAGATGTTACATATCGATCTCCGAATTTAACTTTAACACCGTTCATGAAGTTCTTACCATAGATCTTTACATTCGTATTCCCTGATATTGGACCATTTGTCGGCGTGATACTTGTGATTTCAGGTATTGCATAATAAGCAAAATCGATGGTGTCCGACTGGGAATCATCATTAATTACCTTCACCTGGGTCATACCTTGTGTTCCGTCAGGTGTAGTCGCAGTGATCTCGTTTTCATTTACGACAACCACATTTGTCGCGAATTTAGTTCCGAACATCACTTTTGCATTTGCCCTAAAATTGGCGCCTGTAATGGTTACCGGCTCTCCACCGGCAGTCAACCCTTTATCAGGCGTAATACTATCAATCACAGGCGGCAAATAGGTGACCTCAAGATTTGCCGTTGGAATTCTATATGTTTTGGAAGATCCTGTGTAATCTTTATAAGTAATCACAGATTCGGTGGTTGTTACAGGAAAGGTACCGTTCTTTCCTCCAGGTTTCTGTCGAATACTGTAAGTAAAGGTAAGGGTATCGTCCTTTAACTCGAGGAATCGCCATGTTAACGTATTACCTACAACTTCGGGTTTTGGAATATTATTGAGATAAGAATCTGGGACAATCTCAAAGCCAGGAGCCACAACATCCTTAACTACGACGTCATACGCGCTGGCAAGACCAATCTCTTGAACGATGGCCTCATAAATAGCGCTCAAGCCAACGGATCCCAGCACAAAATGATGGTGATGAGAAGTTGTTGCCATGTTCTTAAGCAAATTATTCGGCGCACTATTATCCGGATTGTCTCCGACATTTAATAAAGCGATTGTATAGAATACAATCCCCGCGTCCTTCGCTTCGTTAGCTTTCTTTAGCGCGTAATCGAATGCATTCAGTCCATCACCAGTACCTGTCGCTTCACCGTCAGTCAATAAGACAATAACTGGCTGTGCTTCATCCCGATGATTAGCAAGCAGTTCTGTCGAGACGTTAATGGCATCCCCTGTAGCCGTTCCGCCATTAGCAAACAGAGTATCGATATAGCTCTTGGCACCCGCTGCATCTGTGGTTAAGTCATAGGATCTTACATCCGAGCTATAGTCAACAATACCTACTCTATGCTGGGTCAGATCCATCAAATCAATAAATCCTTTTGCTGCCGATTTAGCAGCGTTCATCTTCTCCGTTCCCATACTTCCGGAACGGTCGATGACCAGTAAGACATCGTTCGGTTTTACTACATTGACGGGAGGCGTTCCCTGAATATTTAACGTAACTTCAGTTTCTCCTCCTACAAGAATACTTGATGGATTTAAGCTTTTTGTAGCTGTGACATAGCTTGCAGAACTGGCTGATGCAGGCTGTACAGGTACACCGCTTATAAGCAGAACAAAGGATAGAAGCAATAAAGCTATTGACTTCTTATTCATAACTCTCCTCCTTTTATGATTGTTTATCAAAGAAATATGATTCTGTGACGGCTGTCCGGGCATAATTGTCCTTTGCTAGTTGATTCAATTTCGTCATCTGCTGTTTCTTCACTTCCATCATGCCAACAATGGTTTGATGAAGACTGGCTACTTCTTGCAGCAAATTAAGCTCCTTCTCACTGTAGGCATCTTGGCTCGAGGATTGGAGCACTTCATAACATGAATCTATTTCCTTCTCAAGTTCGTAGTAGAGGGTAATTTGATTGCACTTTACAATTTCCGAATATTTGCTCTGCAATTGCTCTAAGATCTCTTCTCGGTTCATGATTTACCTTTAGCACTTTTGACTTGGGCCAATGCTTGTCTCCAAGTATCGGTATACTCTCTCGCAAACTCAATGACTTCATCAAGAATAGAGATATCCTTATTCACTGCAAAATCCCCTATTCTTCGAATATAATAATCATATAGCTGCCTTAATTGATGAGAGATTTCATATTCGAAGTTTAGTGTTGCTATGAACTCATACAGTATTGAGCGAGCCCCATGCAACCGATCCATCATTTCTGGAAATTGCCCCTTCTCATAGAGTACCCTTGCCATATTTAATTTACGATGCAACTCTTCGTATAACAGGAGTGTTAAATCACCGGGGCTAGCGGTTTCTACCTTCGCTTTTAGATACTGTTGTTGATAATTGGGTGTCGGTGCCATCATTTGTTAACCTCTCCTTATTAACGTAAGTTTCCATCATAAATAGGCGGCATTTCGATACTATTGGCCTAACTGCTGTGCAATCCAGCTTGCTTGAGAATTTAGTTTGTGCAGTGTTTTCTCCATGGCTGTAAACTGCTTATAGTAACGTTCCTCCACGGCCTTAAGGCGGTTTTCCAGTGTGTCAATCCTGCTGTTAAGATCTCTGAATTGTTGACCGAATATACTGCTGTCCGCACTGTCAGATATCGTCGTTGTACCGATTTGCTTGATGATTTTATTGATGCTCGTATTCAATGCGTTATAGAGCCTGTCCCCGTAGCCTGCCTCTTCAACATAACCCTGCTCGCCCGGTTTCAAGCTGGTGGTCTTGGTAAATAGATTCATAACCGCTTCCGGATTATTCGTGATAGCATCTTGGAGTTTCTGCTCGTCCAACTCCAGCTTTCCCAACTCACCTGTCATGCCTGGGACAAACTTCTTAAATGTGATTCCTATATCCGACAAACTATTAAATTCCTCTGGCAGACCCTCTACACTTTGGAGAAGCATCCCCCGAAGAGACGTCAGTGTTTCCTGTAAGATACTATCACGGTATAAAAGTCCAGTCTTGGCCTTCGATTCCCAGAGTTCAATTTGCTTTTCGGTCATACCTTCTTTTTGCTCACTCGTGAGCGGAGTATAGCTCCGATTCGGCACTGCCTTTGTTGCTCCATTAATTGAATCTACAAGAGCATTATACTGCTCAACAAATTCCTTAATGACGGATGCAATATTTTGGGTATCCTGCGACACCGTAACGGACACCGCCGAAGTCGACACTCCTTGAATATCAAAACGTACGCCATTAAACTCAAAGGAGTTATTCTCCAGCTCCATGGTTGTTCCATTTATAGTTACTGATGCGTTACTTCCGCTCTGGGGAAAAGAAGCTGAGTCCAGCTTAAAGAAATTTTGAAGAACACCGTCAGGATCATCTACCTTCAAAACTGCCGACTCACCAGTGGAAGTTGTTGTCGCCATAAAACGTTTGTTAATGCTGTCAAAGCTAAGATTAACACCTGTATTCGCTGCGTTTACTTGCTTCATGACCGATTCATATGTCGAATCGGGAGTCACTTTAACCTCGATGTCGCCCTTAGGACCTGTAATTGTGAATGTTTGTTCGGAGGAGACTCCTATCTTATCCTTTAAATTAATATTGGTAGTGTCTCCGGTTACAAGTGCTGACGAAGCCAGGCTATTCACTTGGATGCTATAGCTTCCACTAACAGCATTCGAAGATGATGTAGCCTTAATAACGGATTCATTACTGCTTGAGGCTGCCTGTTTGTTGAATGATGTAGTGAACCTGAGCTTATCCGTTAACGTGCGAAGAGCAGTCAGTTGGGTGTTCATTTCCTGGTAAGCTTCCCGTTTCCATGCCAACTTCTGTTTTTGTTGATTTAATTTGTTTAGAGGCATTCTTTCTGCAGTCATCAGCTGGCTAACTAGCATATCTGTATCTAGCCCCGAGGCGATACCTCCAAACCGAATAGGTGATATCATTGTTCACACCTCCTGAGTTTATCCCTTTTCATCTACGATCAGACCAACCTGTCTGCAAAGATTATAAACAAGGTCTATGAACTTCTCTGGCGGTATCTCCCTGATGACTTCATCCGTTTCCGTATCAACGACCTTCACTACAATTTGACGGCTCATGTCGTGAACAGACAGCTGCAAATGAGTACCTTGCGAAGCAAGCTTTTTGTTGGTCTTCTCTATCAGTTCATTAAAGTATTTGTCTCCTAATGAGAGACTAGAATTTGATGTCATATCATTATGTCTATCCGCTTCCCCTTGTGCCTTAGCAGTAACTACATTGAAGTCATGGGATGAAGTCATGGGTTCATTTATTGGGTTAACTCGCATCCACTGCAACTCCCTTAATATTCATTGTAAAAAAGCCGACCGGATAATCCGGCCGGCTTCCATGAGCTGCGATAAAAATTAACGAAGCAATTGAAGCACACCTTGAGGTTGCTGATTGGCTTGAGCCAACATTGCAGTCGCAGCTTGTTGAAGAATATTGTTTTTCGTGAATTCGGACATTTCTTTAGCCATATCAACGTCACGAATCCGGGATTCAGCAGCTTGCAGGTTCTCGGCAGTTGTTCCGAGGTTGTTGATTGTGTGCTCCAGACGGTTTTGTACAGCACCAAGATCAGAACGGATCGCGGAAACTGTGTCGATTGCAGCTTGAACGATATCCAGGTTACCAGCAGCAGTAGCGTTGGTGCCATCAAGAGCTACGAGGTTATCCAGGCTAAGAGCAGCTCCATCAGCAGCAGCGAGTGTTAGAGTAATGGTGTCACCGTTGTTTGCACCAACTTGGAAAGTCAATGTCTCGCCAGCAACAGTACCGCTGATCAGTTCTTTCGTGTTGAATTTCGTTTGTGTAGCAATAGAGTCGATTTGCTCACTCAGCTGAGAAATTTCAGCGTCAATCTTTTGAGCGTCTGTATCTGTCAACACTTCGTTCGCTGCTTGCGTGTACAGCTCGGCCATACGTTGAAGCATTGCGTGAGTTTCGTTCAATGCACCTTCAGCGGTCTGAATCAGGGAAATGCCATCCAATGCGTTACGGTTGGCTTGCTCCAGACCACGAATTTGGTTACGCATTTTCTCGGAAATCGCCAAGCCAGCAGCATCGTCAGCGGCACGGTTGATACGGTAACCGGAAGACAATTTCTCAAGGGATTTGCCTTGTTGAGTGTTGTTGAAAGTCAGTTGACGCTGTGTGTTGTAAGAGCTGATATTGTGGTTAATACGCATGATAAAATTCCTCCTTGGAATATGTTAGTGATGAGCATCCTTGCTTCACCCTTAGTGATCGGGACTATGGCATTCGGCCGTCCATACCATGTCGCGCGATCCTTAATATATTTATCGGTCGAGTTACCTTAATGTTTATAGCTCTATATGATTTTTTTATATTTTTTTATTGTTTTTCTTGGCGACAATTTCGTGAAGGATATCTTCAACATTATCATTGAAATCAACGGCATTTTGGTTCTGCAGTTTGATGGCTTCGTATATCTCTTCTCGGTAAATCGATATATTTGAAGGTGCTTCAATGCCAATCCTGACCTGATCCCCATTAATATCAATAACGGTAAGAACAATATTGTCATTGATCATTATTTTTTGACCTTTATTTCGAGACAGGATTAACATCGGCATCAGCTCCCTTCTTCCCTCCAAGTAAAGGTTGCTTTGTCGGGTAACTTCCTTGCTCCAAAATGACTTGAGCTGCTACTCTTTTTGTCCGGTTAATCACAATAGGGGCTCTCAAATTACAAGTAATATCCTCAGGTGAACGCACCGTGACAATAACCATGACTTGAATGTCCTCTTCACGATGTACATCCAAAGCCTCAGTCCAATGTTTATCAAGCTGAAATTCATAGTCCTTAAAGAAGACAAACGGATCTGTTACGATAAATGTCAAATTCTCATCCTCGATTGCTTGCAAAAATTCAAAGGGTTGGCGATCCTCTCCAGTTGAAACAAAGGCATACTTCTTTAAAGTCTCAAAGCCTAATACCGGTCCAATAAATGTTATAACCTGATCCTCGTTAATTTCTATGAGCCCAAATCTTCTCGTGTTGACCATCATGACATCCTTCCTCCTTAATTAAAAAACAATAGCTATAATGCATTAAAATCATTATAGCTATTGTATATCTGCCATCAGACAACCGCATCCAATTGTTTGCCCGCGGCAGACATAAATATAAAATTTTTCTGGATTAAATACGGATTCACTTTACCGGGGTAATAGTCAATGACGGGTTTATAGGTTTCTGGATTGAACGTAACGCCACCAAGACGATAAGTGATATGTGCTTGTCCAGGGATAAATGTAATATCTACATTGTCATATCCCGGCTCTCCCGATAATTCAACCCTAGGTCGATCCTTAAACACATTGTCTCTAGCAATCTCAGCAAAGACATTTCCACCTTCTTGAAAAGCCATCATTCTATCTCCATTACGGGCAATCTCAGCAATGTTATGCATGGAAATTTGAAGGGAGGATTGAGCAATCCGATCAGTCATCTCTTCAAATCTCGGCTTACCGAGTGCAGACCAGGCTTTTCTTGAATCGATCTCGAGTCCGGGCATCGTCTGCTCCATTTCTAGGACACCGCGATGCTGTTTCATATTGAGCGAAGGACGGGGCTGTTCTATGCTATGCCGCCCCTTCGTTGTTTCAATACCCAACCGAGAAAATCCCTGCTGAATTTGAATGCGGGGGATATTCATAAGTAACTCCCCCTTATCTTAGAAAATCCACTAAACTAGGCCTGATAATCCGGGCCATGGTATCGAGTGAAGCCTGATAGATGCTTTCCGCAGTTTTAAGCTCAATAATCACTTTAGAGATATCCGCGTCCTCTACTTTGGACTGAAGGTCCATATAGTTTATATTGAGATCGCCGAGTCGACTAAGTGTAAATTCCAGGCGATTTTGCCTTCCGCCAATTTCTGCCTGCGCTATAATTGTAGTCTCCAGGTTCTTCTGAAGGGCAGGTATAGCGGCTGAAATGCCTGCAGTATCATCGGCAAGTAATGCCTGCCTAAAATTATCCACGACCACAAAGATCCCTGACGGATCTCCAAAAGCCCCGAAAACTTCCTCTCCAAGCGTATTCACAGGGAACGTAATGCCAGCCCCTACCTGGTACATAACAACTCCTTTGTCCAGATCATAAGGAGTTTGAGTAGGGTCATCCGGAAACGGTCGTTGATCCGTTCGCTCCCCATTGAAAATATACTTCCCTTTAAATTGAGCATTACCAAGGGAAACCAACTGATTATATAATTGCTCCACTTCAGCTGCAATATTAACTCGAGCATCAGCAGGGGTCGTCTCCGTCGAGCCTTGGACCGCCAATTCAGCCAAGCGTTGGATAATCTGAGTCGTCTCTGTCAGCACCGTGTCCCCATACTTGAGCCAAGAATCCGCATCTTCTGCGTTTTGTTCAAATTGCGTTGTGGCCGTAATCTGACTCCGGTATTGCAGCGCACCTGCAACTCCGACCGGATCGTCGGAAGGACGATTGATACGGCGTTGGGTCATCATCTGCTCCTGATATTTGTCAAGCCGCTTGTAATTGCCCTGCAGACCGCCCATCATGTTACTAGTCATCATAGATTGCGTAATTCGCATCATTCATTCCTCCTATCTGCCGACGATGCCGGTGCTGTTGATCAGTTTATCCAGCATCTCATCGATTGTAGTAACCACCCGCGCAGACGCAGTATATGCATGCTGGAAGCGAATAAGATCCGACATTTCTTCATCTAGAGACACGCTGCTGATCGACATCCGAAGCGTGTCCGCATGCTGTACGAGCAGATCGCCATTTTCCGTCATATTCCGGGCGTTCACGCTGTCCGATCCTAATTTAGAGACAATCGACTGCAAATAACCCTCGAAATTTGAAATATTGGTCAAAGCGCCGTTGTTATTATTCGGATTAAAGCTGAACGAGAGCTCGGACAAGCCGGCAATCAGCAGAGCCATTCCGCCATTTCCTTTCAGAACAACTTCCGACGTCGTTCCATCCGGATTGGTCTTCATCTCTGTTCGCAACGAAGCGGCAATGTTCTTCAAGTCCCCCTGGATCGTAGAACTTAACCTAATGTTTCCCGCGGTAATCGGTGTTCCATCCGCCGATACAAAGAAGTCCCCTCCAGCGGTTGCAGGCTCGCTTAATGTATAACCCAGCTTGTGCAGTCCGTTAAGGCCATCTACCGTATACGGCGTATTCTGAGCCAACATACGCGGATTGTTCGCATCCATGACAGCGTTCGGAATCGTAACTCCTGGAGGCAATATCGTACCCGCCGGAAGGGTTACCTCCACTCTTCCTGTTGCAAGCGTATTTGCCATGATGTTGAGTTGGTTAATGTAAGTCTCCACGTGTACATCGCGAGAGGTTACATAGCCCGCAATCTCGCCGCCTGTCAACGTAGCTGCGATCGCTGCAGTAACTGGAGTGGATGCCATATCATCAATAACAAGCTGACCTCCAAACGTAACCTGATAGATATCATCGGTTTCGGTTACGACCACATTGCCCAAGGCCGATAGCTGGTCAACAAGCAAGTCCCGCTTGTCCCGCAAGTCATTGGCGTTATCGCCAAGGCCCTCGATACGTTTAATGCTTTGGGTCAACTCTGAAATCTGGTCGATGTAATTGTTCGCTTCCATGATCTTGGTGTCGATCCGAGCCGTCAGGTTGTTGCGCAGCGTATCAAGCTGGGAGTAAATATGATTAAATGTTTCTGTCAAAGCAATAGCCTTCTGCTGGACAGCCATGCGCGCTGATAAATCGGTATCGCTCGGATTTTTGCTGAGCGTTTGCCACGCCGTCCAGAACTCTGCAATGCTCTGGCTTATGCTGCTTTCCGATGGTTCGTTAAAAATCCCTTCAATATTACGCAGTGTCTCCTGCTGTACGACCCAGGTAGCTAAATTCGTATTCTGGTTGCGATATTCAATATCGAGCAGATAGTCGCGTACACGCGTGATACTCTCCGCCTCAACGCCCATACCGAGCTGGCCTGCCGCCTCCGAGCGCTGCATTCCTGGAAAGGCAATGGGATTGGAAGCAACAAGGCGGGTGGTCTGCCGGGAATAACCCGGTGTGTTGGCATTGGTTACGTTGTGGCCGGACGTATTAATGGCTGCCTGCTGTGCAATCAAGCCCCGTTTTCCGACTTCAAGCAAATGAAATGTAGATCTCATCGTATACGTTCCTTTCTTCTTATGCCCTGGTATCAAACATGCTATGGCCCTTGCCTGTCGTGTTCGGCTGGTTAGGATGTCGGTAAAGCATGTCATCATCGGGGTTGCTAACCAGCAAGTTCAAGCTGTAATCAATAAAGTCCAAGGACTGCTCAATCAAATCCCGATTGCTGTTGTTCAATTCCTTCAGTTCCAAGAGCCGATCCGTCAATTCACGCTGCACGGCCAGCAGCTCATCCTTCTCTTCCGGGTTAAATACAAGTCGAGTCAATTCAGTAACCGTCAGCTGAAGCTGGGAGCGGATGCCCTTTTCACGTAAAAAGTTATCAGCGGCGCCTTGTCGCAGCGCTTCCGTTTCCGCCACCTGCTTCAGCAGGCGGTTCTCCCTGGTTATGACTGCTGTCAGACGTTCCACATCATTCACCATGATGGCTTGTCTCTTGTCTTTCCCCGCTTCGATCAGCTGCTCGTGCAGCTCAATCTGCCGTCTCATACAATCGATAATGGACCTAACGCTCACTTGGATTCACCCGATTTGTTATAGGATTGAAAATAAGGAAGCAATTTATCTGCCAGTCGTTCGGCAGGCACCTGGTACGTCCCGCTCTCCACTTCCTCCTTCAAACGTTGAACCTTCTCAGCGCGTTCCGGATCCTGAACCTTGCTCTGTGCATTCAGTTCCATTGCCTTCATGGAGATGGACACTTCATCCTTCCGGCGCTGCTTCTTATCGATATGCTGTGCTTCTCTCGATTCTATATTCCGCTGATACGAATTGATGCCGTTCAGGCGTCCCGATTCGTTGATCTTCATTCTCAAATCACCTCGCTTAAATTAAAGGACCGATAAGCTTTACTAAGTTTATCGGTCCGGATTGAAACATAGTTAATAGTTCAAAAGTTAGTTTTTCCGCAGTTTATCAATGGCTCGATAAGTCTCCTTCTCCTTGCCGGACCCGGACTTTCGATCCTCGTTCTCATTCTCCGCCGCTTGCCTAAGCTCCCGTGTCAACCGTGATCTGCAGGAGTCGCACATGTTGCTCTCACGGATCAGCGTTCCGCACACTTCGCAAGGATACGCCATGTTCGGCGCATTCGCTATCGATATTCGGCCTTCTTTAATAAACTTCGTAATCTGCCGGACAGAAACCTCCGTGGCTTCCGATACCTCATGGATCGTGGCACCCTTCTGTTCTCTTAAATAGGTCGCGCATTTCTCATATTCTTTCTCAATTTCTTTCAAGCAATCCTGACACATATCACGAAAATTCAAGGCATATAATTTGCCGCAACGAGGGCAATTTCCAAGATTCATGCTCAACGACCTCCGCTTACGTATGAAACCTTTAATACTCCTAGATTACATGATATTGCCTGCCACGTCTATTGGCTTGCGCGGCAAATTCATAGAATTTCTCTTCGCTTCATCCGTGCCCTAGGATCGTGCCCAGCTCAAGCAGTAGACCTCAATCGGCATTTCCAGTTCCGTTTCATAGGACTGCAGCACATGAGCACAGGCATCCGCCGTACTGCCCGTCGTATAAATATCATCAATCAGCAAAATTCGTAACGGGGCCCTTCGCTTCCCCCTTGCCCGTTCCGCAATTTGAGACAATCTCATACAAGCATTCGGATCCCTGTCAAACGCGCTCCCCATATCCTTCAATCGCGCCATGCGGTTCTTGAAGCTCTGTTTATCGGTGTGCCGTACGCGTCGGAGAAGGCCAACATATGGCAGTTTCACCTTGTCTGCCAGCAGCTGTGCCAGCACTTCGGCTTGATTAAACCCCCGCTCCTGAAGCCTCGCCTCGCTGACAGGGACGGACGTAACCGCATGGATCAGCCTATTCGCCGAATGAAAGCCGGAAGTCTCCGAATTGCCTAATACCACGCGCAAGTCCTGCTCTAATTGAACATACGGACGAACGATCATCTCTCCTAGCAGCTCCGCGTAGCGTTCATTTCCCCGGTACTTATATTGGGCCAGCCACTCCCGCATCGGCCCGTTATACATAACGGCACTTCGATTCAGGACAAAGGCCCTTTCATCTGCCCCTGGCCGGCTGCAATCGGGACAACCGATGGCCCTTCCGCATTGGAAACAGCGAATGCTCGTGATCCAAGGTATCATTCTGAAACAAGCCGGACATATACCCGGCAGTTCACGAGTCAGCCGGGTGCGCCTGCCGCAGGTCAAGCAGCTTGGATCGGATGGCCCCAACAACTCTTGCACTCGATTTAATAATTGGCCTAAACCATGCCCAAACATATGGACAGCCCCCCGTTATGTACTTTCAAGCACCGCATATATCTACTAAATGCCAGATGCGTAGGTGCCCGATATTCGCCTCTACTGGCTTCAAAAGTTAACTTCTTCATGAACCACCATGTCGGAGATACCCTCCCGCACTCGCAATCCGGTTCATCTGCTTGATCTGCTGCACAGCCAGACGTTGACTTCGCGTCCACTGCGAGGCTGCAAACAGCACCCTCCCGGCCGGATCATCCTTCGATCGTCCGGCACGTCCGGCCATTTGAATAAGCGCGGCCTCGTCGAACAGCTCGCTATCGGCGTCCACGATAAACACATCGCTTTTCGGTACCGTTACGCCGCGCTCAAGGATCGTCGTGGTGACCAGCACACGAATGTCGCGGTTGCGGAACGACATCACCTTCTCCGCCCGCATAGGATCCACGGAGGACGTACCGTCAACAGGTGTCCCAGGCAGCGCCTGCTGCAAAAGCCGAAGCATCGGCTCGATATGCTTAATCCGCGACACAAACAGAAAGACCTGCGCTCCCCGTCCCAGCGAGGACCTGAGCCGGTTCAACAGCGCCGACGGAAGTCGCTGCTTCTGCAGGCACTGGGCAAGCGTCATCATCTGCATCCGTTCCGGCACCGGCAGCGGATGACCATGGAACCGCGCCGGCACCTTGGCATGCGGCAGCCTTCCTGCCGCCGCCTGTCGCTGCAGCCTGGCTGGCGGCGTAGCGGACAAAAGAATGTACTTCCCTCCAGGCTTGACCGCTCCCGTTGCCGCATAATCCAGCATGGGGTTGTTGTGATACGGAAAAGCGTCAATCTCATCGATCACCACCAGATCGAACGCCCTGCGAAAACGTAGCAGCTGATGGGTCGTGGCAAGCGTAATGCGCCCCTCCTTCCACCTGTCCGGGCTCCCGCCATACAGCGTAACGACGGTCTCGCTGGGGAAAGCTTTCGCTAGTCGCGGCGCCAGCTCCAGTACGACATCTCTACGGGGAGCCGCGACCAGCACCCTGCCGTCCGCATCAAGGACGGCTTGCAGGAGCGGAAAGATCATTTCTGTCTTTCCGGCTCCTGTCACCGCCCAGATGAGAAACTGGGCGGCCCCCGCGGAGCCCGCGGCACGCGGCTCCGCCAAGAACCGCAGCGCAGCGCCAGCGGCGGCGCTCTGCGCTGCGCTCAGCCCCCACCGGCCCAGGGCCTCGGTGGGGGAACCCCCGGCCGTGCCCCGCACGGCCGGCCCTGCTGTGCCTTGCAGCAGCAGGGCACAAGCGCGGCTGCGCCCCATAGCGAGGCAGGCCTCGCAATAGGCGCAAGCCGCGGAGCCGCACGCGGCGCATGCCGTGCGGCTCTCGGCCACGCTGCCGCATCGCCGGCAGCGAAGGGCCGGTGCCCGGCGGCGGCGCAGCCAGCCGGGCACTCCGCGCGGGGCAGGCCGATCCGGCCCCAGCCCCGCTTCCAGGCGAAGCCTGCCCAGCAGGCAGCCCAGCTGGGCAGCAGGGCGCCAGTCGCCGCCGTCCCCGGCGACCTCCGCGAGCAGCCCTTCCACCTCGCCAGCCAGCAAGGCTCGGCCTACCATGCGGCGGCATAACAGCTCCGTCCGCCGCATCAGCTCGTCCAAGTCTATCCCTTGCGACTCTCGCCTCCCCTGCCGCTCCGCCGGCAACGTCCTTGCTGCCGCGAATGCCCCGTTTGTTCCCAAAGGCAGCGACGCGCTCAAGGTGTGCGAAGCGGTCCGCCGCACCTTCTGAGAGCTCTGCTCGAACTCTCCCCATAAGCTCACCTCATGGAGCAAAGCTTCCCAAGACGCTCGGTTCTCAGGTGGCTCCGTTTCTACAAAGGACATCAGCTTTCCCCGCATATACCGCCGCCATTCCGTCTCCCCCCATGCGTCCATCCCCGTCAGCGGCGTATAATGATCCCTCCATGCTACGGCCCATCCGAGGGGCATGTGTTCCGAGAGGACCACCATACGCGTTCCCTTGCCGTTATTCCTGAGCGATCCTAGCCACCACTCTATATCCACGCGCAGATCGAGCGATAAGCAGCAATTCCATTGCTCTTCGTTCCGAAGCATATACAGCGCCACCCGCATCAGGTTTCATCCTTTCCTTACTATAATTTCCTCGCTTTGAACAAAAGCTGGTCGTCTAACGAGATATGATTCAGTTCAACGCCATTGCGAGGATGCGGACGTCCACTTCCAAGTTAAGGGTGAAGAACCCGCTTGTTATTTGAAGAGCCAGGTCCTTGCCCTGCCCCTCGTCTGGCTTTCGCCTTGCCCCGTTATCCCTTTCGTTCAGGAGGACAATCGGATGCTAGAAGAGAGACATTCGATTTAAACAGGTCGAGATTCGAGAAGGTTCAAGATTTGAGCAGGTTTAAGATTTGAGATTTCAAGTATGGATAACTTTCTGACTTTTTAATGTTCTGACTTCCAGACTTCAAACCCAGGCGGACAGATTCCGACAAAATGACGATTCAGTGCTCGTTCATCCTCCACCTGATCACATTGACAGTTCAATGTTCAGTCATCCGTCACACACCTGACATTAATTATGTAATGTTCAGTCATCCGCCCCCTCCTGATCAAACGGGATAATCATGCAAGGCACAGGCAATCGGATGCAGATCGCTGCTATAGGCAGCACTCCGGCTGATTCTCGCTCTTCTTTTCCCACAAAAAAAGCACACTCCCCTGTCGATCAGACAGTCCGGAGTGTGCTTCACACCAACTTGCTGTATGCTATTCGCCGCATGCTATGAACCTGCTTCTTCATTATATCACGTCTCGCTATATCACGTCTCGCTGGCCGCCTGCATCTATCCTTGTACATATGGAATTCGAGCAGCCTCTCTTGGCAGTCTAAGATCGACATAGAATAGGAGATCATGAAGAGGATTCCGATCGGTCGCGACCAGGTTTGGGTCTTCAGCTCCCAGGCTGTGATACTCGAGTTCAATGCCGGTCAATCCTTTTAGCCTGCTGACAATTTTCATTGTATCATCATCCGATTGCTTATCAAGGACGGTGACTTTCACCCGACTCCCGCTTAACAGAGCGTACAGCGACAAAGCTCGTAAATACCATTCCACCCGATGTTCATGATTGGACGTGATCAATACGTAATGTTTGGTACGGGTCCGGCCTTGATCGTATCCGTCCCGGCTGCGTCGATGGATGATATGGACGAGCGCCACCGCAGCTCCATACACCGCGAGAATCCATAACAAATGGGCAACCATGAGACTCACCTCCTTCTGATACCACCACTATATGCCGGTTCAGATTGGACGGTGACAAAGGTGTAACCGGAGCCCACACGTCATGGTCCGGGATGGGCGGGGACACTTAACGTCTTCTACAATCGCCTCAATGAACGAACTACTGTCCAGTGAACGCCTTAGTTCGCCACGAAGAGCCGCGTAAACAAAAAGGACCGCCCCTCGGCAGCCCCTCTCCCCTATGTATGCCAGGTCCTGGATTCGGACTGGCCTGCTTATAATGTTACCCAGCCATATTTAATCGAGTTGATTACCGCCTGGGTACGATCATCAACCTCCATTTTTTGCAAAATGCTGCTGACATGGTTTTTCACTGTCTTCTCACTGATAAACAGGTATTCACCAATCATCTTGTTGCTCTTGCCTTCAGCCATCAGACGAAGCACTTCCGCTTCACGGCGGGTCAACGGGTTGTTCTCCCCGGCTACAAACTTCACACCAGCCTCACGCGAGCCGTTCTCGGACATCGCCCCAGCCTCGTTGACATACGTCATGCGGCGCAGCTGATGGATAAGCTTCCCTGTCACTTTCGGATGAATAAAGGCATAGCCTTCATGCACGGAGCGAATGGCGTTAATCAGTGACTCGGCCTCCATATCTTTCAGAAGATAGCCGTTGGCTCCCTTGCGGAGCGTCTCAAACACATAGCTTTCATCGTCATGAATCGACAAAATAATGACCTTGATCTCCGGGAACATCTCACGCAGCTTCTCCGTTGCCTGAACCCCGTTCTCCGTTGGCATATTAATATCCATCAGAACGATATCCGGCTTGACGTCGTTGCAGAACTCCAGCACCTGAATGCCGTCGCCGCATTCTCCAATGACATCAATGTCATCCTCCATGTTCAGAATGCGCTTCAAGCCCTCCCGAAATAACTGGTGATCATCGGCTAAAAGGACTTTAATAATTGATTTTTCATTCTCCATATTTTCCATCCTATTACTCCTTTCTCTTTTCTACGTTCGTCGGGATATGAATCACGATTTTCGTTCCTTGATTCTCGGCTGACTCGATCTCCATTCTCCCTTCGAGCAGCTCAACCCTCTCCCGCATGCCTATTAACCCAAAGTGCTCCTTGCTTTTCTGTTCCAGCATTCTTACGTTGAAGCCCAGGCCATTGTCCTGTACCACGATCTTGACCAGCTGCGCCTGGTAGGTAATCTCCACAAGCACATAGGTCGGGTAAGCATGCTTTGCAGCATTCGTGAGTGCTTCCTGCACCAAGCGGTAGATGGCCGCCTCCATCGCAGAAGAGAGACGATGCTCCTTGCCCCGTGTCTCAAAAATTGTGCGGATTTTCGATTTTTCTTCATAGTCGTGAACATACTTCCGCAGCGTCGGGATTAATCCCAAGTCATCTAGTGCCATAGGACGCAGATTAAAGATAACCTTTCGCATTTCCTCCAGGCTGGATCGGACCTGACCCTTCAAATCTACTATTTCGTCCTGCACCATCTTAAATTCCTGCTTTGCGAGCATTCTTTCTACAATTTCCGTCCTAAGAACCAGATTTGCCAGCAGTTGAGCAGGTCCGTCATGAATCTCCCGGGATATGCGTTTGCGTTCTTCCTCCTGGGCCAAAATAATTTTGAGCCCAATTGCCTGTCTGTTCTTGGCACTTTCAATAATTCTGGAGACCTGACCAAGCTCGCCGGATAAATACTCCAGGACGACCCCCATCTGGGACCCGATCAGTTCCGCGCGCTCGACCGTTTTTTCTACGTTGCGAACACGCTTCTGCAGTTCCTCCCGCCTAGCTTTCAAATACATCTCCTTCTCCCGGTATATCATGAGGTCCAGCTGCAGCTGCGTCGCTTTCTCATACGCCTGCTTGATGTCCTCTTCCTTATACCGGACGAAGTCCCGGCTGACCTCTGTCAGCCGGATCCGGGATTTACGGTAATTCTTCTCGAGCTGGTCCACCTTCTCGATGGTTTCGGTTGTTTCTTTTAAAGTTCGTTTCAATTCCTGGTTGAGAGACAGCAGCTCCTGTCTAGAGGCTTCTAGAATGTCAAACATTTGGTACTTGCTGTCCTCCATGACTTTGAGGGCATTTTTTATGACACGATCAATGGCATCGGCTTGATAATCCACGCACTCTACTCCATTTCTAACGTTTCATATACATATCATACCATATCATGATTCGATCGTGACGGTCTTCGTTTTCTTGTCCCATTTTACGTTCATTCCCAGCTGCTCGGAAACCAGCCTTAATGGGACTAAAGTCCTTCCACCAATAATGACAGGTGCAACAGCCGCTGAGTGGCGTTTTCCATTCATCACGTACTCCTTCTTGCCAACCGTTAAATCCAGCAGTACTGCGCCTCGAAGCACACTGACGCGCTGCGCGTCCTTGTTCCAAGAAGCCTGTCCGCCAAAGACATCGAGCACATGCCGAATCGGCACATATGTCGTTCCTCCGCGGAGTACAGGGGCTGAATCAATCGCTACTTTTGACCCATTCACCATCATTGATTTCTGGCCAATCGTCATGACGGCTTTTCCTGTTGGCAGCCCTTCATTGCTGGATAGAGACGGCATGGTAAAGCGAATATTATCAAAAGCTACCGACCCCGTCAGCGCCCGCTCATCCTGACCTTCTTCTACATTCACGACATACATGCGTTTCATCTCGGCCGGGAAAGCAATATTGTATCCTGTCAGATCAATCTGGAGCGTCTTCCAGCCGGTCCAATCAATCGCTTTGGCAAGATCGACGTACACCGTTTTGCCATTGTTATCTCTCAGCTCGGCACGCAGCCAGTTCAAGCTGTTGTCCCCTTCCACATCCAGGGTCATCGAAGTTGCCTGAGCCGGAATCGTTTTGCCGGTTGTTCCATTAAGCTGGGCATAGGCGTATACTTTCTGTCCCAGCCCGGCGGTCATATCATAAGTCAGCTTCAGCACGTTCGAGTCGGATCGGTTGCCGCTGCCCTTTTCCACTTTGGCTGTCCCGGTCACACCGGACACATTGGTTGTGAAAGCGATCGGATAATTGACTTTCTCAAAATCCTCCCATGTGCTCTCCCCTGCTGCCGAGAGAATGATCACCGTGCTAAAGCCGTCATAACGGGCGATAGCATAGCCCACCTTCGTCCCGCTGTTCACAGAGGAGACCGTCAGCTGCCCGTCCGATACGCTGCCCTTGAACCCAATGAACTCCCATTTGAGCGCGCTGCTCGGCACCTCCAGGCTCTGGCCGCTGCTTGTCACTGCCGTTACCGGTACAGACACCTTCGTGCCTGCTTTCAGCGGCGCACTGGATACGGTTGATGTAAGGGCCGTAATATCATCGGCTCCAAGCACCTTAACCTGCATTGAGGCACTTGCACTGCCGCTCACCGCTGTCAACGTAGCCGTTCCCGGCTTCACGCCCTTAATCGCTTGCCCGCTAACCGTCAGATTGCCGTTGCTCGATTTCCACGTTGGCGTGATCGATCCCGCTTCGATCGGATTATAGTAAGTATCATAGCCCTTCAGTTGATAAGAGCCTGTCTGCCCGATCAAGAGCGTATTGCTGCCGCTTACCTTCAAACCTTTCAAGGTGCCTTGCGGTGCTGTAGAGAAGACGCCCAGGGCGTTAACAATGCTGCGCTGTGTTGTGCCATACTCCGTATGGAAGGTCAATTGCGTGCTCGTCTCCGCCAAAGGACGGTTCACCATCGTCGTCGATCCGCCGCCGTCCAGATTGACACCCTTCCACACGCCAACCTTCACCATGAAGTCCTGCAGCTGTGCCAATGTCATGCCCGGGCTGTTGTCATTGCGCTCTGCCGCAACCAGATACGCGTAGCGCCCATCCTTGGAGTATCCAACGGCTGAGCGTGCACGGGAGCCCCCAAGGCTGCTCACGTCACGAGAGAAAGAGGAAGCCTTTCCGTCGTTAACCAGAATCGAATGGCCGCCAATCATCATCTGGAGGCTCAATGGGTCCAGCTTTTGCCCTGTCGTTTTGGAGACAAGTGCATAATCGGTTTTCAGCGTTTGTCCAACAGCCAGATTATTTCGAACAAAGGTAGCCGCCTGGCCATGTGTACGCAAAATATAACTGCCTTCCGGCACAGATGTTGGCAGACCGGCACGATCCGAAATTTCGACAACGACGCCATCCTTCACGAGCACTTCCGTCGGTGTCGTTGAGCTGTTCTGCGGACGCTCCACTGCTTTCCAGGCACTTGTGTAGATATATGCAGCATCCACATGGCTGTAGCTCGATCCCGTTCCTTCAGGATTGTAGGCCGTTTTGTTCATACCTGCCAGAGGGAAAGATGCTCCATTCTCGGCTGTGACGCTCCCGGAGAATGCAAATTCATCCACGATCGGCCTACCGTCCTTCGTCACGGCAAAAGCGTACATCCCTTTAAGCTCCGAAGGGGTAGACATGAGAACCCCGCTTGTCACTTGTCCCCCAATTGGCGCCCCTTCCCTGCTCGTATTAAAGAAATCTCCATTTAATGCGGCAACAGCTCCATACTCTTTTGCCATACCGCCTGTGCTTTGTCTTGTTGTAAATTGGTTCCCTTGCCCTGTCATCACATCTAGCTTCACGTGCTTGTTGCTCAGATCGACGCGGATCACATTCGCCAGTGATTTCGTACCGGTGGTGCTCGTGTATTGATACTTCATCAACACCGCACCCGAGGTAATGATCTCCTCACCCAGCTTCTGGACTGAGGATGCCGCCGCATGAGCGACCGACACGGGGGCCAATCTTTCGATGATCGGTACTCCGCTTCCCAGAACAGGAGTTATAAAAATGACACCTGCAAGCGTAATAATAGCCCATTTTTTCCCCGCATTGCGTAACGCGTTTTCCTGACCTCTCATGTTCTTGTAACTCTCCCATCTCTTGTTCAGAACCACTGCCCGAACAAATAAAGTCTATATTTAATAGACTTCGTTTTAGCGGAAAAGTTACGATTTTGTTATAAAAAATTGCATGCGCGTATTTTAACTCAACCTTTTGCGGTATCAAAGCGGGGGTTCCTGGTCTAGCAGGGGGATAATTCCTGTTCTAGTATTTATATATAAAAAAATAGGGCAAAGTACAAGTTCAATTTCCTGTATTTCCAAATATTAAATACCAAAAAGCCGATACCCTATAACGGATACCGGCCCTTTATGATGTCTAAATTGTAACGTTCACAGGTTTCAGATCTACTGCCCCTAACCCACGCATCGGTTTAGAGCGCTGCTGCCTGCTCCTTGAGCGCTTCAGCTTTATCCAAACGCTCCCATGGGAGATCCAGATCCGTGCGGCCAAAATGTCCATAAGCAGCGGTCTGCTTGTAAATTGGGCGACGAAGATCCAGCATGCGGATAATGCCAGCCGGACGAAGATCGAAATTGTCGCGTACGAGTTGAACCAGCTTATCTTCGCTGATTTTTCCTGTTCCATAGGTGTCGACACTGATGGAAACCGGATTCGCAACGCCGATCGCATAAGCAAGCTGGATTTCACATTTGTCAGCCAAACCTGCGGCAACGAGGTTCTTAGCTACGTAGCGGGCAGCATATGCCGCAGAACGGTCAACCTTCGTAGGATCCTTGCCAGAGAAAGCTCCACCGCCATGGCGGGCATATCCACCGTAAGTGTCCACGATGATTTTACGACCGGTCAAGCCGGCATCCCCTTGAGGACCACCAATAACAAAACGGCCTGTTGGGTTAATAAAATACTTCGTTTCCGAATCCAGCAGCTCTGCCGGTACAACAGGAAGAATTACCTTTTCCTTAATATCCTTCTGGATTTGCTCCAGCGTCGCTTCCTCGGAATGCTGTGTGGACACAACGATGGTGTCTACACGTACAGGCTTGTCGCCATCGTATTCAATCGTCACTTGGGTCTTACCGTCTGGACGAAGGTACTCCAAAGTACCGTCCTTACGCACTTCGGACAAACGACGAGCGATCCGGTGAGAAAGCGCAATCGGGAGCGGCATATATTCAGGCGTTTCATTGGTGGCAAAGCCAAACATCAAGCCCTGGTCACCAGCGCCAATGTTTTCGGTTTCCTTATCCACTTGGGAAGGATCACGGCTTTCCAGTGCAGCGTTTACCCCCTGTGCAATATCGGCAGATTGCTCGTTCAACGATGTTAACACAGCACATGTATTGGAATCAAAACCGTATTTTGCACGGGTGTACCCGATTTCCTTCACAGTATTTCTCACGATGGATGGAATATCCACATATTCGGATTTGGTGCTGATTTCACCAATTACCAACACTAGACCAGTTGCCACGGAAACTTCGCAAGCTACGCGAGCATAAGGGTCGTTGGCCAAAAATGCATCGAGTACCGCATCGGAAATCTGGTCACAGATTTTATCCGGATGTCCTTCTGTTACGGACTCGGATGTAAATAAACGTCGCCCTGTTAAAGACATGAGATCAACCTCCCATATAGTAGTATGTGAAATATTAAGAGGTCCTACACAAAAAATGAACCTTTCCCGATTGGAAAAGGTTTGAATGTACAATCCTCAACATGCATATTAACTTATTTGCTACCCCCTGTCAATCCAATAAACAAGCAGTTTTCGAGGGTTTTCGATATTTTTTCAATATGCTTTTCATACAGGTATAAGTTCATAAATCCATGAATCATTTACAGTTGTCCGAACAGGGACTGTTCAGCATTGCGTACCAGACGTTTGGTGATTTCTCCTCCGACAGATCCGTTGTCACGGGAAGTTAAATACCCCCATCCCGGACGACGGCTGTTTGCTGTACTCATCATCCCTAGTTCAGATCCGAATTCCGTATCGGCTCCGTCTGAGCCACCACCATATCCGACAGGCAAACCAAATTCTGCTGCAATTTCATATTTCATTTGATTCAGCATCTGTCTGCTCTCTGGTACAACTTGTCGATTCCGATTGCTGCGCGCCATGACCAACACCTCCTGTAATTGTTTACAGACGTATTATGTGTTGTAAGCATGACCGCAACACGTATTAAACGTTGTCACTGTTGGTAATAATTATAGATATTAAGATCTGTTTGGATAGGGTAATGAATATACAACGGATCAACGAATCAACAGATGGCAAAGCTAAGACTGGCGGAAAAGTAGCCTTTATCTTATTTAACTGTGTAGCCACCGCGTACCATGACGATCAGACCGCTCGTTTGCCCAGGCTTTACTTGAATGCCGCGCCCATCACGCGGGAAGGAGAGCAGATGGTTTTTAGGAGCAGCTTGTCCATTCAACAGGTCAACACCCGCTGTCAAGTCTGCAACGCCGTTCGAATCCTCTGTATAGATGACCGCATGGCCAGAGCGTACAATAAACTCGGTACCCGCATCAGCAACCAGGATCTGTCCGGGTTTCAACGATACATTTTTTACTTCATTTGAGTTTTGCTCTGGAGTAGAAGGAGTCGGTGTTGGATTGGTGGCCCCGCCACCCAGCGCTTTCTGGATCTGCTGATCCACATAGCTCTTGGTGACAACCGGATCGTCGGTCGTGCCTGGGGTGGTGCTTGCACTGTTTACCTTTACACTGAGAATCGAACCGGCACCGATACAAATACAGGCAGAAATGATTGCAGCGAAGTATTTCCTTTTTGTCATCATGCTGTTATCTCCTTCATTTTTTAATAAAAAAACTGCCCGGATCAAGTCCGGGCAGTTTTCTGAAGTACAATAATTAGTACTTAATGGATTCGTAAACAGTGTCTGGAGCATTTCCTTCCAGATCGACGATATATTTACCGTTTTTGTTGTTTGGTACCGAAACTTGAGCACCTGGAATTGTTGGGTTGAATGGTTGTTCCAGTTCTACGCGAACAACGTTGGCACTAGCTTTAGTAGCACCTTTAACTTTAACTTCTCCTCCATTTACATAAACTTTAAATGCATCTGGAGTAAAGTATACGTTGATTTCTTCGTTGAACTCGATATCTACATAAACATCGCCAACAACCGATCTAGCTTCAATTGCTTTCGGAGCAATTCCGTCTGTGATTTGCAGACCATCGACCTTGGCAATCTTGTGTCCAAGATTATCAGAGGATTGAGGGTTAGCAACAGTTGTCAGTAGAGGCAAGTTTGTAACATCGCTGAACTTACCATTCAAAGTAAACTCAACTTTTGTAACACCGTCGTTATACTTAGGCTCGCCAGCTGTTCCTCTCAGTGTTCCGAAGTAGAAGTCGCTAGAGAATACCGAAGTAATGTTCCCGTTGAATTCAACAGTTACTTTATCTTCAGCAGTTGCCTTAGCAGATTTCACAGGAATTGCTACAGAATCAGCGATAGGAGTCTGAGCAGTAGTCAGGTAGTTTCCGTTAAGGTCAGCAACGTTAACTACGCGCAGCTCTGCACCTTTAAGTTCATCGGCACTAATGTCCTTCTTAGGCAGTGTAATACGCACTGTTTCAGCATTTCTCAACGAAGGTTGTGGAGCATTCTTCGTAGGGAATACTTTGTATACACTACCAGTTACATAGCTATATTTGTTAATGTCAAGTGCTGTTCCATTTCCATCAACCGCTACAGCTCTGTTGAATTGGACATCGATGTACAGATCATCGTTGCTGGAAGTTGTGTCTACCCAAGCTCTAACAACTTGCAGAGTCTCGGAGTTGGTAACTTCAACTGTCAAAGTTTGTGGCAGCATTGTGTTCCCGATGGTAGCAGTATCACGAATGTTTGCTACTTCGAGAGTGTACGTACCAGCTGGAAGTTTGCCAATGGACCTAATTTCAACACGGTTTTTGTAAGTTTTAGCATCCTTAACTACATAAGCAGGAGCATTTACAGGTTTACCGCTATTAAAGCCTTTATCAGTCACAACTTCACCTTTAGAGTTTTTCAGAACGAAGTTGTCACGTTTTTGGATGTCATCCAGGTTTACGTCTTTAGAGAATTCTACAGTCATAACAGTAGCATTATCTTCAACTTCTACCTTGACATCATTCACAACAGGACGAGTAGTATCCAGTACTGGAGTTACTTTAGCTTCGCGATTAGCGGAGTTGTCGCTGTAGTCTTTTACGCCTTGGAGATAGATTGTATTCTCGCCCAGGCTAAGTTTTTTGTCGCCGTTGAATTCCAGAACTACAACATTGTCTTTGATTTCGACTTTGTCAGCAGTTCTACTGGAAGAAGTGTGATACACTTTGTCAACGGATTTAACGGATTCGTTGAATTCAACTTCAACTTTTGTCAGATCCTTAGTTTTAACGGAAACAACCTCAGGAGCTGTAGTATCTTCAGCAACATTGAACTGAACGTCAACTGGCTTCACTTGGAAGTTAGCAAAGTCTGTTACACCTTGAACGCTCAGTGTGTGCTCGCCTACGGCGATGTCTGTTGTAATGAAAGCAACATTAGGATAAGTGAATTTCACCCAGCCGGAAATTGCTTTTCCATCGATTTTGTAGTTAGAAATGTTCGCTGCAGTGTTAGCTTGAACAGGCTCAGAGAATACAACCTTGAATGCCTTAGTTCCCAGACCAACAACCTCAGTCACTTCTGGAAGTTGAGTGTCAACCGCTCTGAATGTAATTGTCTCTTTGAACGTTCTGGAACCATCAGAGTTCTTAACATTGTTAATTTCCAGTTTAGCGTCTTTTTGTTGAGGCAAGTTGTTTGCAGAATTTTCTGCAACAAGCAATGTTACGCTGCGCTTGTCATCGGACAATTTTGCAGATTCGAAAGTAACACCAGTTACTTTGTAGTTATCTTCGTTCTCTGCAGTAGCAGTATCTACTTCACCGTCAAAGTTAACAGTGAGTTCTTTGTAGTTAGTTGCAGATACGCCTTCGATCTTAGTAGCAGCAGTTACTACCCAAGTTACACTTTCAGTGTACTCGTAGTTGTTGTAAGTAAATTTAACCTCAGTTGCAACGTTTGCTTTCAGAGGAGTTTCAAGGGTTACTTTCACTTTTTCGCTGTTAGCGAGGGTGAACTCAACCACTTTACCGTCTTCTTGAACGTCATAAGAAGCAACTTTTGGTTTGTTTTGAGCCAGGTAGATTGCGTAAGCAACTTCAACCAGCTGAGTTCTGTTAGCGTTAGCCAGTGGGTTCACGCTGCTGTTGATCAGACCAGCATTGATTGCTGCTTGAACATAACCTTTAGCCCAGTTGGATGCGTTGTTGTTTGTCTCGGATGGAATTTCCAGGTTTTGAACAGTAACGAGGACTTTCGCCATTTCTTGAACGGTGATGTTACCGTTGAAGTCGAAAATCATTTTCGTTGTGTTCTTACCTTCCATGATACCAGCAGCGTATACTGCCTCTACGTATGGAGCCGGCCATTTACCAGCAGCGTAGTTTTTGTCATTGAAGGAAGCTTTGTTTTGAATTGGCTCAAGACCAAGCAGTTCAACCAGGACTTTGGCGAACTCGCCGCGAGTCATTTCCTTGTCCAGACCAGCAGTTCCATCTGGATAACCAGTGAAGATGCCTTCTTCTTTAAGAATGTCAAACTTTTGTTGAGAAGTCAGTGCGTCGTCACCGAATGCAACAGAAGCAAACATGGAGAATGCCATTGCTGTAGACAGTGCCACGGATAAAATTTTCTTCATAACCTTTTTTTCTCCTCCTTGAATCATCACTTGATTGTTTTCTTTAATTTGGTAGCTCTTATCACTCATAGCCGTGCACCTCCTTTCCCGAGTTGAGCAGTAATCAATAATGATGTCTGTGATGATATCACAGAATCCTGTTAACGAGAGAACACTTCATAACTAGAATAGAATCCTACCTAGGTATTATACAACGAGTCCCTATAACCGTAAAGAACATTTTTCTAATTTATAGACAAGTTTCTTCTTTCGGTTAATCCTGGATCGCTCGCCGCGTTCTATATCTTTAAACGTTCTGTTTCTTAAAAAGTTGCGGCAGTTGCAAAGTTTTTTTAATTTTTTTTTCGGAAACCGCAATTTCCAGTAACAATACGCTTCCGCCACCAAACGACAACAAAAAAAGACGCCTGTTTGGCGCCTTCTGTTGAAATCTATCGAATCTTCATAGCAAGCTGGATAATTCGGTTCCGCATCTTCGGATCGTCATTCAGCCGGCTGTACATCAGTTCAATCTCTGCCTTGTTATCACGGTAAGTTTTCTCATGCTTAATCGTGGAATGCGACCACTGAATCAGCGCATTCTCTGCCATCGTCAACTCGTTAAATGCATCATGAAAACCTGTCTCAACGACGAGCTCCTCCATGACTTCCTGCGATATCTCATTTTGAGCGGCGCGAGCCAGCTCAATCTTCTTCTCCATCACTTTGGCTTTATCCTCAAACTTCGTTTTGGCCTTCATGTAATCGAGCTGCGCTTTCGATAAGATCGGCTTCATAATTCATCTTCACCCTTTAAAAATAGTATGTGCTTCCGCTATTGTAGCGTATTCTACAATAAATTACAAAACAATAGATTCTGGTAATCGGGGCCAGCCTCGGAAAAAAAAGCCGCCCCTGCCGCGGATTATTCCGCTTCAGGAGCAGCTTTGGCAAGATTTCAAAATGGACTAGCTCAAGTTTTTAGGGAAAATCTTCGTGCTTTTCTTCAACAGCTCAACCGCAATTTTCCCTGCCTCCGCACGGGTCAGATTGCCCTTCGGATTGAAGTTGTACAGCGGCTTGCTCTGCCCTTGTACTGTGAATGGACTACCCTGCATAATCTTCGCATTGGACACGGCTAGGATGGCCGGACGCGCATAGTAATCAGCTCTGCCAGCATCCGCAAACGCTTTGGACAGTGACTGCTCCAGCTTGCTGTCATTGGCTGCCATCTTCAGATCCAGCGCGCGGGCGATCATCACAGCTGCCTGTTCCCGTGTAACACGCTGAGTCGGGCCGAAGAAGCCGTCGCCCAGTCCCTGAATAATACCTGCTCTTGCTGCTGTTTCTATATGGGCATAATCCCAGGTTGTCGTGCCGGTTCCCGGCTGAATGTCCACAAAGGTTGGCTGATTGTCGTAATTCAGCGGCAGATTCAGCCCCTTCACCAGCAGCATCGCAAATTCGCCGCGAGTTGTCTGGTCATCCGCACCGAATTCACCGAAGCGGAGGTTGTTCATGATTCCTTTCGCATATAGAGCATTCAAAATGTTTCTCGCCCACGGATGGTTCGTAATATCGCTAAATCCAAGGCGCATCTTCATTACTTTATAGTAGCCAAACTCGTCAAAAGGCACGGTGATCGTGTTGTTCTTCATGTCGACTTCCCCGCCGATATTTACCCACCGGCCATTATCCGCATAACGGAATACCGATACTGTCGTTCCGGCTTCATCCACAATGTTGCTGTTGAAGGACAGCTTCAGGGTGCCGCGCTGGGAAGGAACGATCTTACGATCTGGTGTAAACTCGGTAAAGTTACCTTCGAGCGAGTAAGGAGACAGTCCGTTCGTGCTTGGCTTATAGCCGATCTGCCCACGATCATTCTGCTCGCCGATCCCGCCATGAATCCAGTAAATATCTGATGCGAGTGTGAAGTTGTTCGTATCTGCCGTCGAGTTAAAGCGCTGCACCAGGTATTCCGGAATACGGATCATGCCAGCTCCGCCTGAAGTACGATCATCCGGCGTTACATTGATGATGTTTCCATAATCGTTACGCCGCTCCACAACCCCGTCCCGCGGATCCGCGATTCCGAAGAGGATTTTGTTGTCCGGATAGAACTTTGTAATCCCATTACCGGATGTGCTTGCAGATTGCAGAATGGTGCCTTTCGGGAACGAAAGCTCCAGTTTTTTGTTGAACGCAGTATACTTGTTAGCTACCTTCTCCGCCATGAACTGGCTGTCGACCGTCACCGTTCCGGTGTAATACACATAGATAGACTCTTTGATGGTTCCACCAGGACGGACAACCTGGATATCAATTTTGTTCGATCTGTTTGGCTTCAGCCCAACGTAGTCGTACACAAAACGATTATCCATATCTTCACGCTTAATCGCGCGTTCCTTGCCAATCAGAACCTCGGTGGCCCCTTCGGCCTCGATGTCAAACCGTACAAAGTTTTTGTTTACGACAATTTCCTCGCCAACGGTAGGTTGAGGCGAAAGAATACGATAAGGCAATACCTCGCGTACAATTTCAAGGCGCTGTGTGGCACGTGCACCTGTACCGTTTATAAGCTCCAGACTGTATACATGACTTCCTGGCTCTTCAAACGGAATATCTTGAATCCGCAGGATGAAGTCCGATTCATTCCCTGCAAAGCTGTAAGTGTAGTCTCTTCCGTTATATGTAAACACGGAGGACGGAATATGATCAAAGTTGCCTCTATCTCTAATATCTCGTGAGAAGAATGGCTGTGATCCAAAATAGACATTGAGTTTGGAAGCGCCGTTACCGCGAATCACCAGGTCATATCGTTGCTCGCTGGTTACATATCGCTCGTTGTTCCACACAAACTCAGGTGAAACATTAAAGATGCGGTTCATTTTGTCATCAGGGTATGTGCTTGGGTCCTGATTATCAAATGGCTCTCTGCCCTGAACTGCCAAGGTAGGCATGAAGTTTGTAATCTTGGAAATATTCGTATCAATGATATAAATTCTGAGCTCTTTACGGATTTCCCGCGCGTTTCCTGCAGCATCCGTAGCCGTACCGGTAAATACAATGCGGTTTTCCCCGTAAACAAGTGGGCCAGCGGCATCAATTGTAAAGTTTAAATTGAAGGTCGCTCTGCCTCCATTAATCGTCAGCCATTGACCCGGATTGGCTGGGTTCGGATCACCGTTAATTCCGTTCACGAACACTTGGGCGTTGAAATAAGGGCTGTTAATATTCTCAAACCCGATGTACTCCCCTTCTACATTAAGGGTATGTGTCGAACGAGAATCAAACGAATAGGTCTGACCATCATGCAAATTCGCTACATAAATGTAGTTCTTCGAAACATAAGAAATTTCAGCGTTGTACACTGAGGTCGAGCCCTGGTAGTTGAAGCCAATCATATGCTGACCGTTAGAGAAGCCCGTAATTCTGTATACTTCCTCATTGGCTCCAAGCCCTGCTGGCTGTGGATTCACGCGAGTAATATTGACAGCATTTGCGCTTATCGGCAAATACTTAGCTTCTACAGTCGTCGTTGGCGCTTTATCCGCTTTGACCACAATGTAAAAATCAGCGGTCTCGGTCTCCGACTTATTCAGCGGAATGCGGGTTACTGTCGATACATTATCCGTTCCGTTGTAGCCTGGAAGGAGATCGATACCTGTGATTACGACCTCGCCAGGAAGATATCTGTAACTAATATTGTAAGCGGCTGAGAACGTTTCATAGGTTAAAGCCAAATTCAAATATTGTGTTCCAGCAGCTACTGGAAACGTTCCGGTTCTGAACTTCACAAGGCGATAAGCAGGCGTAACACCGTCAGGACCCGGAATGACCGTCTCGCTGATCACATCCGCCGCCGTCACTGGAACTGCAGCTTGTCCGCCAAGGCTATATGTGGCATTCCCGGCAAAAGCATTTGCACTGTATGGAACCAATGCCTCAACCTCAAGTGTAGCGTCTGTCGCTGGACTCGTCAGAACAGGCACTTTATTAATCGACGGATAAGAAGTTCCTCCGTGAACGATATCAATTCCGATGAAAGGCTCAGCCGGATCGAAGAAATACACCCCGCGACTTACACGGATCGAATCCGAAGCATTCTTAATTTCGAGATCAATCGTATTGAGTCCTGGAGTAAAGTTCAGCGCAGGTGTGAAGAAGGTACCGTCTTCCAATAAAGACGAAACAAACGCTGTTCCACCATTCAAAGACACCGTGACCTGCGTTGCATTCTTCGCGTTACCTTGAAGTGTTCCCATCGGGTTTGTCACAACCACGCGCGTACCTTCATTAAGGTTCACCGGTGTTGCGCCACCCATGAGCTGCAGGCCTTCGATATATGGAATTCTGTCATACAATACATAGAATGTATCGGAACGCTCAACACTGCCTTGCATCCCGGAAAATGTAATTTTGTTAAACCCTGAGAACAAGGTCATATTACTTGCGGTGAACTTGTTCGTGGAGGTTGTGTCTGCAGTTACAGGCGCTGTAATCGCAGTCGAGCTGTCCGTCACCCATCTTACACCGCCCCCGGTTACAGGCTCAGAGCTGAGGCGCTCGATTTTGACCGACAGAGTATCACTTGCCACATGAGAATACGTACCTGTGATGGACAGTGCCGGGTTGTTGGTTCTGTACACATTTTCCCGCGTAATCTGGGAAGTCCCCGGTTCCGTCGTTAACAAAGCCGTATTTCTGATCTCAACAATATCCGGAATAAAGTAGGTTGCTGCAGATGCCGCCTGGACAGGCTTGATGATTCCCGCCGGGACCAGCGTGACCAGCATGGTCGTCAGCATCAACCAGACCATGATACGTTTCGCTCGCTTCATCTCTGATTAATCTCTCCCTTGCATTTAGTTTCGAAGGTATCTTCCATATGTATCGGTTACAGATATCCAAATTTTTAGAATATATCAAAAAAACCCCACCAAAAAAAGGTGAGGTCCAAATAAATTGGTTTATTCAGTAAAAAAATAGAAATTATTTCGAACGGCTTTCCGTATTCGCCTTCATCCGCAGCCGATTGATCAAACTTAGGATCGGCCGCTTGGTCTTGCTGACAAGTCCTATCACTTCAGCCCCAATCTGCATGAAGCACATCATAATACAGATAACAACAAACGTTACCCAGTTGGCTTCGTACATGGCGGCTGAAGACTGAATCACAGCCAGCACACCGAAGAACGCAGCAATAACATATATGATCAGCACCGTCTGGCGGTGGCTGAAGCCAAGCTCACGCAGGCAGTGATGCAAATGTCCCTTGTCCGGCGAGAAGATCGGCTTCTTCTGGATCTTTCTTCTAATGATAGCAAAGAAGGTATCCGACAGCGGCACACCGATAATGATCAGCGGAGTAATGAACGATACGATGGCAATCTGCTTGAAGCCAAGCAGTGACAGCATAGCCAGACTGAATCCAAGGAACAGCGAGCCTGTATCACCCATGAAAATTTTAGCCGGATGGAAATTAAAGTACAGGAACCCGATAATGCTGCCCAGCAGTAAGAGGCACAGCAACGCCACCGTTGTATTGCCCATCAAGAAAGCCATGACCAGGATCGTCCCGATGGCAATTCCCGACACCCCGGCAGCCAGACCATCCAGCCCATCAATCAAATTGATGGCGTTGGTCACGCCGACAATCCAGAATATCGTAAGCGGAATCGACACCCAGCTCTCCAGCGAGGAGTAGCGATCCTGAAACGGAATATTAACAAAATCCACCGTAATATTAAAACCAAACACAACGACGCAAGCTGCGGCGATTTGAGCCAGAAACTTGACTTTGGCCGACAGCTCAAAGCGATCATCCAGCGCTCCGATCAACACGATCATCGAACCACCGATCAGAAATGCCTTCATAAAATTGGCATCACGCGCCGAGAGCGTCTCAGGAAAAAACGGAAGCACGGCAATCAGTCCGAGCACAAAAGCCAGATATATGCCAAGCCCGCCAAGCCGGGGCATGATTCTTGTATGCACTTTTCGGGCGTTTGGCACGTCAACAGCCCCAATACGCACCGCAAGCTTCTTGACGAAAGGAGTCAGGAGCAGCGCCAGCAGGAGCGACACAACAAACCCGACGATGTATAGCGTTAACATGTAATCATTCGACCCCCAATATTGTCTACCGGTTGAATTATACTCCCTTCAAGGACGAAATCCAATGCCAATATCCGGCGATTAACCGGACTAAACGTGCAAAATCATACTTAATAGCCTGGTTTTGTCACATTCTCTTTCTCACGGAGCACTTTCAGGGCGAATTTCGGCAGCGCAAGCATTCGCTTATACCGGCTTGGCTCCCTGAGCAGACGATAAAACCATTCCAATCTCAGCTTCTGGAACACCTTCGGCGCCCGCTTCAGCTTGCCGGAAATGATATCGAAGGAACCGCCAACACCCATCATGACCGGAACACCAAGCGCTTCCTTATGCTGAGCGATCCACGGCTCCTGATTGTCCGCACCACGGGCGACAAACAAAATATCCGGCTGGGCAGCCCGAATATCTTCAATGACAGCCACATCCTCGTCCGCTCCAAAAAATCCGTCCCGATAGCCGCAAATCACTGCAGCCGGATACTGCATTTGTAACCGCTTGGCAGCTTCCTGAATCACTTCGGTCGTCGTACCCAGCAGATAAAATCTCCATCTATAGGTTTCCCCTGCCTTGAACAATTCATGTAAAAGATCGAAGCCGGTTACACGCCCGTCGAGCGGATCGCCGCCGACCCCCGCAGCCCAGACAATCCCCGTCCCGTCCGGAACGATCAATTCCGCACTTTTCATCATCTGCTTGTACTCCGGACGATCAAGGGCCGTCATCACCATAATCGGATTTGCCGTAATCACCTGATGCGGCTGTCCCGACTGCACCGCCTCCGTCAAGTATTTCACCGTTTCCTTCATATCCAGTTTGGAAAAAGGGACTCCAAAAACCGATACGGTCGGAATTTGAGTGGTTTCATTCATGTTCATCATCCTCTGTGGCGTAAATATTCAACAATACGGCGTGCAGGCAAAGCCGCCTCCCGCTTCAGCACGGCAATCTGCTCCTCGTGTTCGGCCTTCCAGGATTCAGCATCATCCAGCAGCTTCAACAACCGATCCTTCAATACGGCCGGATCCAGCGAATCACTGCTGCCGGCCGGCTCACTGTCTAATCTGTTCAAAAAGTGATTGATCTTCGGGTCATACGAAATGCCGATCAATGGCACCTTTCGGTTCGCTGCATAGATCAAGCTGTGCAGCCTCATGCCCAGCACCACGTCACAGCTGCCCACCTCGCGCAGCATATCTTGAGCCTGCTTCTCCTCAAGATAGTAGCTGATTCGGGATCCATCGCGCGTAATATCCCCCATCAGCTGCTCAATATACCGCGAAGCCTGCAAATCATCAGGCTGATGAAAAGGCAGAAACCGAAAATGCACTGCACGGTCGGAGCTGATCTCCCGAAGAGCTTCGGCGATCGCTGCCAGCTCGCGTTTCTCCGGGTTCCAGTACCGGACTGATATCCCGACAACAGGCACAGGACTGCGATCTTGAACCTCGCTATCTACAGGCGGCGCCTCGGATACACTGCGCTCGGCAGCTTCAACTGAAGTACCTGGTGCCCCTGTATCTACCCCTGCCCCGATTTCTTCTGGAAGCGGAAGCCCCATGACCGGGTCTGGTACTACCTGTATGCTGGCTTGATCAATCCCGAACGACTGAAGCAGTTCGGCTGACTGCACATCCCGAACCGAGATATACGAACATTTGCGAAACACGGACCGGATCATCGGATGGAACAAGCCCCGGTTCACCGGACCGACGCCCTGGGCATAGATGAAGGTCGGCTTGTTTGCCCATTGGGCCAGCTTCAAGATGCCAAGATAGTAGGGAATCGTTTTCGGACTGGTGGCATCCTGCAGCAGACTGCCCCCGCCACTGATCAATCCGTCGCTTTCCTTAATCGCCCGGCGCACTTCACCCAGCTTCATCCGGTGCACAGACTTCACACCATAGGTCCGCTCCGTCCATTCCGGATCGATGGACAGGACCACGGGCTGCACCTGTATGCCCGCAGCCTGTCCCTCTTGCTCCAGCGCGGTGAGGATCGACTTGAGCACGGCTTCATCCCCGCTGTTCTTGAATCCGTAATATCCGGATATGACTATCGTTTTAATTGTGGAGACCATTGTTTCCATATCCTTTCTGCGACCTGCCATACCCCTACGGCAATCAATCCGATCAGAAGACCCAGCACAAGCCCGAGAACGACCCGGATCGCCGAAATATCCAGCGGCGTATGAATATGCGTAAAGGTTCCGACCATCGACAGCTGCCCCATCACACCGATGATGAGCAAGTACACCCCGTAGCGGTACTTAAACGACAGGAACAACCCAAGCACCATCAGAGGATGAGCCAGCAGGAACTCCTTATTGCGCGGGCGTACCCCGAACGTATTCTCGAGGAAGGAACGGAACGCCATCTCAATGGACGACACCGTGCCAGCATTACCGGTTCTGCTCAAGTAATACATGCCCACAATGCCCACGACACCTGCTCCAATGATCCATACCAGCGTAATCGGCGTTTGGAGCAGTTTACGAATCGCTGCAAAGGTGGAGCCCGCCGAGCTTCCGCGATACAGCACAACATACAAGGCAATCAGTGCGATCGGCGCAGCAGCAAGCAAGCTGACACCACGGAACTGATCCAATACGAGCATGTACGTGACATTGTTCAAAAGTGCGACAACAAGCGGCACTGCAATCAACGTCAGAACGGTTGTTGTAAGCATCAGAACAATGGCATTCGACAATCTTTGGCCTGTCTTCATATTCTGCACTTGTTTGCGGCTATGATCGACCTTGCGGATCGCCAGAATAACAGCCAACGTCGGTGCGCTAATCGCCGTGAAGAGCGCTAACGCCTGCTCCATCAAGGAGGCGTTCAACACATACAAGCCCGCGCTGCCCACCATACCGAACAAGAAGGCCGCTATCGTTAGAAACGGAATGTAGAAGGAAATCATCAGCGCGATCAGCGCAACGGCTCCGACAACAACGACCATTTTGAAATAACGTTGAAGGGAAGAGTCCGTCACCTTAAATGCTTCAGCCGGCCCAATCGTAAAGCCGTTATCCTCTATCTTCTTGATCGCATGTCCCGGTTCGGTCAAGCTCTCGATCAGATTATCCAACGGATGGGTGATCGAAGCTTTCGTCATATCCCGGCTTGGCTCCGCATTGAGATAGAACATCCGGATGTTGCGATCCTTGGACGCAAGGGCAAAACGATCACTGATTACGTCCACATCCAGGTTCGCATCCCGCGCGCTAAGTGAATAAACGCGGGTAACGTTATAATCCGTAAGGTAGGCCAGCTTTGCGAACCCTTTCTGCTGATTCCGGATATTTTCAATAGCAACTAGACCGATATCATACTTATTAAGCAATTCAGCAAAAGCTGTCATACTCTCCTGCTCGGCCTCATCATTAAATCCCTTGACGGCTTCACCATCAAAAAGGATCCGCTTCACCCCGTTTTCAGCAAAATAAGCGATCAGATTTTCCGTGTGCTCTTGATTGTACGGCAGGCTGTCCGTTAAACGAGGCACAATCTGAAAACCACGGTCTCGGAGCATCTCAAAGGCAATAGGATCCGGTGACAACGGTTTGATGATGGCATTCGCCCGAGGGGTCTCAATCACCAACCCTTCACTGCCGTTATACTCCCAGCTGCGGACCGGAATATCGAGCATCATGAACGTCTGTTCAATGATGGGGCGAATCCGGAGTGCCTGATCCTCATTCGTGAAGGTTACATAAGTAAAATTCTCGTTGGGGGAAATTACGTTCCCGGTAAGATCGGCAACCTGCTGTGAATCGTACAGCACCACCCGGCGGGACTTCACAAGCTCGTCCAGCGTGCTCTCAAACAGCGCCATGCTTGTGACACCTGCAGCTTGAAGACGATCCAGTTGTTCACTGATGAAATCTTGCGGATGAGCCTGATACGCAGATATGTCAACCAAATCGCGATAATTAAACACCAATTCTACATTTTTGGATGTTGTTTCTGTCTGCAGTCGGTCATATCCAACCGGCAGGGCAGCTGCCACGCCAAGAACAACCAGAATCCACAGCCACTTCCGGGCTGCCGTGTTCCAGCGTTTCCATTTCTGAACCACTAAAGTACCTCCTCATCGAACCACAGGGACCCCTCGCCTCATCGCTTCCGCAATGTTCAGCAAGGAAGTCCCATCGTTCTCATTCACTGATGATCATTTCATTCCATTAACCGTCGACCCGGGCCATAACCTCGTCCCGCAGCGACTCGATCTTACGCTCGGCATCCTCCAGCGATGCTCCGCGGACGGCAAAGTATACTTTGATCTTCGGCTCCGTGCCGGAAGGTCTGAGGCAGAACCATGATCCGTCCTCCAGCATATATTTCAGCACATTTTCTTTCGGCAGCCCGTCCAGCCCTTGTGAATAATCAAGCACCTTCTCGACCGCAAGCCCAGCCACCTGCTGTGGCGGCTGACTGCGCCAGTCCGCCATTTTGGCCTGAATCTGTGCGAGACCATCCTTACCCTTCAGCGTGCGCGACTCCAGACTTTCAAGGAAAAATCCGAACTGCTCGTACAGCTCCTGCAGCACATCATACAAGGTCTTGCCCTGAGCCTTGTAGTAAGCTGCCGCTTCACAGATCAGCATGGATGCAAGCACTGCATCCTTATCACGGGCGTAGTTGCCAGCCAGGTAGCCGTAGCTCTCCTCATACCCGAACAAGTACGTATAATCGCCGGTCTGCTCGAACTGTGTCATTTTCTCCCCGATATATTTAAATCCGGTTAGCGTATTGAAGATGGTTGCCCCGTAATGCTCGGCAATCGCCGCCCCCATCTCGCTGGTCACAATCGTTTTGATGACGGCGCCGTTATGAGGCAGCTTACCCGTTTCCTTCAACTGACTCAGCAGATAGTGAATCATAATCGCTCCGGATTGATTGCCAGTCAGAACGACGTACTCCCCTTTGCCATTCTTCACGACCGCTCCCATCCGGTCAGCGTCCGGGTCCGTTCCGATCAGAATGTCGGCCTGAATCTCCTCGCCAACCTTCATGGCCAGCGTGAAGGCTTCGCGCTCCTCCGGGTTCGGGGACTTCACAGTCGGAAATCCGCCATCCGGCTGCTCCTGCTCCTTCACCACATGCACATGCTTGAATCCGATCGTCTCCAGCACCTGCCGCACCGGCATATTGCCTGTCCCGTGCAGCGGGGTGAACACGATTGTGAAATCGTCTGCCAGCTTGGAGGCAATCAGCTCCCGATTGACGCTAACGCTGGCCACCGTATCAATAAACGCCCGATCCTCCGCTTCGCCGAGCCATACCAACAGGCCCTGCGCCTCGGCTTCCTCCCTCGACAATCGCCGAATGGCTGCAAAGGAGTCCACCTGCTGGATCAGAGCGATTACCCTCTCCGCCTCATGGGGCACCAGCTGCCCGCCTTCGCTGTTGTACACCTTGTATCCATTGTACTCCGGCGGATTATGGCTTGCCGTAATGACAATGCCTCCGGTCGCCCCCAGATGACGAACGCTGAAGGACAGCTGCGGCGTGGAACGAAGGGAAGGGTACAGCTTCGCTACAATGCCGTTGCCCGCCAATACGAGCGCCGCTTCCAGCGCAAATTCCGGCGAGAAGTGGCGGGAGTCATGCGCGATCACGACAGAAGGCTTGCCATCCGCATCCCCGTGAATTGCTTTAATGTATTCGGCCAAGCCTTGCGTGGCTCGTCCTACCGTATACTTGTTGATTCGATTGCTTCCTGCACCAATGACGCCACGCAGTCCGCCTGTACCAAATTCCAGATCGCGATAAAAGCGGTCCTCTAGCTCTGCCTGATCATTCTCCAATGCGCGAAGCTCGCTCTTGGTCTCCTCATCTACGTAGGGGTCGTTCAGCCAGCGCTGAACCGTTTCCATTGATTTTGGACTTATCATTGTCATGAACAAAGTCTCCTCCTTCGACCAACAAGAGTGATGATGGAATTACTCCTTATCCGCCAGCGCGAACATAATCTCGCCTTCGGCAACCACGCGGCCGTCTACGGTAGCCGTCGCTTTTCCTTTTCCGATCATACCTTTAAGACGAACTATTTCAACTTCCAGGCGAAGCGTGTCTCCAGGAACAACTTGTCCACGGAAACGGAAGCCGTCCACCCCCGCAAGAAAGCCCAGCTTGCCCCGGTTGCTCTCTACGTTCAGAATCGCTACAGCACCGACCTGAGCCAGTGCCTCAACGATCAGCACACCCGGCATAACGGCATACTCAGGAAAATGTCCGACAAAAAAAGGCTCGTTAATCGTTACGTTTTTAATCCCGACGGCGCGTTTGCCATCCTCGATCTCCACAATTTTGTCCACCAGCAAAAATGGAGGGCGATGCGGAATAATCTCTTGAATTTGTTTAATGTTCAACACGGTATTTCCTCCTTCAGGAAGATGCAAAACATCACACCTGGACTTTTGCAAAATCCACCTTATGTACTTACCCGCCAGCGAGGGCGTTTGAAAAAAATATCGTTTCCTGCCTGATCCGAATAGGTTGTCAAAAGCAGCTCACAGGAACGTCTCGGGCTATCAAAAATCTCGAATTTCGACAGAATAAAAGAGCCTTGCATAAATTCACAGGTTTACGGAAAAAATGAGTAATATCCTTCATGACTGCAGACGTGAAGGTTAAGATAAGGGGCTTTCTCCTTCGACATTATTGTTCATGGGGAAGGCCCTTTTACCGCGCACTCATCCTCACCCGAAAGAATGCTAAGTCCCATCCCATTATACCGTTTAACCGAAAAAAAAGAAAACTCCCTTAAAGGGGAGTTTCTGTAAATTGCCATAAGGTTACCATATGCGGCGTGTCCACTGGAATCCATCCGGGGATCCGGACAGGCTCCACATCTCTTCACCTCCGTTACGGCGCGAAGATCAGATCATACACATGCCGCCACGTGCTCCATTCAAAAACCTCGCTGAGCTCCTGCTTGCCTAAAACAACATAGCCGAAGGTCATCCCTCCGAACAAGGCCAGCACCATCAGCACCGGCACCATAATCCGAAGCGTGATTTTCCACCCGGATGTTCTCGGGCGGTTATTCTCCTTCGATTCACTCATGGGAAGCCCACCTACCCTCGCATTGTGTTGGCAAGGTTCATCATCGTATCGCTGGACGATAGCGCGCGTGCGGTCAGTTGATATGCCCGCTGCACTTCCATCATGCGGGTCATCTCATCCGCCATATTGACGTTGGACTGTTCAAGAAACCCGGAAGACACCGTGGAACGGCGCATGCCATCCGCAGGCGGTGCCAGATCGAACACATCCCCTTCCGCCAGGCCATTGCCGATCATATACAGATTGTCCTCCATCGGCACCAGACCATCCTGCCGCTGCAGCTCGACCAAGCGAAGCTGGCCAGCCTCCGTCCGGCCGGCAGCCGTTTCAACAAGGATCCGTCCCTCTTCATCCACCGCTACCTTGCCGTTATCCGGAATGGAGATTGTAGCATTGTTGGTGTTCAGCACCGGATTGCCCTTGGCATCCACAAGCAGCAGATTGCCATCGGCGGTTGGATCAGGCACCAGGTTAAAGCTGCCATCACGGGTATAACGCAGTTCGCCTCCGCTTCGCACGACAAACATCGCGTTGCCCTGGATCGCCAGATCGAGCGGATAGCCCGTCTCCAGAAGCTGGCCTTGCTCCATGCTCTGGGTGATTGAAGACAGCTTCATGCCATACCCGAGCGTGAAGCCCGGCGGCGTCGCCCGGCCCGGTCTGCTGAAATCCTGATGATGCCGCTGAACCTGGGTCAGAACATCCTCGAAGGACGCTTCCTTCTTCTTATAGCCGACTGTATTCTGATTGGCCAAATTGTCCGCGATCACATCCAGACGCTGCTGGAGGGTGTTCAGGGAGACCATGGCACTGATCATGGAGTTGTTCATCACTAACCTCCTGTTAGCTTACTTCAATGAAAGCTGCAATTATGCAGCTCCGCTATATTTCAAACGAGATGATCAGACTCTGCCGATTTCGTTGACCGCTTTCTCAAGTGACTTATCATAAAATTGAACCACCTTCTGGTTCGTTTCATAAGCACGCAAAGCGGCCATCAAATCTACCATCGCTTGTGCCGGATCCACATTCGAAGCCTCAATATACCCTTGGCGGATCACCGCATTGTCCTCGGCGGCGAGCCAGCGAACTTCGCTGCCATTCTGGTCTCTCAAGCGGAATACGCCTTCACCCTCCCGGATTAGCTGATGCGGCTGCTGCACAACGCTGATTCCGATCGTTGCATCCACATTTCCGTCCGCGTCCACGATTTGTCCTTGTTCATTCACTTTAAGGTTCGAGACCGGGCCTGTCAACACAATCGGGTTGTTATTGTTATCCAGCACCTGATAACCGCCGGAGGTGATCAGATTTCCTTCCGGACTGACGCGGAAGCTGCCATCTCTTGTGTATAAAACATCACCGTTTGCGTTCTGTACCGTGAAAAATCCTTCCGGACGGTAGACCACATCGCCATTCTCATTCACGTATTTGCCCGAAGCGTCAAAAGGATAATTCTCGCCGGTTGCCGGATTCAACAATTCGAGGCTGGTGACCAGCGCGAGATCCGTGGTCTTCCCGGTCTCCCGAAGCGCTCCTTGAAGATGCATCGAGATGCTCTCTTCGGCAAAAACGCCGGTGCTCATTCTTCCCACCTGACGGTTCGGATTCTGAGCGTTCCCCCCGATCATGGAGATCAGCATCTCCGGAAAGGTGCGCTGAACGCTGTTCACCTGCTTATATCCGTTCGTATTGATGTTGGCGATATTTTGGGTTACCGTATCGTGCCTGCGCTCCTGGGCGATCATCCCGGAAGCTGCATTATACAATCCTCTTATCATGGAGGCACTCCCTTCCAAATTCAAGGTCCATATCAACGATGCATATTGATGAATGATTACTTTATATATCGGAAGGTTAGAAGTTTTTCTTAACGACCTTGTCCAAATTATCAAGCATAATTCCCGTACCCTTTACCACACAGTGCATCGGATCCTCTGCAATGAGGACCGGTACCCGCAGCTCATCGGTCAAGAGCTCGTCCAGGCCGTGAAGCATCGCGCCTCCGCCTGTCAGAATGACACCGCGGTCAATAATATCCGCCGACAGCTCCGGCGGCGTGCGTTCCAGCACCGACTTGGCTGCTTGTACAATGGAGGACACCGGGTCCCACAGCGCTTCCTGCACCTCTGACGAGGAAACCGTCACCGTCAGCGGCAGGCCCGAAACCATGTCCCGGCCCCGGATATCCATCTCCGCCTGGCGCCCGCCCGGGCGAACCGTGCCGATCACAATTTTCAGATCCTCTGCTGTCCGTTCCCCGATCAACAATTTATATTTATGCTTGATGTACTTCGTGATCGCTTCGTCGAACTTGTCCCCTGCGATTTTAATCGAAGAGGCGGTGACGACATCGCCCATGGACAGGACGGCTACGTCTGTCGTGCCGCCCCCGATATCCACGACCATGTTACCGCTTGGCTGATAAATGTCCATGCCTGCTCCGATTGCTGCCGCCTTCGGCTCCTCTTCGAGGAAAACATCCCGGGCACCGCTGCGCTCAGCTGCCTCCCGAATCGACTTCTGCTCCACCGAGGTAATGTTCGTCGGTGCGCAGATCAGAATGCGGGGCCGGCTGTACCAGCTGCGTCCGCCTACGCGATCAATAAAGTACTTCAGCATGGCTTCTGTAATTTCGAAATCGGCGATGACCCCGTCCCTCAGCGGGCGGATCGCCGTAATGTTGCCAGGAGTTCGCCCGACCATACGCCGCGCCTCTTCTCCTACGGCAAGGACTCGTTTGGTGTCGGCCTCAATAGTGACTACGGAAGGTTCGTCAAGCACTACCCCCTTCCCTTTTACGTGAATAAGCACGTTTGCTGTCCCGAGATCGATTCCAATATCCTTGCTCAACATCATGAAAAGCCCCCAAAGTAATTATTTTATGGTAAAGAGTCTGTGTACACTGCGCCGGTTTCCGATTCTCGACAAAATCCTGCATTTCATGATGATCTTCGGCAAATCAGGTCCCATAATTCGATCCTATACCAGCTTTTAACATATCATACTTTAGGGGAGGGATTCAACGACAATCTAGCGACCTGAGCCCTAAAAAACTCAGGATTTTGCCGTAGCTACCGGCTCACGGTTGCTGCCGGTTTTTTTGTACTTGATCTTGGTCGCTTCTCCGCCTCGCAAATGACGGATGGACTTGTGGTACTCGAGAATGTGCTTTACCTGATCCGCCAGGTCCGGGTTAATCTCCGGCAGACGTTCGGTTAGATCCTTATGCACCGTGCTCTTCGACACGCCAAACTCTTTGGCAATTGTTCGAACCGTATGCCTCGTTTCCACGATACAGCGTCCGATCTTAATGGTCCGCTCTTTGATGTAATCGTGCACGCTCCCGCCTCCCTACTGTGTGGATAGTTTGGTACATTATATGAGGGGCATGACGGGATATTCGCGGTTTCACGGGCTGACAAGCTTGCCCGGGCCCATTTATTTTCCGGACATGCCGGGTCAGGGCTTGGACCACAACGCGAAAAACCAAGGCGGGGGAAGGGTTTTCAGCTTCGTCTGCAAATGAGCAAAGAAAAAAGGCAGGAACCAAATGTTCCTGCCTGAATCATGTGCGCGGTGGGCGCATTTCGTTATGGATGCAAGGACAAGCTTAGCGCTGCGGAAGCAGCTTCGAAGGGTTCACCAGGTTCCCGTTCTCATACACTTCAAAGTGTACGTGGTTGCCCAGGTCCTTCTCATACTCGCTGCGGCCAGCCATGGCGATCGCGTCGCCCTGCTTCACCTCAGCGCCTTGTTCAACCTTTACATCCGTCAAGCTTTGGTATACGGTCTTGAGCTCGCCCGGGTGGGTAATCTCAACCACGTAACCGTTGATTGGATGGTTCTCCACATGCGTTACTTTTCCGCTGAGCGCAGCTCTGACTTCGAAGGACTGATCGTCTTCCGTTCCCAGGTCAATGCCGAGGTTCGGACTGAACGTATCGTTGTATTGAACCATCGCTGCTTGATGCGTCTCCGGATCGCTTTCGTCAAAGAAAGGCTTCACGACGTTAACCGCTGCATCATCGGCTACCGGCCAGATCATATCCTCGGCATTGGCAACCACTTCAACAGCTTCGTTATTCTGACCTTCGGCTGCTGGATCAAGCTCTGAACCTGTGGCCGTGCTGGAAACCTCCGACGCGTTCTCTAGCGGCTTCAACTCTTTCTGGCTGGCGTCCTGGTAGACCCACACGAGGGTTAGTATAATTGCCGCTGCCGCTAAGTATGCTGCCGGGAACACCCACCGTTTGGACAACACTTTCTTCCATGAAGCCGGCGCTTGCGCCTGATCTCCCTGATTGGTTTTAGGAGCTTCTTCATGGGGTTTGGTATTTTTGTTCTGTTCATTCATTGGCTATCACCTCAGTAACCATTGTTACCGGGGCCAACTCTTTTATACGTATTTGACTATTATTTTTTTGAAGACAGAAGATTTGAAGTTTTATCAAAAGAAATGCCCGTATAGTAGTGGGCCAATATCTCTTCGGCGGTACGCCCTTCCCGTGCCATTCCTTCGGCCCCATACTGGCTCATGCCTACGCCATGGCCATATCCGTAAGTGGTAATGACGACGTTCCCGTCCTCCACCTTCCAGCTGAACTGGCTGGAGCGCAGCCCGAGTCTCTCTCTTACTTCCCTGCCCGTGAATGTCTTCCCTCCGATTCTCACGTTCTCAATCCGTTTGCCTTGCGTATAAGATAGGATCTTGATGAAAGAAGAGGCTCCCTCTCCTCCTGCAGCGACGGGAACGGCTCCCTCGGACAGCCCGAGTTTCGATAGAAACTCCGACCGGGGGATCGTCACCGTATCCTCATATTTAGGAGAGATCTCTCGGTCCCAGGGACTCGCTACGCTCCGCAGGTAAGGAATCTCGTTCTTCCAATAATCCTCTGAATTTTCAGTATAGCCGTTACTGGTCGAGAAAAAAGAAGCCGTGATCGGCTTTCCCTCATACGTCATGACCACGCCTTCGGTTTCTTTAACGGCCCGGGCGAGCTTGGCAAGCTCGGCTTCCTTGCCGGCGCCGGCCCATTCCTTGGTCAGGCGCTCGCTGGAGATGTAGGCCTGGTGACTGACCGTATCGGTCACCAGCGCCCGCTCGTCCGGCACGCCGCTGCGGTCGCCGGACGCGAGCCGCTGCACGATGTAAGTCCGTGCAGCGATGGCCTGCGCCTTGAGTGCCTCCAGCTGGAACTCGGCCGGCATCTCGGCGGCGAGCACGCCGACCAGGTACGTTTCCAGCGGGAGCTCCTCCACGGTGTCCGTCGCACTTAGGTAGACGGACACCACCGGTTCGTCCGCGCCGCTAGGCTCCGCGGACGGCAGCGGGGCCGGGCCCGGCGGGAGCGGCGCCTGCTTGTGGTTGCCGGGGTCAACCACAAGCAGCGGCAGCGCGAGCGCCAGGGCCAGCAGCACGGCCACCGCCCACAGGGCCGGGTGCACCCGCACCCGCCGCCCCGGGCGGGCGGCCGTGCCGCGCCGCGCAGCGAAGCCGCGGCGCCCGGCGCGCGAGGGCCGCGCACGGAACGTGCGGCCCTCGCGCGGGACGCGGCCAGCCGCCGCCGGCTGCGCCAGGCGCGGCGGCTCGGCCGCGAGGGGCGGGCCCGGCTGTGCCGCTGGCCCGCCGCCTGGGGCGGCATCCGCAGGAGCCGCCCCGGCCCGGCTCCCGGGCGGCGGTGCGGCCGCCCGGGAGGCAGCGCCGGACATGCCGGAGGCGTCCGGCGTCCCCGCGGCGTCACGCGGCTGCGCCCGCGTGACTGCCGGCCCTCGCTCGCCTGCATGCTGATCGGCAGCCGGGTGCCCCGGCTGTGCAGCCTGCTCGCTCGGGAACCGCCACGTGAGCACATTTGCTCCCTGATCCTTCGACGTCTCCACGCGGCGGGCCTCAAGCTTCCTATCATCCGGTCCCACTCGCTGCGCTTCCTCCTGATGCAAGGCTACATGAATCCGATACTTCGAATCTTTCATCTGTCTTCCCTCCTGTGCAATTGCTGCATCCTGCCGTGACGGCTCGTTCTACTTATAATTATGGGGCCCGGCCATTTGATAGAACCTGTTTAAGAGAAAAGTAGATGACCTTAAGTAGATGACTTGAAATAGATACCTATATCCTCAGTTTGGGAACGCTCCTCGATATATATTCCATAAACAATGTGCGAGGGATGGGTTGTAGAAGGGATGCGGCGATGGAGTAACCCGGGTAAGGCGCCCCGGAGCGAAATGCGGCTGGTCGAACGGGTGCGGCAGAAGGGAGCCATTCGAGCAATTAGGGGATAAAGACAACAGCACTTCATCGTTGACCAATCGAAAAGAAGGCTCGGCATACGCCGGCATCAATGCCGCATATGCATCGAGAAGGCCAAAGGAACCTTCCTGGATGTAACAACTACAATAAAATCCCCATTCACTCTGCTCAGGCAGCATGATCGGGGCCTACGCGCTTCACCACGATGACTTTGTACGATTTATCGTATAAGGTCTATACGGAATCCCAGGATGACAAGCAACTTATACGATCCATCATACAAATATGCTCGTCACCCCATCCAACCCTCCGATTTTGTGCGCCAAATCTACAAACCCAGCCATTTCATCGAGTATAAGTGAGTTTTGTGCGACATATCATACAAATCACCCCAGGTTATTGGGAGACAACGGCCCCCCATGGTACTTCACCCTCAGCTTATAATGTCTGTCCTTCATCTGTACTGCACAAATCATATATGTACAAAAAAAGCCCTGCCGCAAACGGCAGAGCTTCTCTCACTTCAGTAATAAATAAAATAACGAACCGGATTTATACCCAGGTTGGCTGTACTTTCAAGACCGGTGTGTCCTTCGCTTCGACAGGAGTCGACGGCGACACTGGCTTCGGTGCTTCATCCGCCGAAATCCGCCAAATATCGGCACCAAGCCCCGACAGCTTCTCAGCCAGGTCCACGTAACCCCGGTCAATATGATGCACACCGCTAACTTCCGTTGTACCTTCAGCTACGAGACCAGCCAGAATAAGCGCCGCACCGGCGCGCAAGTCTGTCGCGCACACCTTCGCGCCCTGCAGCTTGCTTCCGCCCGTCACGATCGCAGATCGGCCTTCTACCTTGATCTCCGCATTCATCAGCTGGAATTCATCCACATGCATGAACCGGTTCTCAAACACCGTTTCCGTCACGACACTTGTACCTTCGGATACAAGCAGCAGCGCCATCATCTGAGACTGCATATCCGTAGGGAATCCTGGATAAGGGAGTGTCTTCACATCCACGGACTTGAGCGGCTTGTCGGCAATGACGCGAATTCCGTTCTCATCCGGCAGGACAGTGACTCCCATCTCCTCCATTTTGGAAATGACAGGTCCCAGATGATCGGCAATAGCGCCTTCGACATAGACGTCTCCGCCCGTAATGGCCGCAGCGACCATGAAGGTGCCTGCTTCAATCCGGTCAGGAATGACGTTATGCTGAACACCGTGCAGCTGCTCAACCCCTTCGATTCGGATGACCCCGGTACCGGCGCCGCGAACTTTGGCTCCCATCGCATTGAGATAATTGGCCAAATCGACAATTTCCGGCTCTTTCGCCGCATTTTCGATCGTGGTTACCCCTTCAGCCAATGTGGCTGCCATCATAATATTTTCAGTGGCTCCTACGCTGGCAACATCCAAGTAGATCTTCGCCCCGCGCAGTCTGCCATTACTCTTCGCCTCTATATATCCCTGGCCCAGACTGATGTCAGCACCGAGTGCCTCAAACCCCTTCAAATGCTGATCAATCGGTCTTGTACCAATTGCGCATCCGCCCGGAAGGGAAATTCGTGTTTGGCCACAACGCGCCAGCAAAGGCCCCATAACCAGAAAAGATGCCCGCATCTTGCGCACCCATTCGTAAGGCGCCTCACAGGATGTTATGTGCTCTGCATTAACACGTATCACTTCGCCCTCGTATGTAATGCCCGCACCGAGTGACTCTAACACTTTGCTGATTGTAATTACATCGTCAAGAGGAGGTGCGTCCATAATAACACTTTCCCCTACTTCCCCTAAGAGAGAGGCAGCGATGATCGGAAGAACAGAATTTTTTGCTCCGCTGACTTTGACGCTTCCGGTCAGTCTTTTGCCACCGCGGACGATAAATTTGCTCATCATGGTTCCCTCCGCGTCCATATTTTTCCTTTTATTCAATAAGTTGAGTAGTTCATTGCTAAATCACTAAGCTTCATCATATCACCGATGAATTAAGCTGTACAAGCGTTTTTTGAACTATTTACGATTCATGGAACCATGCGCCCGTGAAACGCCTGTTATTCGCAGTTTAGGTTGTGAGCGGATGCCATTCATTTCCACGGCTGCCCCCTAAAGCCCAACTGTTCCGGGTGAACGCCATAGTCCCGAAGTCACACGGTTTCGTTCCCCAGACCTTATCCTTGTTTTCAGTGTTAACATAATAAAATACGTTTATTCGACATCTTCTCTTAGCAGCCTAACAGAGATATAACCATTTGCTTGCCAATTCAAACATGACGATAATCGTCCTTATTCACACGAAACAGCAGCGTCATGATGCTCGCTCCGGATCACCTTTTAGCCTCACGGTTCCATGCCATTTATGATCAGGCTCACGGCCCACATAAGTATGTCGAGTATTTAATGCGGTAAACCCGCTAAAATATATATCGGATCATTTGGCTCCAAGTAATATAGTCAATCAGGAATTGGGCGACAAAACGCCCAAGTACCACGGCCAGCAGCACATGAAGCAGCTTGCCTTGCGGACCTTTGGGATTTCGAACGACCAAATCCAGCTTTACTTGCTGCAGAGCCCACCATGCCAGCGCTATACAGACCAATGATACAATAATGGATATCAGTCCATTCACACCCACAGTGTTCATAACCGAATTTCCAAGGATATCCTCGCGCATACTCCTCCCTCCATCTCGTACAGTTTCAGCCCTTAAGGGCCCGACTCTTCTATAATACTTGGCAAGTCGCCAAGAATCCAGACCTTTCTACACTCCATTTCCTCGGAAATAATTAAATTCCCTTAATAATTCAAGAAACTTGTCATAAAATACAATATGTATCATCTGGGCTTTTGGTTCAAACGTTTTTTTATACTACGCTCGCTAGCCCCCTTATGTCGTTGACGGGCGCTTCCCTACAGCAAAGCACTGCGCGCTCGATGGGGTCTGTCAGCTCCCTTTGCAGCTCTCGCCTTTTTCAGCTCTGCTTTTATTATGTTTATCCGGTATTCATTCTCTGCTGCTAACAAAAAGCCGACCCTACAGGGCCGGCTTTCCGTTATGCTTCTTCTCCATTACAATTGTGCAGACACCACCTGAATGGTGCCAAAAGCAGGCACAGCGCCGGTCAACAGCGCAGCCACCAGAAGCCGAGGCACAACCAGGGTGAGACTGTTGTTGCCTGGAATGACATAGGTTTGAACAGGCGCGTTGACACTGGTGATCACGAGCGCAACATCAAATTCAGACAAGTTGTTCACCGTTACAGCCGCATCCGCGCCTCCATTCAGATTTTCATAGTATGACTTGCCAACATTAGGGGCCAGCGAGAACACTTGCAGTGGAAGAAGTACAGCCATCTGTGATTCCTCCCTTCCTCTTAGATAGAATATTCTATGCTATGACTCTAGTAAGTGGAATGGTAGATATCATAGGAGATTCGCACATTTAAGAGAATAAGAGATTGATATCTTTGATTCCCCACTTAGGTTCCCTTCTTAGACCTCAAACTTCTATTATATATAGCAAAACCATATGTACTTGACGACTCATCTTGCAGGAGTAATCCGTGGGTTGAGGGCTGATCGCAGTGCTGCGATGAGGTCGATGAGGTCCGGATACAGAGGAACGGTTCGATCATTAAGGCATTGTTTCCGCAGGAAATGCTTCCTGATGGAAATCTAGCACGGAACTTAAACATAGAGTATCCTCCTCCCCACAAAAAAAGACAGCAGTCCGCTTTCGCAGAAACTGCTGCCTTGGTGATGTTAGTGCTTGGTGTTGCCGGAAATTTTGATCCGGTTCATCGCTCTTTGCAGAGCCAGCTCTGCACGGCGATGGTCGATTTCGTCCTGTCTGCCTTTGGCATTCAGACGGGTCTGTGCTCTCTCCTTCGCGGCTTCCGCGCGCTCCAGATCGATTTCGTCAGCCTTCTCGGCGCTTTCGGCAAGAATAACAACCTTCTCCTTGCGCACCTCGATAAATCCGCCCTGAACGGCAAACGGCTGTCTGTTATTCCCGATCTTGACATAAACGGGTGCTATCTGAAGCGGTGTAACAAACGGGATGTGGCCAGGCAAAATACCCAGTTCCCCTTCCACACCGCGAACCGTAACCCCATTAACCTGTTCCGAGTACACAACACGGTCCGGCGTTACGATTTCCAACAAAAAGGTGCTCACTTCCATCCCTCCTAACCGTTATCCGCGAAAAACTCGCGTACAGGCCTAATCAAGCCGCACGGGTACGGTCAACCGAACACAATAGTGTCAGATTACAATGTTTTTGCTTTTTCAACTGCCTCTTCGATCGTACCTACGAACAGGAAGGCTGCTTCAGGAAGATGGTCATACTTTCCTTCCAGGATTTCCTTGAAGCTGCGTACCGTTTCTTTAACCGGCACGTATTTACCAGGAATACCGTTAAACGCTTCGGCAACGTGGAATGGCTGGGACAGGAAGCGTTGTACACGACGTGCGCGAGCAACGATCGCTTTGTCTTCCTCACTCAGCTCGTCCATACCGAGGATCGCAATGATATCCTGAAGCTCATTATAACGGGCGAGAATCTGTTTCACGCCTTGAGCAACGTTGTAATGCTCTTCGCCTACCACTTCCGGTGTCAGGATACGGGATGAAGATGCCAGCGGGTCAACGGCAGGGTAAATCCCCATCTCGGAAATTTTACGCTCCAGGTTTGTTGTCGCATCCAAGTGAGCGAACGTTGTTGCAGGAGCCGGATCCGTATAGTCATCCGCAGGTACGTAAATCGCCTGAATGGATGTAACCGATCCTTTTTTAGTGGAAGTAATCCGCTCTTGCAGACGACCCATCTCACTAGCCAGCGTTGGCTGGTAACCTACCGCGGAAGGCATACGTCCGAGAAGTGCGGACACTTCGGAGCCTGCTTGTGTGAAACGGAAGATGTTGTCGATAAACAGAAGCACGTCCTTGCCTTCTTGATCGCGGAAATATTCCGCCATCGTCAAGCCGGTCAATGCTACGCGAAGACGCGCGCCCGGAGGCTCGTTCATCTGTCCGAACACCATCGCGGTTTTGCTGATAACGCCGGAATCGCTCATCTCATGGTACAAGTCGTTTCCTTCACGAGTACGCTCGCCTACGCCCGCAAATACGGAAATACCGCCATGCTCCTGTGCGATATTGTTAATCAGTTCCTGAATTGTTACGGTTTTACCTACACCGGCACCACCGAACAGACCGATTTTACCACCCTTTTGGTACGGAGCCAGCAGGTCGATAACCTTGATACCTGTTTCAAGCATTTCTGCTTGCGTAGAAAGCTCATCATAAGCAGGAGCTTCACGGTGGATCGGTTCGTTGATCTCAGCTACAACATCCCCTGCATTATCGATAGGCTCGCCAAGCACGTTAAATACACGGCCCAGCGTTGGAGCGCCAACCGGCACCGTAATCGGAGCGCCAAGGTCAACAGCTTCCATGCCGCGAACGAGACCGTCCGTCGAAGACATCGCGATACAACGAACCAGATTGTCTCCCAGGTGGTTGGCTACTTCAAGAGTCAGGTTTATGGGGCGATCGCCTTCCGAGCTTACTTTGATGGCGTTAAAAATCTCGGGAAGATGACCGCGTTCAAATTCAATGTCAACAACAGCGCCTGTAATGCTGACAACGCGTCCTTTTTTCATGTTAACGTATTCCCTCCTACACGCTCACCTCTCTAGGCGGCGAACGATCTTCTTAGCGCGGCCATAACCTCAGCCGCATATCCGTTATAAACAAATTTTCAGTGCAATTATTGCTGAGCATTCGCCCCAGCGACGATCTCGGAGATTTCCTGCGTAATCGCTGCCTGACGCGCACGGTTGTATGTCAGCGTCAGCTCGGAGATCAGCTTGCTGGCGTTCTTCGTAGCCGCTCCCATAGCCGTCATCTTCGCTCCCAATTCGCTTGCTTTTGCATTCAGCATTGCGCTGAAAATGAGGGTTTCCGCATATTTTGGAAGAAGCACCTCAAGCACTCTTTCCGGGGAAGGCTCATATTCATAGCTTGCCGCGGAGTCACCGCCGCCAATGTTCTCCATTGGAAGCAGCTGGTCCACTTGAGGATCCTGCGTCAAGGCATTGACAAAGCGGTTATAGCATACAAACAGCTCGTCAATCTCTCCACGCTCGTACTGCCCCACGGCCGCATTAGCAATGGACTTGATATCCCCGAAGGTCGGGCTGTCCGACAGGTCGGTAAGCTCCTCTACAACCGGCATTTCACGACGGCGGAAATAATCGCGCCCTTTGCGCCCGATCACAAAGATCGCATACTCGTCTTTGGATTGATGACGCTCGGAAATGAAATTGTACACTTTACGCAAAATGTTGGAGTTCGACGCACCGGCAAGACCGCGGTCAGACGTAATAACCAGGTAACCGGTCTTTTTGACTTCGCGCTTCTCCAGCATAGGGTGGCTAATGCCTTGCGTACCGGCTGCAATGCTGGAAACCACTTCCTTCAGCTTATCTGAATACGGCAGAGCGGCCGTTGCCTTCTCCTGCGCTCTTCTCAGCTTCGCGGCGGCCACCATCTCCATTGCCTTGGTGATCTGTTTGGTGTTCTGGATGCTCTTGATTTGCCGTTTAATATCACGTAAGCCTCTTGCCATGTTTTCACCACCTTAAAACTTTGGCTGAGCCAAAGTTACTTCGTAAGCATAAGCCTAACTTTGGCAAAGCCAAAGCTACTTCGCAAATCTATCAATTCTGTCGCTGGCAATGCAGCCACCGTTATATTCCATATGATGAAAGAGGATGCCGGACTTCAAGGCCCGGCTCCCCTCCTAAAGTGTGCCCGAGGAGCTTACACCGAAGCGGCAAAGCCCTTCTTGAATTGTTCGATCGCAGCTTTCAGCGCCTCTTCATTTTCAGAAGTCAGGTCCTTCGTATCTGTGATCGATTGCAGGATTTCCGGTTTGTTGCCTTCCACAAACTCCAGGAATTCCTTCTCGAAGCGGCGAACGTCGGCAACTTCGATGTCATCGAGGTAGCCTCTGACTGCGGTGTACAGGCTGACAACCTGCTGTTCAACCGACAGCGGCTGGTTTACGCCCTGCTTCAGGATCTCCATCAGCTTCGAACCGCGGTTCAGACGAGCCAGCGTCGATTTATCCAGGTCGGACCCGAACTGGGAGAACGCTTGAAGCTCACGATATTGCGCCAGGTCGAGCTTCAGACCGCCGGCAACCTTCTTCATCGCCTTGATCTGTGCGGAACCGCCGACACGGGATACGGAAATACCTACGTTAACCGCCGGACGCTGACCTGCATAGAACAGATCGGACTCCAGGAAGATCTGACCGTCGGTAATCGAAATTACGTTTGTCGGGATATATGCGGATACGTCGGAAGCCTGTGTTTCAATGAACGGCAGCGCCGTCAACGAACCACCGCCAAGCTCATCGCTAAGCTTCGCAGCACGCTCCAGCAAACGGGAATGCAGATAGAATACGTCACCCGGATAAGCCTCACGGCCCGGAGGACGACGGAGAAGCAAGGACAGCTCACGATAAGCTGCTGCTTGTTTCGACAAGTCATCGTAGATGATGAGCGCATGCTCACCTTTAAACATGAAATATTCACCCATCGCGCAGCCCGCATATGGTGCGATGTATTGCAGTGGAGCTGGCTCGGAAGCCGATGCTGTAACGACGATGGTATACTCAAGGGCGCCGTGACGACGAAGTGTTTCCACTACTTGAGCTACCGTGGATTGTTTTTGACCAATCGCAACGTAGATACATTTCACGCCACTGCCCTTTTGGTTCAGAATCGTATCGATGGCGATGGAGGTTTTACCAGTTTGACGGTCCCCGATGATAAGCTCACGCTGTCCGCGGCCAATCGGAACCATCGCATCAATCGCTTTAATCCCGGTCTGCATTGGCTCATGTACCGATTTACGATCGATAACGCCAGGAGCCGCGCTTTCTACCGGACGGAACGCTGCCGCCTCAATCGGGCCTTTGCCATCAAGCGGTTGTCCGAGCGGATTGACGACGCGGCCGAGCAGAGCTTCCCCTACTGGAACCTCCATAATCCGTCCGGTACGTTTAACCTGATCGCCCTCTTTAATGTCAGAGTAAGGACCGAGGATAACGACACCGACATTGCTTTCCTCAAGGTTCAGTGCAAGACCGAACACGCCGCTCTGGAATTCCAGGAGTTCCCCGGACATCGCATTCTCCAGGCCGTAAACGCGAGCAATACCGTCACTAACTTGAATCACCGTTCCCACTTCAGAAACCGCGATATCGGATTTATATTCCTCAATTTGACTTTTAATTAAAGTGCTAATTTCTTCAGGTCTGATGCTCAACATTTTCACCCCTATCTACTTTGCTCGTCTATTAAAAGACTTTTCAAGACGTTCCAGCTTCCCTGCGAGACTGCCGTCGTACAGCTTGTCGCCGATAACCACTTTCAGTCCGCCGAGCAAGCCTTTGTCAACAACGTTGTTCACGCGGATTTTCTTGTTCGCGACCGTTCCGAATTCGGCAGCCACCTGTTCCTTCTCCGAATCATTGAGCGGGTAGGTCGAATATACGACAGCATCCGCGAATCCAAGAGCTTCACCCTGAATCTTCACATAGCTGTTCAATAATTCGGCGAACAATTCCGTGCGCCCTTTGTCCAGAAGCAGTTCCAGTGTGCTCAGCACCGGTTGGGATACTTTGCCCTCCAGTGCCTGCTTAAGAACGTTTACCTTCACGGACTGGGGAATATTCGGAGTAGCGATGAATTTCTGGATGTCGCCATCTCCCTCGATGGCAGAGACGATCGCCCGCAATTCCTCTTCTACTTCCAGCCCCTTCTGCTGCTGAGCCGCCACTTCGAACAGCGCTCGCGCATACCGCTTGGCTGCTACTGTATTTTGGCTCATGATCTGCCTCCTACCTCTTTAAGGTATTGGTCGACCAACTGTTCCTGGGCCTCATCGGTTTTCACTTCGCGTTCGATCAGCTTGGATGCGATCTTCACAGATACGCTGCCAAGCTCGCCGCGGAGTTCTTCAACCGCTTTGTTCTTCTCATTCTCAATATCGCGAACGGCTTCGGCTTTCAAGCGAACCGTTTCTTCCTTAGCTTGCTCGATAAGCTGCTCAGCCTGCTTGTTGCTGGTCTGTCTCGAACGCTCGATAATTTCGTGAGCCTCCTGCCGAGCCTGATCCAGCGCCTTCTTCTGCTCTTCGACATACAATGCCGCCTGCTTACGCGTCTCCGCGGCCTCATTCATCTGATTCATCACCAGTTCACGGCGCTGCTCCATAATGGCGAACAATTTGCTGAACGCATATTTGTGAAGCAGAAAGTATAGGATGGCAAATGCTACGATCGAGATTAAAATATTCTCCCAAAGTACCTCCATGGATTAAGCTCACTCCTTTCCGTTAATGCGCGTACTGTTCTTAACAAAACGAAGGCGCGGATGGCATCGGCCCTCCCCGCCAAACCGTTGTATATTTATTAAGAAAACATGATCAAGAAAGCAATAACGGTAGCAGCGAGTGGTACTACCTCGACGATACCAACACCGATAAACATCGTTGTTTGAAGCGGACCACGAGCCTCTGGCTGACGAGCGATGGATTCTACTGTTCTGCTCACGATCATACCGTTACCCAAACCTGCGCCAAGTGCGCCCAAACCTACTGCAATAGCTGCTGCTAAAAATTCCATTGATAAATATCCTCCTTATACATTTACAAAATTATAGTTACTATAATATATCTCTTTCGAAGTACCGATAAAAGATCAGGTAATCCGTTGGAGTTTATTAATGTGCTGCTTCTTCGTGAATCGTAGTCTGTGCGATGTAAACCATCGTCAGAATTGTGAAAATGAAGGCCTGAAGGGCACCGACAAAGATACTGAACCCTTGCCATACAGCCAGGAACGGAATCCCGAGGATCCCCATTTTCAAAATCACCGTAATGAGCACCTCACCGGCAAAGATGTTTGCAAACAAACGGATGGCCAGCGCGACCGGCTTCGCCAGGTTCTCGATGATGTTCAGCGGCAGGAAAATCGGAAACGGCTCCAGATAGTGCTTCAGGTAATGCTTGCGGTTCAGCTTCAATCCGAGATAGTTCATCAGAATAAAGACGATGATCGCAAGCCCTGCTGTAATCGAGATGTCCGCTGTCGGCGATTTCCACCAAAGAACGTGAGCCAAATGGCCGTCATGAAGCTCTCTTGTAGCTTCGATCGTCTTGCCAAACACCTGGAAGTTCGCAGGCAAGTCCGTGATGATGGCAAATGGCAAGCCTAGCAGGTTAGCTACGAAGATAAACAGGATCAAGGTTAGACCAAGCGATATGTACCCCTTCCCCTTCTTCAAATCCATAGCACTCGCTACGATGCCTTGCACAAATTCCACGACCCACTCCATAAAGTTCTGCAATTTGGAAGGGTTTTCGACAGATAGATTACGAACGGCCAGCCGCACTAACACAAACACGATGGTACATGTTACAAACAGCATAATGACGGCCGACAGATCGAGATGGAATCCGCCAAATTTTATGATCGGTGATTCATGCATGAAATTGTATTCACCCCTTTCCAATTAGCGCTGATCATTTCTTGTTCCTCAAGCTAACAATAATGCTGACTGGAATGGTCAACAACTGGGGGATAAACAGCCCTGCAATAGTTGCACCCAGAGACACCTGGTCCAGTCTGGCAGCAAGCATTACAACCAAGAAAGCAATACAAAGTCTTGTGACAAATCCAAAGCCCAGCCTTCTGTGATCCTGGTTCACAGCCATGTCAGCAATCTGTCTGATCTTGACGGACAGGTAGCGGACATTGAACAGGCCGCCAACGACCCCGAGAGTCAGACCGGCAAATACCGACTGTAGATTCGGGTACAGCGCCCATCCCAACAGGAAGGCGGATAAGCACAGCAGCACAGTCCTGGTTACGGCATTCACAATGGATGTCGTCAAATCATTCACTTTGTGCCCCCAAGAAACTTTTTAATGAGAAGAGCGATATTCAAAATCCCCAAAAACAGTCCCGTCACGGTTCCAACAGCGAGCCAAGCTCTGGGCCCGTCCAACTGCAGCATCAGCCATCTGCCGACAAAAAAACCGACAACAATGTAAGCGGCCAGCATGCCACCGGCCCCGCTAATATAGAGCGCTATCAACCAAGGGCTATCTTGACTTCTCGGATTTTTCATATGAACCTCTAATCCCAACTCATTTTACTTAACATAACAAGCGTTTGTCAATGAATCGATTTGCCGGATTTATGGTGAAAAACAGGCGTTTTATGCAGCCGGAACTACATAAAACGCCGCAATAACCGTACAGTTCAACTGTATGCTGTCAACTTTGCGGTCAGAATGCAGCCAATAATTACTTTGTGAACATTCTGTGAAATTCTTCCGGACGATCCTTTCGAACCCCGAAATGGTGCAAAATCGCATTGACAATTCGTTCGGAAGCGCGTCCATCGCCGTAAGGGTTCGCTGCCTTGCTCATCGCGTTGTACAGCTCCTGATCGCTCAGCAATGCCTTCGTACGTCCATAGACATCCTCCTCATTCGTACCCACCAGCTCCAGCGTGCCCGCATCGATGCCTTCCGGACGCTCAGTCGTGTCACGCAGTACCAGAACCGGCACGCCGAATGAAGGCGCCTCCTCCTGCATTCCGCCGGAATCCGTGACAATCAGATGGGTGTGCGCATAGATGTTATGGAAATCCACAACGTCCAGCGGCTCGATCAGCTTGATGCGCGGGTGGCCGCCCAGAATCTCATGTGCGGGCTCCTTCACCGCAGGGCTCGGATGGACCGGATACACAATAGCGATATCCTCAAACTCGTCGGCAATCCGCTTGATCGCCCGGAAAATGTTGCGGTGCGGCTCCCCTTGGGATTCCCGGCGATGAGCGGTCATCAGCACAAGCCGTTTCCCTTCGGCCCATTCCAGAACAGGGTGGGTATAGTCCTGCCGTACGGTATATTGAAACACATCCGTCACCGTATTGCCTGTGATGTAAATGCTTGACTCTTTCTTGTTCTCCTTACGAAGATTGCCAGCAGACCATTCGGTTGGCGCGAAATGAATATCGGCCAGCACGCCCGTGAGCTGGCGGTTCATCTCTTCCGGATAAGGAGACAGCTTGTTCCACGTTCTGAGGCCGGCCTCCACATGCCCGACTTGAATTTGCTGCAGGAACGCGGCATAGCTTGCCAGGAACGTCGTGAGCGTGTCACCGTGGACAAGTACAATATCCGGCTTCGCTTCCTTCAGAACCGGCTCCAGGCCCTCCAGAACGCGAACGGTGATCTCATTCAGCGTCTGACGGTCCTTCATGACGTCCAGATCGTAGTCCGGCACAATCTTGAATACGTCCAGTACCTGATCAAGCATCTGCCGATGCTGGGCGGTCACACACACGATGGATTCAATATGCTCCGGGTGACGCTGCAGCTCGAGAATGAGCGGCGCCATTTTGATCGCTTCCGGACGAACGCCGAAGATCGTCATTACTTTTATCTTTGACATGCTTCGATTTCCCCCTCTGTATACATGCTAGGCCTGGTTCTACTCTAAGCGTATATTCCAGGCCATTGGTCATTATCATTATCTACTTCGTGCCGTACAGGCGGTCTCCGGCATCGCCGAGACCCGGTACGATATAACCGTGATCGTTCAGTCCCTCGTCCAGCGCAGCAACATAGATATCCACATCCGGATGCGCATCATGCACCGCCTTAACGCCTTCCGGCGCGGCTACAAGATTCATCATCTTGATCTGGGTGCAGCCCCGCTTCTTCAGCACGTCGATCGCCGCAATCGCAGAGCCGCCGGTCGCCAGCATCGGATCGATCACAATCAGCTCGCGCTCGGTCACATCGGTTGGCAGTTTGGTGTAATATTCAACCGGCTTGAGGGTTTCGGGATCGCGGAACAGCCCGACATGTCCGACTTTGGCCGCTGGAAGAAGCTTCACAACGCCGTCAAGCATGCCAAGACCCGCGCGGAGAATCGGGATCAAGCCCAGCATTCTTCCTGAAATGACCTTGCCTTCCGTTTCGGCTACCGGTGTCTGTACCGATATCGTCTCAAGAGGAACCTCCCTCGTAATCTCGTAAGCCATCAAAGTGGCGACTTCATCAACCAGTTCACGAAAATCTTTCGTGTTGGTGCGCATATCGCGTATAAAGGTCAGTTTGTGTTGAATCAATGGGTGATCACATATCACCAATTTTCCCATTTCAGGTCCCTCCGGTTTAATCCAAATGTTATTACAGGATTTGCTTAATCCTCATCAAATATGGGCAAAAAACAGCGTAAGCTCCATAAATCTTGTCTATTATATCATTCCCATTCGCGATTTTACACCTGCACAAGTCATGTTTCTTCATCGTTCGCCAAAGGCTGCGGAGGGCGGCAGCCGGGCCGGGCTTCCTTACTAGGATTTCCAGATCTCAGCAGAATGATGCCAGGGCGCACCTATGCATTGGCCTTGCTGATTTTTGGTCTGTCCCCCTTTCATTCTTGCAGTATATGTTGGGATATAAGAGAACGATATGCAGCTCATCCACATATCCGCGATTCTCCAGCTATTTTCCGCATAAAAACAGCCCCATCTTCCCAAACGGGAAGATGAGGCCTCATTCGATTCTATATTGACCGGTGTATAATTAATATTTCATGTCCGCATACAATGGATATTGCTCGGTCAGCTCCGCAACCATCTTGCTCGCTTTCTCAAGCGTAGCTTCATCCTTCGGCGCTCTGAGCGTCATAGCAATGATTTTGCCGATCGCAGCCATCGCCTTCTCGTCCATGCCGCGCGAAGTGACCGCTGGCGTACCGATCCGGATGCCGCTTGTGACAAACGGGCTTGTCGGGTCAAACGGAATGGCGTTCTTGTTGACGGTGATGCCAACGGAATCCAGCACCTTCTCCGCATCCTTGCCTGTGATGTCCAGGTTGCGGGTATCCACAAGCATCAGATGGTTATCCGTGCCGCCGGAGACGATGTTCAGACCTTCCTCCGTGAGCGTGTCAGCCAGCACTTTGGCATTCTTCACCACTTGCTCGGCATAGGTCTTGAAGGACGGGGACAGCGCCTCGCCGAGAGCTACCGCTTTGGATGCAATGACATGCATGAGCGGACCGCCCTGGCTTCCCGGGAACACCGCTTTATCAATCGCCTGCGCCCAAGGCTGTTTGCACAGAATCATGCCGCCGCGCGGGCCGCGAAGCGTTTTATGAGTGGTCGTTGTTACAAAATGGGCATGAGGAACCGGGCTTGGATGAACACCTGCAGCTACCAGACCTGCAATATGAGCCATGTCAACCATGAACAGGGCACCCACGTCATTCGCGATGGAAGCCAGCGCTTCAAAATCAATAATGCGCGGGTATGCGCTCGCTCCGGCAACAATCAGGCGCGGACGGTGCTTGAAAGCCGCTTTGCGCACTTCATCATAATCGATGAGGAACGTATCCTCTTGCACGCCATAAGCCACGAAATTGTACAGCACACCCGATGCGTTCACAGGGCTGCCGTGAGTCAGGTGACCGCCGTGGGCCAGATTCATCCCGAGCACGGTATCGCCTGGATTAAGCGCCGCCAGATATACCGCCATATTGGCCTGAGCTCCGGAATGCGGCTGCACATTGGCATGATCCGCACCGAACAATTGCTTGGCACGATCGCGCGCAATATCCTCCACGATATCCACGCGCTCGCATCCGCCGTAATAGCGTTTGCCAGGATACCCTTCCGCATATTTATTGGTCAGCACCGAGCCCATCGCTTCCATAACCGCCTCGCTGACAATGTTCTCCGAGGCAATCAGCTCGATATTGCTGCGCTGACGCTTCAGCTCCAGGTCCATCGCTTCCAGCACCGCTGGGTCATTCTTCCGCAAGTGTTCCATCATGATTCGAATCCTCCCATATTGTAGATTATTGTGTCCGCACCTTATGTCAGGCGCAGCTGTACACCAAGCGTCTCATCGAATTAATCACACAGGGCCGAGCCGCCCTCAGACTCCAGTTGGTACACCGCCCTCTGGCCGCCGATCAGCTTCGGCCGGGAATAGGCCGCGTTCACACGAGCCTCGCCGATATACCTCAGACTCGGACGGAAGGGCACCGCCACACTCCGCAGATGCATGCCGATCAAGGTTTCGCCGATATCGATGCCCGCATGGGCCTCCATCCGCTCCGCGAGACAAGGATCGTTCAGCTTCCGGTAGGCGTAAGCCGCCATTGAGCCGCCAGCTCCGGGAACCGGCACCGCAGCCACTTCATTCAGGCCCAGCGTCTCCAGCAGCTCACGCTCCATGACCAGCGCCCGGTTCAGATGCTCGCAGCATTGAAAGGCCACTGCGAAACCGAACGCCGCCTGGACTTCCGCGATGCCCTGATACAGCGCCTCCGCCGTCTCCACCGCACCGCCGGTGCCGATTCGCCGACCAGCCACCTCGCTGGTGCTCGCACCGACCACCAGCACTTTGCCCGGACCCAGCTTCGCCGCCTCGGCCAATTCCCGGACGATGGCCGCTGTCTGTTCGCTGAAAGATATGTTCGAAGATGTACTCAAGTCGATCGTCTCCTTTCATACCGCTGATCTGCCGGACAAGCAGCTGCGCACAAGCCCCCAAACCTATAAGGGATGCGATTCAGCGCCCTGCTCGATTCCGTCACCGGACGATTAACGCTTCAAATACCGCTCTTCAATCGCCTTGATCTTGTCAACACGGCCCACATGACGCTCGCCATGACTGAATTCCGTAGTCAGCCAGGCGGTGACGATCTCTGCTGCCAGACCCGGACCGATGACTCGCTCCCCGAGCGCCAGCACATTGCTGTCATTATGCTCGCGGGTCGCCTTGGCGGAGAATACGTCATGCGTCAATGCGCACCGGATGCCAGGCACTTTGTTGGCAGCAATGCTCATGCCAATTCCTGTTCCGCATATCAATATCCCCCGATCCGCCTCGCCCGATACGACTTTCTCGCAGACCGGAAGCGCGTAGTCCGGATAATCGACGGAATCCGTGCAGCCGCATCCGAGATCGATGACCTCATGTCCGAGACCCGTAATGACGCTGGCAATTTCCTCTCTCAAGCGAATCCCAGCATGATCTGTTCCGAGTGCTACCTTCATCTATGAATAACCCCCTCATTCATGTTCGCTTTTGCGACTAAGCTTGTTTCATTATACCGCAATTTCCGCGCAAAAGACGAAAAAAGAGCAGTCAGCACACCGATAGTGTACTAAATGCTCTTTGCCCAGGCGACCGGCCGTATCATCCGATGCTCCATCGTGGTTTCATCCACTTCGTCGCCAGTTACACCGGATCTTTAGGTTCCCCTTCATCTTAAAGCAATTGCAGATGAAAGGCAAGCGCCATTTGCGGATGCCCTGATGATAAACCAGACTGCTTTCGCGCCTCAGGCGCCTGACAACATTTCATAAATAAGGCCCCAAATAAACCTCACCGCCACCATCACGCATCTTTAACAATAAACAAAAAAATGTAGGGCCTGATGAGAACGCAGGATGAGACGAACATCCGATGATCGGATCAAGCCCGATTCTGGTCCGAGGACGCCAGCTTGTCCAGCAGCCGGAATAAAGCGGTGCGGATTTCCGCAGCTGTCGCTTCATACTCTTCTCGGGATCCGCCGAACGGATCGGAGATGTCAAAGCTCGGTATGCGCTGCCGCAGCTCGATCAGCCGCTCCCTGTCCGCGTCGCTGATGTCATTGCCCAGCGATTTGGCAAGCTCCATCGACACGTACAGGCTGTCCTGTTCCTTCAGATCGCCGAGCACCCGCTCGTCATTTTCCACATATTCCTTAAGGGTATAAGTCTTGTCCGCAGCATCAGGGAACTGGCGGATCGCATACTGCTTATGGGACTGCGTTAACGTGAGCACCAAGTCCGCCCAATTAACCAGTTCGCCCGTGAGCGACTTGGAATAGAATTGATCGTGAATATCCTGGTCCTTCAGCACCGATTCCGCATGCCGTGATATCGGCATCCCTTCTACCGCCGCAACGCCGGCAGAGCGAACCTCAAGCTCGATTCCACGCTGCTTGGCCAGCTTGCGCAGCAACCCTTCGGCCATGGGACTACGGCACGTATTCCCGGTGCAGACGAATAAAATATGTTTCACGACCCCCACCTCCCGAAGTATCTATTACCCAGTATTCTATCAAAAGATAAACATCAAACCAAACACAAACAAAATAATGCCCCCGAGCATCTCGCCATACTCGCTCAGTCTGCCGCTTACCTGCCGTCCCACTGTCAGTCCAAGCACGGACATCAGCCCGCCAACGGCGCCGAAGCTGAGCGCAATCAGCACCATATCGTTGACAACCATCCCGAGCGAGAGGCCGACGGAAAACGAATCCATGCTGACGCTGAGGGAGAACAGCAGCATTCCGAACCAGGCGGTAGGCTTCATCACTTGTCCGCCGCCGCGGAAGGCATTGTAGATCATATGCATCCCAAGCAGAGCCAGCAGCCCGCCCGCTGCCAACCCGGTCACCTGACCGAGCAGCAGGCCCATATAGCGGCCAGCCATCATGCCGAGCATTGGCAAAATCATGTGGAACACGGCAATGAGCAGGCTGGTCATCAAGACATGCCTCCACCGGATTCCTCTCATGCCCATGCCGATGCCCAGCGAGAAGGCGTCAAGCCCAAGCGCAAACGCCATCATGAGTATTGTCGCAAGCTGTCCCGAATGGACAGATGCCATCTGCATGCCGATTCCCCCAAGTTCTGTGGTCTTGTACACCTTATGCGGACAAGGGGGAAAAGATGCCTGGAAAGGCGCTGCAGCGGCCCGCCCGCGTTATCGGGCCATGGCACAACCACGCATGCGCCGATACGCGGCTTGCGCCTACAGCCGCTCGTGATGGCTGTGCCTTGACTGGCGCCGCGCAGATTAAGACGCGGGGCAATAATCATATGGACAGCTGCCCGAGCGGCAGCTTGTCCATACCTGCGGCGCCTTAATGATATGCGGCGCAGGCAGAGGCGTGAGGCAGGGCGGGGCGTTCAATCCGTATGGATGACATGATGCCCCGCCGCCTTCAGCAGCCGGTTCATGACGGCTGCGCCAAGCCCTTGCTCCGGGCATGCCTCGGCGACGATGAAGGTGACCCCTTCATCGTCGAACCGGCGCAGCCCGGCGTACAGCCGGCGGGCGGCTTCCTCCGGTGCCGCCGCACTGCCGAGCGAGACGGCTACGCCGGCGCGGAAGCGATCGATGTGCTCGTCGTACGACAGCACACCGGTCACCTCCCCGCGCCGCGCCGCTGCCTCGAGCTCGGCCGCCATGCGGGACGCCACGGCATCGGCGTCCCGGCCCTGCACCACGCACATCGCGCCCTTCGGCGCATAGTGCGTGTACTTCATGCCCGGCGAGCGCGGCGCCGGGCTCTCCAGCGACCCGGCCTGCGCTAGCGCCGGGTCGCGCTGCACGCTTGCCGCCACTGCGGCAAGCTGCTCCTCCGTGACGCCGCCGGGACGAAGCACCGTCACGGCACCGTCCGGGCCGGCCTGCACCACCGTCGACTCGACGCCGACCCCGGCGGGGCCGCCGTCGACCACGCCGTCAATCCGGCCGGCCAAATCCACAAGCACATGCTCGGCCAGCGTCGGGCTTGGCCGACCTGAGCGGTTGGCGCTCGGCGCAGCGAGCGGACATCCGGCAGCGCTGATCAGCGCCAGCGCTACCGGATGGTCCGGCATGCGGACCGCCACCGTGTCCAGCCCGGCCGTCACCCGCGGGGAGACGGCCCCCTCCTTCACGGGCAGCACCAGCGTCAGCGGGCCCGGCCAGAATGCGTCCATCAAGGCGCGCTCCGTCTCATTGACTCCCGTCACCAGCGCTTCGAGCTGGGACCGGTCCGAAATGTGCACGATCAGCGGATTGTCCGACGGACGGCCTTTAGCTGCGAATACGTTCTCCACCGCCTGCGTGTTTCTTGCATCTGCGCCGAGCCCATATACCGTCTCGGTCGGAAACGCCACAATTCCGCCATGCGCGAGCGTTTGCCCCGCTTCTTCCAGCTTCACTCGCAGCACAGCCGCCTTCTCTAACGATTGAGTCAAACGGCTCGCAGCCACGCCCGTCTCCTGCTCCGTCACCGACCTGATGTGCCACACCAGGGTGTCTATCCCGCGTTCAAGCTCCTCCCTGGCAAGCAAGCGTTCCTTGTTGTCCATATCCCGATCTTTATTGATATTCATGAGCACATCCCATGCCTTCTAGTATATTCATTCAATCCGAAAGTTCGATCTGAAAGCTACCGCTCCATAATAAAAAGCGCTTTGATTCTTCAAGCCCGGCCAAACCCAAGATAACGTTGGCGCGCCCAAGAGAAAGCACTCTTTCCGATCAAGTGTATCATACCATACCAGGATTGAAAATATCGCCCCTACCACCCCGCCATATTCCCTCCAGCCCTTGGAAACCTAAGTCTCCCGGTACCGATACCTTGCACGGTCCAGTCAAGCGACGCTGAAGCATCAACATCAGGAATCTCACATTCATCCAAACAAACCCGACACCCAATTCCACAATCCGAGAAACATATCCACCAGGAAAAAACGCACTTCCGGTTCGCTCGCGCTCGCATGGACCAGTGTCTCCGTGGACGCTGACGCTTCCGCCGATGCGGAAGCCGTGCTGACAGACGCCGCTGGAGCCGGCTGAGCTGCAGCATCGCCGCTGCCCCCGTCGATAAAGCAAAGCGGTGGAAACAAGACGCACCACCAGTTCTGTCCACGTCCCTCTCCCAGCGTAATGCGAACCGCGTCATAATCTCCTGCCGGGTAGATGGTTCCCCCATACATCTTGGTCGGAAACGGCACCACGCCGAGCTCCACATGATAGCCATAGCTCAATCCGCGCTTGGCAAGCTCTTCTCCTACAAGTTTGTGGATCTCAGGCAAGTGCTTTTGCGTCAGCGCCTTGGCCTCCTCCAGGCTTTGCGGATCGTCGAGCTGCATGACCCACAGCTGCATCTGCTCGATCACCGCGTCTCGAATTTCTCTCTTCACAAGCTGGTCAGCCGGGCTATCCGAATTAGCCAGAATGCGCAGCCGGATCGACTCCTGCGGAATCGGTCCGCCTACCACCGAGGCGTCGATTCTTTGACCTCCCCACACCATCATAACCATGAACATACTGGATAATAGCAGCATGATTTTCTTAACAACAATACGAAGAGTCTCTTGATTATTTGCCAGCATCCTGATCGCCTCTCTCATCGTTAATCTATGATGCTACCAGTATGTCCGCTCGGCAAAGATATAAACGTAGAATCTAGCATTATTTAGTATTTTCCGGAGCCCCGTTCCGCGGATTCCAGTATTGTTTTTTTACCTTTGCACCATTATCCCTTTTGTTCAGGAAGAAAGGATGGGATTCATTTGGGGAGAAAAAGCATGGATTTGCTCGCGCAAAGACGCTAGATGTCAGAAAAAAGGGCAACGAAAGAACTCGCGGTCGCGGCTGAACAGGGCACCAGACTTAAAAGAAAACAGCCTATGACTCAATGTGATTATTTTCACTTTCACCTGTTTTTACTTACCTTGATCTTATTGATCCACTTGATCTGATAGAGGTACTTTATCTAATTGATCTATTGTATCTCATTGATCTACTGT
>NZ_NQLZ01000020.1:0-49479 GCF_002276395.1 Paenibacillus sp. 7541 | reverse complement strand
TCTGTATCTGATTCGTCTACTGTATTTGATTGGTATACGATTTCATTTTTTGTATATTTTATCTATTCTGTAAGCTTTGTCTGTTTTGCAAGCTATTTTATCTATTTATCTAACCTTAGCTTTCTTCTACTCTGCTTGCTTTGTCCACTCTACTTGCTTTGTTTACTCCGCTCCTTTGTCTGATCTACTTGCTCTCTGCTCTGCTTCTTTGTCTGATCTACTTGCTCTGCTGATCTACTTGCTCTGCTACTCTGCTTCCTTGTCTAATTGCTTAGTCTGTTTTGTTTGTTTCTTCCCTGCTGCCTGATCGAACGGGATAATCATGCAAAGCCAACGGAACACGAATATGGATCTGCCGCCCCGTGTTGAAAGTACAGGCCATGCTGTGGACGTCACCTGCTCGATTCGAGACAAAAAAAGAATCGCCCAAGGGATCTACCTTGGACGACTCTGAATAACCGCACACGCCCTCCGGCGTTTCACAACTCTCCGCCGAACCGACGCGGTGGCCATGCACAAAGCTGTTTGATCGATGCTATGCTATGCCTCTCTCGTCCGGGTAGCGGCGGGCCGCACCGCATGCGGGTCCGGCATATCCTCTTCCACCTCTTGGCCGTGGAGCTTCACGCTCATCGCCACGCCAATACTCGCCATATTAATCAACAACGACGTACCGCCATAGCTGATGAACGGGAGGGTAATCCCGGTCAGCGGCATCAGACCGATAAACATGCCGATGTTCTCGAAGATTTGGTATATGAACATGGCAATGATCCCGACAATAAGGTAGGGGCCAGCTCTGTTCTTGCATTCGAGCGCAATCAGAATCATGCGATGAATCAGAATGAAATAGAGCAGGAGCAGCACAGAGGAGCCGATAAATCCGTACTCCTCGGCGATCTGAACAAAGATCGAATCCGAATACGCATACGGTATGAAATTCCTCTGTACATAACCGCCTTCCATATAGCCCGCTCCACTCAGCCCGCCGGATGAAATCGCCAGCTTGGCATTGCGGGTATGGTAGACGGTATCCGACGGCGCTTCCTCAGGGAGCAGCCAGGAATCCAGCCGAGCCATCCAGTGCGATTTCAACAGTTTAGATTCCACCAGCTCATCATGGAAGTGGATATACGCCTGCGTACCGCCGAAGGCGCCGCCGAGCAGCACCACGGCCCCGATGAGAGCGTGGGTGTATTTAATATTGCCAATCCACAACAGCCCTACCAGGATTACAAAATAACTCAGCGCATTCCCGAGGTCATTCTGAACCATCACCAGCGCAAACGGTAAGAAGGCAATCATGCCGATCGGGACGACATCGCTCCAGAACTTGAGATGCGGCTTCTTTCTTTTGTGATAAAGCACAAAGGACAAGAAAATAATGAGCACCAGCTTAAACAACTCCGCAGGCTGCACACTTAATGTCCCGATGTAGATCCAGCCCTGGGCACCGTTAAGGTCCTTCCCGATAAAAATAACTAATACGAGCGTAATCAGCCCGCCGATATAGATATACCATGCATATTTAATAAGCAGCCGGAAATCGATCAGACTCATGCCAAAAAAAGCAATGAAGCCGATAATATAAAATTGAATCATCGAGATGTGAGATCCATCAAATCTCGTGTCTTTGGTGACACTGTAGATTGATGTAATACTGACAACCATCAGGATGAGCAGCACAAACACGATTAAATAATCGATTTTCTTTATTTTTTCCCAAAAGTAATTCAACATGACCTCGGTCCTCCCGTACCGGAGCTGTGCCCCCGCTGTGCCTTACAGTTCATAAACTATGCGCACGGCCAAAAAGTTTGCCCTCTGCGATTGCGCCCATCACAAACAGGAGCTTGTATCGCCCAATCTAAAGCTCGCAAGAAACACGGCGACTGTTCAGGCGGGCGATTATCTGCAGAAACTGCGCATTTCATCCATCTCAAAAAGGCTGTACCCGAAGTCTTCGCTTCCCGAGTTCATCACTTGCAGTTATATGAACAGATCAGATATCACGCCAGACCTATGCGTATTGCGCACCTCTGAGGCTGCGGCCGGGATTCGTTCTTCCCGCCCATCGCTCCGCGCATGTCTGCACGTGAAACCCACCGTCATTTATTTTAAAAGAAAAACCCCCTGAATACAATTAACGGGCGATTCCCAGAACATGCCTGTCGATCCCGGCCAAGTCCGGTACGGTCACAATTTCATCCCAATGACCGGCGCGGCGCAGCAGCTTAGCTACATCGGCGGCCTGGCCCATGCCAAGCTCGAACGCAATCAGCCGCGGCGGCGCTGCCAGCAGCGGAAGCTGCGCCATCATAATCCGATACGGCGCCAGGCCGTCCGGGCCGCCATCGAGGGCCGTTCGCGGTTCGAAGTCCCGCACCTCCGGCTGAAGCCCATGTATATCCTCTGCCGGAATATACGGCGGGTTGGACACGACGATATCCGGCGCCATGCCCGTAAATGGCTCCAGCAGGTTACCCTGCCGAAATTCCACGGCCGCGTTAAGCTGTTGGGCATTCCGGGCCGCCACCCGGAGCGCCTCAGGCGATATATCGCTGGCCAGCACCTGCCATTCCGGTGCCTCAAGCGTCAGCGTCACCGCAATCGCCCCGCTGCCTGTGCCGATGTCCGCCGCGAGAAGGCGCTCGCCATCGCGGGGAGCAAGGCTCGCCCCGTGCTGCAGCACCGCTTCGACCAGCAGCTCCGTCTCCGGCCTCGGAATGAGCACGGCCGGCGTCACTTGAAACGCCCGCCCGTAGAACTCCTGCTCCCCCATAATATATTGGGCGGGCTCTCCGCTGCCCTTGCGGGAGACCACTTCCTCCCACAGCTCGCGGCGCTCAGCCGGAAATGGCTCTGTCAGCGCCATATAGTAGCTTGAACCGGAGAGGCCAAGCACATATTCCAGGAGCAGCTGGGCATTGCGCTGGGGCTCCTGCACACCGCAGCTGTCTAAAAAAGAAGAAGCCTCCACAAAGGCTTCCCTTATGCTGCGCTCCGGCGTCATAACAAATGATATCCGCTCCAAAGCGTTATACTCCTTTTTCCATCGATTCCGCCTGTTCCGCAAGCGTCAGGGCCGAAACGATTTCTTCGATTTCGCCGTTCATCACTTGATCCAGCTTGTGCAGCGTGAGTCCAATCCGGTGGTCCGTGACCCGGCTTTGCGGGAAATTGTAGGTACGAATGCGCTCGCTTCGGTCCCCGGTACCCACCTTGCTCTTGCGCTCGCCGGCATACTTCGCTTCTTCCTCCTGGCGCATCATGTCGTAGATGCGGGCGCGCAATACCTGAAGCGCCTTCTCCTTGTTGGAGTTCTGCGACTTGCCATCCTGGCACGTCGCCACGATGCCTGTCGGAATATGTGTAACGCGCACCGCCGACTTGGTAGTGTTGACGGACTGTCCGCCCGCTCCGCTGGAGCAGAACGTATCCACGCGAATATCTTTATCCAGAATTTCGATGTCCACTTCCTCCGCTTCCGGCATGACAGCTACCGTGGAGGTGGAGGTATGAATACGGCCGCCCGATTCCGTTGTAGGAATGCGCTGCACGCGATGGGCACCGCTCTCGAATTTCATTTTGCTATAGGCGCCGCGGCCATTAATCATGAAGATGACTTCCTTGAACCCGCCGAGGTCGTTCATGCTGGCATCTAGCACTTCAACCTTCCAGCCCTGCGAATCCGCATAGCGTGTGTACATCCGGTATAGGTCGGAAGCGAACAGAGCCGCTTCATCACCGCCAGCGGCACCGCGAATCTCCACAATGACGTTTTTATCATCGTTTGGATCCTTCGGCAGCAGCAGAACCCGGATTTTCTCTTCCAGAGACTGCTGGCGGGAGGTGAGTTCCTCAATTTCCATCTTGACCATGTCACGCATTTCATCGTCCAGCTTCTCGCCAAGCATCATCTTGGCGGCATCCAGCTCTTCGATAACATTCTTATATTCAACATAAGCCTCATAAGCAGGCTGCAGATCAGATTGTTCTTTGGAATAGTCCCTCAGCTTCTTTGCATCGCTTGCAACATCAGGGTCACACAGCAGCTCGCTCAGCTTCTCGTAACGATCCGCCAGGGATTGCAATCGGTCCAGCACAGGAATTCACCTCACTACGTAATATTCCTCAATTATTAGTAAACTTCCACACTTGTAAACAACATGCCGCCACTTTATCTCCTTTACAGGTTGGTACAGTGGCAGACGACTTTTTATTATAACAAGGAAACAGCGCTTTGACTAGATAGGTCTGCCCACTTATAAGACGCAGGCCACACTAGGAGAAGGCAGATAATGAGCATAGAAGAAGACCACGGCTCATGCACACGAAGGTACAGAGAGCTGTGGCCTGCGGCTTTACATGATCTACACATTAAAGCGGAAGTGCATGACATCTCCATCATTTACTACATATTCCTTACCCTCGAGACGAAGCTGGCCGCGTTCCTTCGCAGCGTTCATCGAACCGGCGGCAACCAGGTCCTCATAGGATACAACTTCGGCCCGGATAAATCCGCGCTCAAAGTCACTGTGAATGACGCCCGCTGCCTGCGGCGCTTTCGTGCCTTTGCGGATCGTCCACGCGCGAACCTCCTGCACCCCAGCTGTAAAGTAGGTGTACAGGCCAAGCAGGCTGTACGCTGCCTTGATCAGGCGGTTCAGGCCGGATTCTTCAAGCCCCAGCTCCTCGAGGAACATCGCTTTGTCTTCGCCTTCGAGCTCGGCGATCTCGGCTTCAACCTTGGCGCTGATCGGGACGACAGCCGCGTTCTCAGCTGCTGCGAATTCCCTCACCTGCTGCACATATGGGTTGTTGTCGGCATCATTAACGCCGTCCTCACTTAAGTTTGCCGCATACAGCACCGGCTTCAGCGTCAGCAAATGAAGATCGCGCACCACCAGCTTCTCCTCATCGGTCAGCTCCACGCTGCGAGCCGGCTGGTCGTTGTACAAGGCTTCCTTCAGCCGCTCAAGCAGCTCCAGCTCCTGGGCAAACTGCTTGTTGCCGCCCTTCATGTTCTTCTTCGTCCGGTCAATCCGTTTCTCGACACTGTCCAGATCTGCGAGAATCAGTTCCAGATTGATCGTCTGGATGTCACTGACCGGGTTCACCTTGCCGTCAACATGCGTAATGTTCTCGTCCTCGAAACATCTTACAACATGGACGATCGCATCCACTTCACGAATGTGGGCAAGAAATTTGTTCCCGAGCCCTTCGCCTTTGCTTGCGCCGCGGACGAGGCCGGCAATATCGACAAATTCAAAAGCGGTCGGTACGGTTTTGTTCGGTTGAACAAGCTCTGTCAGCTTATCCAGACGCTCATCCGGAACCTCAACCACCCCAACGTTCGGGTCAATGGTACAGAACGGATAGTTCGCCGACTCGGCACCCGCTTGCGTAATAGCGTTAAACAATGTGGATTTGCCGACGTTCGGCAAACCAACGATCCCAGCTTTCAAAGCCATTTATGTGACAACTCCTTATCGGTTATACTCTGAACCATCCGATCCCATGGCCATAATGATCGGGGCGGCGGAATCAGATGCTACGGTATTTCGAATCTCTAATCCTGCGCTATTCACGCCGAATGGATTAACGTTCACTCATAATCTCACTCATTATAGCAGATCGTTCATAGAGTTCAAACCATAATATCCCCGCACCCGCAGGGTTGCTTCAAGTCCGTTCTGCCCTAGGGCAGATCCCGTTCCATCTCGGGAAGACCTCCGTTCTATCTTAGGCGGATCTCTGTTCCATCTATATCCTAATCAGGCGCGTCGTCGCCTGGAGCTCAGCAATGGAAGCTGCCCCGATGCCAAACATGGCCGTTCGCAGCTCCAGCTCGACCTGGGCGAGCCGCTCATCCAGCGCCGCCTCGGACGATACCGCGGCTCCCAGCAGCCCGCGGCCAAAGCCCGCCAGATCGGCGCCAAGCGCGATGGCTTTGGCCGCGTCCACGCCGCTGCCAACCCCGCCGCTGCCGATAAGAGGGCAGTCCGGTGCTGCGACCTTCACTTCCCGGATGCATTCGGCGGTCGGGTTGCCCCAATCCGCGAAGGCCTCGGCCGCTGCGCGCCGGACCGGATCATGGCTGCGGAACTTCTCGACCTGGCTCCAGGAAGTTCCGCCTGCTCCGGCTACGTCGATGAACGCCGCGCCCGCATCCAGCAGCAGCCGGGCCGTCTCGCCATCGATCCCCCAGCCGACTTCCTTGAAGCCGACCGGGACGTCCAGCTTCCGGCACAGCTCCTCGATCCGAACCAGCAAATTGCCAAAGCGGGTGTTGCCTTCCGGCTGGAACACCTCCTGCAGCCCGTTCAGATGGAGCACCAGCAAGTCGGCGCCCGCAATGTCCACCGCGCGGCGGCAGTCCTCCACACCGAAGCCGTAATTGAGCTGCACAGCACCCAGGTTGGCGAAGACAGGCACGCTCGGCGCGCGATCCCTGACGCGGAAGGTAGCAGCGAGCTCCTTCTTCTCCACCGCGGCGCGCACCGAGCCGACGCCGAGCGCCCATCCCCGACGCTCGGCTGCTTCGGCCAGCCGCATATTGATCTCCCCTGTGGCTGCGCTGCCTCCGGTCATGGAACTGATCAAGAACGGAACGCGAACGGCATATCCAAGAAACCAGGTGCCGAGATCGATATCGTCAAAATCCACTTCAGGCAAGGCGGCATGGCGGAAGCGGTACCGTTCAAAGCCGGGCGTAACGCCCCGGGAGCCGACCTCTTCTTCCAGGCACAAGCGCACGTGCTCGATCTTTCGTTCACCGGTCGGGACCTCCGGCAGCAAAGGGCCGGTTCTTTTCTCAGGTACAGCTGTCGAGTCATGATGATTCAGGCTATCGCCTGCCTCGTTCCTTTTCCGTTCCAATTCCATTCCGTACCTCCTAATAAGTTAAAAATGTATCGTATCAAGCCGAAAGCTTGTCTCCTCGCAAAATTCCAGCGCCATCATTATACATTGTCAACCGGACGCCCTTCATTGATGCAGATTTGGATTTGAACCTCCCGTCCTCCCTCGAAGGCGAATCTACAGCAGCGGTGACATCAGCCGGGCAGCAGATTCGAGAAGGCGGGTCACGATCCGTTTTTGCTTGGACTTGGTCCGGTCAATCAGGCTGGCATGCTCCAGGTCCTCAATATAGTCATCCACGATCTTCTGCACACTGTCCGTTTGAACGAGCAGCGCATTGACTTCAAAGTTCAAATGAAAACTGCGCATGTCCATATTGGCCGTGCCGATGGTGGCCACTTCGCCGTCTACGATCAGGAGCTTGGAATGCATAAAGCCTCGCTCATAGGCATATACGCGCACGCCCGCGCTGAGCAGTGACGGAAAGTAGGAATGGGATGCCAGATACGGCAGCCATTTATCCGGTTTGGACGGAAACAGAATGCGCACATCCAGTCCGGACAACGCAGCTACCCGTAGCGCGGTTAGAATGTCATCGTCCGGTATAAAATACGGTGTAGCCAGCCACACCGATTTGCGTGCAGATACGATCATGGAGAAAAATATGTTCTTCAGCGCCCGGCGCTCGTTGTCCGGCCCGCTGGCGATAATCTGGACGGCCCCTCGGCCGTTCTCCGTCAGTTCGGGGGAGAAATAAGCCTGGTCTGACAGCTGCTCGCCCGTCTCGTAATGCCAGTCCTGCAAAAATACGACCTGCAGCGTCCGCACCGCCTCGCCGCGTACGAGCAGATGGGTATCGCGCCAGAAACCAAACGTTTTGCTGCGGCTCAAATATTCATCGCCAACGTTAAGTCCGCCGATAAAGCCGACACTGCCGTCAATCACGACGATTTTGCGGTGATTTCGGTAATTCACCCTGCTGGTGAAAAAGATCCATTTCGGGCTTCCGAAGACAGCGACTTGTACGCCGGCCTCCTTGAGCTCATTCAGGAAAGAGGGCGGCAGCTGCAAGCTGCCGACGGCATCAACCATGAAGCGGACAGCCACGCCAGCTCGTGCCTTGCGGATTAACAGCTGCTGAATCTGGGTGCCGATGGCGTCGGAACGATAAATGTAATATTCCATATGAATGTGATGCTTTGCTTGTTCAAGCTCCCGTAACAGCGTATTAAACGTTTCTTCGCCGTTGGTCAGAACTCGGGTATCACTAGCGAAAGACACCGGCGTGCGGGCAAGCCTTCTGGACAGCTGAAGGAGCTGATGATATTTCGGTTTAAAGGCAGGATGGTCAGGGGCCTGTCTGCGGGAAGCCTGACTTTCGTAAGCCAGGATGTCTCGTTGTGCTTTTTTATCATACTTTCTCCGTTTGAAGTAGTTTTGGCCAAACAGAAAATAGAACACGAGTCCGACAAGCGGCATGAGCGCCAGCAGCAGGATCCAAGCCATCGTGCTGGTCGGATGCCGATTCTCCATGAAGATCATGAAACCGATCGACACAACCGTCAGCGTGGAGAATATCCCGATCACGGTCCCGGTTGTTTTACCAAAAGCGTTGACCCCGAAATAATAGAACGCAAACAAAATGACGGATATTAAAACGGCCAGTATTCCCTTTCTCATCGTAAGATCCCCTTGTTTTTTTCTTTATCAGGATGATGTGTTCTTCATTCATTGCCTCAGTGGTTGAAATCCGGGACAAAGGCGAACGCTTGGCTTCGCCAGTCTCTCCCTTCCCCTTCGCTTCTGACCGTTATGATGTCTAGCACGGAGAATTGGGTTAAGCCAACTTTCTTATATCAAATATCGTCAAATCGAAATCCGCATGACAAATCATTATGATGCTTGTCACCCATATTCTACATGATCAGGTGCAGGAACTAAAGGACAGGCCGCTCGGCCTCGCTGTCAAATATGAAGAACAGAAACGTTCTCGTCCTTCATTGACAAATCTAACATACCCTGTTATAACTTGAACTAACGACCGTTAGTTAGGGGGCTTCGCCATGAGTGCAGACAATATTAAACAAGCAGCGCTTGTCCATTTTGCCCGGGACGGGTATGAAGGTGCATCGCTGAAATCGATTGCCGATGATTGCGGGATCAAGAAACCGTCGATCTATGCGCATTTCTCCAGTAAAGAGCACCTGTTTCTGCAGGTGCTGCAAGACGTATTCGAGCAGCAGGAGCGGAAGATCGACGCGTTCTTCGCCTCTTGCGCCGACCAGCCGCTGGAGGAGCAGCTGCGGGGATTTCTCGACAGCCGCCAGGCCGCGTATGAGCTGGATGATGAGACCCGATTTTTTTTGCGGATGTCCTTTTTTCCGCCAAGCTCCCTGTACGTGGAAGTAATGGAGGAGATGGTGTACCCCTTCATCGGGCGGCAGGAAGACATGGTGACCCGATTATTGGACAAAGGCTGTCCTGCTCATGGCGATATCATCCACCACTCGCGCCAGGCGGCTATCGCGTACATTACACTGCTGGACGGCATTTATGTCGAGATTCTATATGGAGGCAAAGACCGTACGGCCCGGCGGATCGCGGCGGTATGGCCGGTCTATTGGTCAGGGGTCACGAAGGAATAGGCTTGCATTAAAGGAGAGAACCGATATGAACAGGAACTGGATTTATGTATTGCTTGCCGGCTTGATTGAAATCTTATGGGTTATCGGTTTGAAGCATGCCCAGCAGCTATGGGAGTGGGCCGCCGTGCTCGTTACGATTGTGCTCAGCTTTTATCTTATTATGAAGGCGGCTCAGCGGCTTCCGGTGGGTACCGTATACGCTGTCTTTACCGGCATCGGAACGGCGGGGACGGTGACGACGGAGATGCTGGCCTTTGGCGAGCCTTTTCGGCTATCGAAAATTATACTGATTGCAATCCTGCTGGCCGGTGTCATCGGCCTGAAGCTTGTGACGGATGAACAGCCGCAGCCTGCGAAAGGAGTGAGAAGCTGATATGGCATGGTTTGCGCTTATACTGGCCGGCGCCTGCGAAATTACAGGCGTGATCGGAATTCAGGGGGCCTCCCGCCGCAAGGGCTGGCCCTACGTGCTGCTGCTCTGCGTATCGTTCGCGGCCAGCTTCTCGCTGCTGTCTTATGCGATGAAAACCCTGCCTATGGGCACGGCGTATGCGATCTGGACAGGCATTGGAACGGTCGGCAGCGCCGCCGTGGGCATGCTGCTGTTCGGTGAGCCGAGAGAGTGGCGACGCCTGCTGTTTATCGCCATGATTCTGTGTGCTGCGGTAGGGCTCAAAATCATCACATAACTTGAGAAAACCAGGCCGCAGACCTAGAAGGCAGGCCTGTCTGCAGGGGCGCCCATGCGACATTTGTATTGGGCGTTCCTTTTTTGTATACTTATTTTGACCCGGCGGTCATTATAAAAACCAAGTAGTTTTGTATTGTGAGGTGAGCGTCTGATTGGTGGACAAAATGACAGAAAAAAGACAGCAGATTCTCATCACGGCCATGCAGCTGTTTTCTGCAAAAGGCTCCTCGATGACATCCATGCAGGAGATCGCGGAAGTATGCGGGATGTCAAAAGGAAGCCTGTACCTGCATTTTAAGTCCAAAGAGGAACTTGAGCGAAGCATTTACGACTATATTGCCAACCGGATCAAAGACGAGATATTAAGCATTGAGCAGGACCCGCTGCTGAGCCTGAAGGAGCAGCTGATCAAGCAGGTGGAAGTGCTGCTGATTCATTTTCTGGAGATTCGCGAGTTTCTCCTCAAGCAGTTCCATGATCAGTTGCCGCCTGGCAACACTCCATTTGATAAAGATCATTTTCATGATCAGCTCCAGAAGACGCTCGTGTGGTTCAACAATAAACTCAAGACGCTGTACGGGGCCGAAGCCGAGCCGTACACCATGGAGATTGCCATGTTCGTGTTGGGGATGCTGGGCTCTTATATCCGCTTTCTGTTCCTGCCGGGTTTTCACCTGAATGTGGGCAAGGCTGCCAACCATCTGATTCAGCTGATGGACGATATCGTTCACAGCATGCTGAACAGACGGCCTGAGCCGCTTGTGCCGCCGGATGTGCTCGTACAGTTTGACCGGATTTGCCTGGAAGACGAAGTGCAAGGGCCACGACATCCGCTGATCATTATCAGAGCGATGAAGCAGGAGCTCAAAGGACTGCCCGTTGACCCTCTGGTCAAAGAAGACGCAATGGAATCGCTTGGCATTATGGAGAAGGAACTGATCTCGATCCGACCAAGCCGGGCTGTTGTGAAAGGAATGCTTGCTAACTTGGACGGCATTGAAGGATTAGCCGATCTGCAGCGAGAGCTGAAGGAAACGATGAATACAATGCTGGATATCTATCTTGCACCAGGCTTTACGAAGCAAGCCAGCGATGTCTAACAAAGAAAAATAGAGCAGATTGAGAGGAGAGAACACCGACGAATGAAAGGAATCATTAACTTTTCGCTTCGTAATAAGTTTGCCATCTGGCTGTTGACGATAATCGTCAGCTTCGGCGGCTTATACAGCGGTCTCACCATGAAGCAGGAGACCATCCCGGACATTAACGTTCCCTTCCTGAGTGTTACGGCCATCTATCCCGGAGCAGCGCCTGAAGGTGTCGTCGAAGAAATATCGAAGCCGCTGGAAACCAGACTTCGGGGAATTGATGGCGTAAAAACCATCACCTCCACCTCGATGGAGAACGCAGCCAACCTGATTGTGGAGTTTGATTACGGCGCAAATCTGGACAACGCTACCGCTGCTGTTCGCGAAGCGCTTAGCGACATTCAGCTGCCGGAGGGGGCACAGCGCCCGACCATCTCCAGATTCAGCATGAGCTCGATGCCAGTCGTCTCGCTCAGCATTGCCAACAATGAAAGCATGAGCCTGGATGAATTAACCCGGATTACGGAGAATGAGATCGCGCCGCAGCTCGAAGATCTCGATGGCGTTGCCACGATTCAGGTAGCTGGCCAATACGTCAATGAAGTGCGGCTCAAATTCAAACAGGACGAAATGAATGAACTCGGACTTACGGAGGATACTGTCAGAGGCATTGTACAGGGGTCCTCGATCTATGCCCCGCTAGGTCTGTTTCAGATGGAAGGTTCCCAGAAAGCCGTTGCGGTTGACGGAGGCATCGTGGATCTGGATGATCTGAAGAACGTTGCCATCCCGGTAATTCCGAGCGGAGCTCCAGCTGCCCCTGGCGGCATGGCGCCTGATGCCGGAATGGGTGGCGCTCCAGGTGCAGGCGTTCCGGATGAGCTAGCCCTGGAAGAGCCGGGCACGGCCGATATGGATGCGGGTATTCCTGCCGGCATTCCTACCGTCAAGCTAAGCGATGTTGCCGACATTGAGGTGATCGGCACTTCCGAGTCCATCTCCCGGACGAACGGCAAGGAGTCGATCGGCATCCAGATCGTGAAAGCCAATGACGCCAACACCGTGGATGTCGTCAACCTCGTGAAAGATAAAGTCGAAGATTTGAAACAGGTCTATCCGGACATGGATCTGACCATCATGCTGGACCAGGGCAAGCCGATTGAGGATTCCGTCAAAACAATGCTGTCCAAAGCACTGTACGGAGCTCTGTTCGCTGTCCTGATCATTATGGTGTTCCTGCGGAATATCAGATCCACGATCATATCGATCATCTCCATCCCGCTGTCCCTGCTGATTGCTGTGCTGTGCCTGTGGCAGATGGATATTACCCTGAACATGATGTCCCTGGGCGCAATGACCGTTGCCATCGGGCGCGTCGTGGACGACTCGATCGTCGTTATCGAGAATATATACCGGCGAATGTCCCTGTCGACCGAGAAATTAAAAGGGCGGCAGCTCATTCTTGAAGCAACGCGTGAAATGTTTGTACCGATCATGTCCTCGACCATCGTCACCATCGCGGTGTTCCTGCCGCTCACCCTGGTCAGCGGCATGGTAGGCGAGCTGTTCATTCCGTTTGCTCTGACGATTGTATTCGCCCTGCTCGCTTCCCTCGTGGTTGCGATTACGCTGGTGCCAGCTATGGCTCACAGCCTCTTCCGCAAGGGGCTTAAGAATACGCATGATCATGAAGAGAAGCCGGGCGCCATGGCCCGCGGCTATCGCTCGATTCTGAAATGGTCCCTGAATCATAAAATCATTACGTTCGCCATGGCCGTTATTCTGCTGGTAGGCAGCGTATTGTTGACGCCGTTCCTGGGTGTCAGCTTCCTGCCGGAGCAGGAAGACAAGTATGTGATGGTTACGTATTCCCCGGAACCAGGCGTTCTGCTTGAAGATGTAGAAGAGCGTGCGCTGCAAGCGGAGAAATTCATTCTGGAGCAGCCACATATCGAGAAGATGCAATACTCAATCGGCGGCGGCGGTCCGCTTGGCATGGGCAGCTCCTCTGGCAATTCGGGCTTGTTCTATATTATGTATGAACCAGATACCCCGAATTTTGAAGACGTGAAGACCGGTCTGATCGAAGGCCTGGCCGAAATCGTACCGGAAGGCACCTGGGCTAATATGGATATGACCGGGGGCTTCGGCGGATCCCAGCTGACGGTGAACGTATTCGGCGACTCGCTGCAGCAGATCCGACCAGTCGCTGATCAGATTCTGGAGATTGCCAGCCAGGATACCGAAAACTTCGACAATGCGGAGACGAGCCTGTCGGATTCTTATCAGCAATACACCATCGTTGCGGATCAGGAGAAACTGAGCTCTCTCGGTCTTACCGCAGGCCAGCTGGCCATGAAGCTCAGCCCTCAGCGCGAACGTCCCGTGCTGACGGAGATTCAGATTGAGGACAAGAGCTATAAAGTGTATATCGAGGCCGATAGCCAAACCTACACGAGCCTTGAGGAAATTGAGAATGAAACCGTAACGTCGCCGCTTGGCATGGACATTCCGATCAAGGAATTGGCCAAGGTTGAAGAAGGAACGACACCGGATACGATCACCCGGATGGATGGCAGAATGACGGTTACCGTGACGGCTGACATTCTGACCAGCGACATTGGTGCGGCTTCCTCGAAGCTGCAAGCTGAAGTTGACAAGCTGGATCTGCCGGACGGCGTCTCCGTACAGTTCGGCGGTGTAACCGAGCAGATTAACGAAACGTTCGGACAGCTAGGTCTGGCCATGCTGGCGGCCATCGCCATCGTCTACTTCGTTCTGGTTGTAACATTCGGAGGCGGACTCGCACCATTCGCCATTCTGTTCTCCCTGCCGTTCATTGTGATCGGTGCGATTGTCGGCCTGCTCGTTGCGGGTGAGACTCTGAACGTATCCGCTCTGATGGGGGTTCTCATGCTGATCGGTATCGTTGTCACCAATGCCATCGTACTGATCGACCGCGTTATTCATAAAGAGCGCGAGGGACTCAGCACGCGCGAGGCGCTGCTGGAAGCAGGAACGACGCGTCTGCGTCCAATTCTGATGACAGCCTTAGCCACGATCGGTGCGCTGCTGCCGCTGGTGTTCGGATGGGAAAACAGTGCCGGCATCATCTCGCGCGGACTCGGAATTACCGTTATCGGTGGTCTGATCAGCTCGACGCTGCTGACGCTTGTCATCGTTCCGATCGTATACGAATTCCTGATGAAATATCGCAGAAAACAAGTACAAGAGTGATCGCAATTAACAGAAAAGCCGCGGCTCCGATATGGAGACCGCGGCTTTATATTATCTAACCTCATCATTCAAAGGTTGCACGTCTATATTGTAAACGACAGATCAAGAGATTCGACTAACATCCCGGTGCTGTCTCCAGGTTCTCAGCATATGGAGATCCTGAACAAGGAATTCCTCCAATAATCGCGACAGCGATTGATAGAGCGGGCTATCGGTAGCAGTCCTTAAATCCTGGCAAAACGACGGAATCCACGTCAACAGATGATCCTGTAAAAACTTCTCCTGAATTTCCATCAGTTTAATCATGCTGTCCTCGCAATACGTGTTGTTCATCATGCGGTCATGGAGCAATGTCATAAACTCCAGCTCAATCGCGATGTAATCGTCCGCTTCCCCTTCCAGCTTCTTGAACGCAACCCCTACGGAAGCGTAAAACTCCGCCAGATCCTGAGCGTTACCGCGCTTGGTATACTTCGTTTCGGTCAGCGGCCGCTGCTTGGAGTAAGCCAGCAACCGGCGGTACTCCGCCTCTTCATACTCGCTGATGCGCACCAGTTCCTCCGGTGAACGATTGCTTAAATAATTGCGCAGCTCCTGTCCTCCCTGGGACAATTCCGCCGCTTTTCCAATTCCGCTTCCCCGGCTCCATTCTGCAACGAGAGACAACGTTGGCCATTGTCCAAGAAAATCAATAAGCAGCTCATAAATCGCGCCGCGGTTCTCAAGCCACCTGTGGCAGACGTCGGGTACCTCTAAAGTTTGATCAGGTGATATCGTCATATTGAACCTCCTACCTGAAACCGATCTTGTTGGATGTGATATCATTCACAGTATATCTTAGATGCAGGTCTAATGAAAGGGAATTGCATTTTTTCCGAAAATTTCGGAAATACTTGGGAAGTTTCGCATTCCGGAAGCGCGATAACTTCATTATCCACGGAGCCCCTCGTTTCTTGACAAATTCAGTATACGCCAAACCGAAAGCGCTTACCGTGATAAACCTCACTACACGGCGTCCATATGCCACAGGCCTGTCCGGTTTCCGGACGTGCACTGCGGCATTGACTCTTATCCGGGGAATAGCTACAATGTGACCATGCGAAGCTAGCGAAAGGGGGATGCTCATGATCGAACCGTTAAAAGACTCCTTCGGCCGGGTCCATGATTATATCAGGATATCGGTAACGGACCGATGCAACCTTCGTTGTGTCTATTGTATGCCCGCAGAAGGAATGGAATTCCAACCCCACGACCAAATTATGAGTTTCGAGGAGATAGCTTCCGTACTCCGAGTCCTTGCCCCGATGGGCGTTTCCAAAGTGCGTCTGACCGGCGGCGAGCCGCTTGTACGCAAGGACCTGGAATCGCTGGTAGGCATGATCTCTGCCATTGATGGCATCGAGGATATTTCACTAACCACCAACGGGATGTTTCTGGCATCGAAGGCCAGATTACTGAAGGAAGCGGGATTGACCCGCATCAACATCAGTCTTGATTCCCTCCAGCCGGATCGGTATGAGCGCATCACCCGCGGAGGAAATGTCGAGCGTGTGCTCAGCGGGATCGAGGCTGCCTACGAGGCCGGGCTTGATCCGATCAAGCTGAATATGGTCCTTATGAAGGGCTTCAATGATGATGAGATTCGCGATTTTATCGCGCTTACGCTGGATCGTCCTCTTCACGTCCGATTTATTGAATATATGCCGATTGGCCAGGCTTCCGAGGATTGGCGGAATTCGTATCTGCCGCTGAGCCGGGTTCAGGAAGTATGTCAGGAGGCCGGCTGGGAAGTTGTCGATGAGAAAGGCCCTTCCGGCAACGGTCCTTCCCGCAATATGAAAGTGGCCGGGGCCACTGGCTCGTTCGGCCTGATCCATCCGGTCAGCGAACACTTCTGTGATTCCTGCAATCGGCTCAGACTGACAGCGGACGGCAACATTAAGGCCTGCCTGTACTGGTCGGATGAATTCAACGTTCGCCGGGTCGTCGATGATCCGCAAGCCGTCGCCGATATGTTCCGCAAGGCGCTCGGAGCAAAGCCGCAAAATCATGAAATGGCGCTCGCACTGGAAAGAAAAGCGCAAAGCCATACACCGACCGTGCGTCGGATGTCCCAGATCGGGGGATAACATCAGGTCAGGCCAGATCGCGCTCCATTGCGGTCAGCCTGACCTTTGTTTTTCGGGGGTGTCAGCAGTCATCCGTCTCCAAGCTGCCGATCGGAGGGACCGATCCAGCGGCAGGCTTCCGAATAATCCTCCGGCCTGTTCATATTAAAGAGCAGCCGTTCCGGCTGGTGGCCAGTCAGCTCCGCCAGCCGCGCCTCATCGACGATTTCCTTGCGGAGCCCCAGGATCCAATCTGTTAAACGGAGCTCCCTCTTCTGCAGTCTGCGTTCCAGACCATGCCTGACGTCCCGCCGATAGACAGCCAGCAGCGGCTGCTCACGTCCGGCAGCCACAGGAATGACCGCCTCCAGCCCCGGCTCCCTGCGCTCGGCAGCTTCCGCTATTTGTACCAGCGCGGCAATGACGGCGGCATCAAGGAACGGCATATCACATGCGGCCACCACGTTCCACCGGCTCTCGGATGCCGACAGCCCTGCATGAATGCCGGACATCGGCCCCAACTGCGGATATCGGTCCGGCACAATGTCAAGACCAAGGAAGGCATAGGCATCTTCATCGTTCGAAGAGATGATGACCCGGCTGCAGATCGGCTTCAAACCGGCAACCGCATGCTCAATGGAGCGCTTATCCCCTACCGGCAGGAGCGCCTTATTGGTGCCCATCCGGCGGGAGGCGCCCCCAGCCAGCACAATGCCGGTTACGACCGTATTTTTCTCCTCTTCACTTGCGTGATTTCCGTTCATGTTTAGACAATCCTTTCATCGTTTATCGCTGCATTCCGGACCCATTATCAGTATCCTTGTTGAAAAATACGATAAAAAGATCATTTGTATCCCATATGAATGCGTGTTACATTGAGAAGGACAGGCAGCTACTGAGACACTGTCGCATTATGGACTGCATTCGGTTCTGAAAGGAATGACCTTCTTGCGGAATAAGAACAATGACTCAGCATCCTTGCACTCCCTGAAGCTGTTCAACTTCTTCATGTATGGAACCATGGTCATCTTCACCGGTTTCTTCCAGCTGTACTTACAGGATATCGGCATGAGCAAAATCGAGATCGGCAGCCTGATGGCCATCGCTCCATTCGTGTCGGTATTTGCCAATCCTTTCTGGGGCTTCTGGAGCGACCGGGCTGGAGATATCAAACGCGTGCTTCTGATTATGATGGCCGGCACTCTGCTGTTGGTACAGTGGGTATTTCAGGCCAACACGTATACGATGATTTATATGGCCATGATTCTGTTTTATTTTTTCCAGACACCGATGTTCTCTCAGACCAACACATTAATTCTGACCTATATTGAAGGAACCCGGCATAAATTCGGCGCCTTCCGGCTGTGGGGCTCCCTCGGCTGGGCTTTGACCGCAATTGCGGCCGGACCTGTAATAGACAGGCTCGGCTCCGGGCGGATTTCGATCGTATTCTCGGTTATGCTTGTGCTGGCAGCGGTGCTGATCTTCCTGCTTCCCGGGGTCCAGCGGACCAGCCATACGGCCAGCGTCAGCCTGAAAGGATTCGGGCGGCTGTTCTCCAACATGTACTTTATTGCATTCATTCTGCTTGGCATCATTGTATCGGTTCCGAACACGGCAAACAATACGTTTATGTCCATTTACATACTGGAGCTCGGCGGCTCCAAACAGATGGTCGGACTGGCGATATTTTTTGCCTCTATCTTCGAAATCGCTGTCTTTCTGCTGTTTGACCGATTCCTCAAGCGGAACATCCATGTGCTTGTCGGATGTCTGGCCGTCGTCAGTCTGCTGTTTGCCCTCCGCTGGTATCTGATGGCGGACGCCTCCAGCCCGATCGAGGTCGCCTTCATCCAGCTGCTTCACTGCGTCACCTTCGGCGGTTACTTCTATGTCGGGGTCCAGCTGACGATGCTGTTCGTTCCACGGGCGTTCCAGGCGACGGGCCAAGCGCTGTATACGCTGAGCTGGAGCGGCATCTCCGGTGTCATCGGCGGCATTGCCGGCGGCTGGATGTTCCAGAACTTCGGGGCCCAGATGATGTACCAGTCGGGCATGCTGCTGGCCATCATGGGGGCGATCGGCTTTGGCAGCATGTGGTATACCCTGCGCAGACAAGGCTATCATCCGCTAAACCTGGATGAGAACGGTCAAGAGATCGAAGAGGTTTCGGCAACCGAATAGCGTTGAGCAACTAAAAAAGACTCGAACATCGACCAAGATGTTCGAGTCTTTTGCAATGTAAAGTCCCTGTTGCCGCTTCGATGCTAAAGCTTATTTCTTCGGCAGCTGGAAAGAGCTCTTGAGCGAAACGACACGGTTGAATACCGGACGCCCCGGCTCCGAATATTTGGAATCGACATTGAAGTAGCCATGACGGAAAAATTGGAACTTATCCTGCGGTTTGGCCTCCTTCATATTCGGTTCCACAAAGCCGTGCACGATTTGCAGCGAGTTTGGATTCAGATCGTCCAGGAACGACTTCTCCACTGGCGTCTCGGTCTCCGTAGCCTCGCCTTCGGCTTCTCCGGCAATTTCCTGTTCCGGCTCTTCCTCGGCAGCCGTCTCGTCCTTGAATAGCGGCTCGTACAGTCTGAACTCCGCCGGCACCGCCTGGGAAGCCTCCACCCAGTGGATCGTTCCCTTCACCTTGCGGCCGGTAAAGCCGGTGCCGCTCTTCGTCTCGGGATCGTATGTGCAGTGAAGCTCAACGACTTCACCGTTCTCGTCCTTGATCACTTCATTGCACTTGATGAAGTAGGCATGCTTCAAGCGAACCTCATTGCCCGGGAACAGCCGGAAATACTTGCTCGGCGGATCCTCCATGAAGTCTTCCCGCTCGATGTAAATTTCACGGGAGAACGGAATTTGGCGCGACCCCATCTCCGGATTCTCCGAATTGTTCTCCGCCTCAAGCCATTCCGTCTCCCCTTCCGGGTAGTTGGTAATGACCACCTTGAGCGGATCGATCACCGCCATCGTCCGAGGCGCCTTCAGCTTCAGATCCTCGCGAATGAAGTGCTCCATCACCTGGCGGTCCACCGTGCCATAGGCTTTGGAAATGCCGGTCTCATACACAAAGTTTCGAATGGCCTCCGGCGTGTAGCCCAGACGGCGCATCCCGGAAATGGTCGGCATCCGCGGGTCATCCCAGCCATCCACAACCTGCTCATCTACCAGCTGCTTGAGCTTCCGCTTGCTCGTAACGGTCTGAGCGACATTCAGTCTGCCGAACTCATACTGGCGAGGGACGCTCTCCATCTCGCACTCCGCGATGACCCAGTCGTAGAACGGGCGCTGATCTTCGAACTCAAGCGAGCACAGCGAGTGCGTAACTCCTTCGATCGCATCCTCCAGAGGATGAGCGTAAGCATACATCGGATAAATGCACCACTTATCTCCGGTATTATGATGATGCGCATGGGAAATCCGGTAGATAACCGGATCGCGAAGGTTGATGTTCGATGAAGCCATATCGATCTTGGCGCGAAGCACGCGCTCGCCATTGGCGAATTCACCTGCACGCATACGCTCGAACAGGTCCAGGTTCTCCTCCACGCTGCGATCACGGTAAGGACTGTTCTTGCCCGGTTCTGTCAGCGTTCCGCGCGTCCGCCGAATCTCATCCGGGGACTGATCGTCCACATAGGCCTTCCCTTTCTTAATCAGCAGAACCGCGCGGTCATACATCTCTTCAAAATAGTCAGAGGCGTAGCGAAGCTCCTCCCATTCAAAACCGAGCCACTTCACATCTTCCTTGATCGAGTTCACATACTCGATGTCTTCCTTGACCGGGTTCGTGTCGTCAAACCGCAGATGTGTCCGCCCGCCAAACTCGTCAGCCAGCGTGAAATTGATCCAGATCGCCTTGGCATGTCCGATATGCAGGTAGCCGTTGGGCTCCGGCGGGAATCGGGTAACAATCTCCTTCACCTTGCCGGACTTCAAGTCATCTTCAATTATGTTTTTTATAAAATTGGAGGGGGTGCCCCGATGGTTCTCCACGTTGATCAACCTTTCGTCCTAATTTTCCGTCTATTAGCCTGTATAAACGTGTTTCTCTTAAATATACCTGTAACGCCGCAATTGTTCAAGGAATGGAGAGCTTCTTGGCAGGATGGATTTGGGCTGCTGAAGCCGATATCCGCTCTGGCATGGACATGTCCCCTGTATCCGCATCGGCGGCTAAAGGCAAGCTGCAGCAGCGGGATCAAGCAGGCTTTGACGGTGGCTTTTTATTGAGGTAGCATGAAAGAAAACAGCCGATAGGAGGGCTTCTTCATGAGACCCCTTAAAATTCCCAAGGAGCAACGCGAGCTATTGGTAGAGCAAGTGATGGAATATTTCGAAGTGGAGCGCGGTGAGCCGATCGGCCATCTGGCTGCAGAAAGTGTGCTTGATTTTTTCACGGCGACCCTCGGCCCCTATATATACAACCAGGCGCTCAGCGATTGCAGGCTTGTGGTGAATGACAGGATGGCCACCCTTGAAGAAGACATCTATGCGCTGGAGCAAAGCGTGAGAAGAACCCGATAAAGAAGTCGGGAATACCGAAGGAATGGGAGAAGAAGAACACGATGTTTGCATTTACGCTTGACGAACATGTGGAACTGCGCCCCTTGGCGATTGAGCATGCACGGGCGCTGTTCGAGCTTACAGACCGGTCGCGGGACCGCCTGCGGAAGTGGCTGCCGTGGGTTGACGCGGTGCGGGAAGTGAATGATTCATTGAATTATATAAAAGGATCGCTTAAGCAAGCGGCCGATAACGGCGGCTTCTCCGCCGGCATCTGGGTTCGTGAAGAACTCGCTGGCACGATCTCATACCACGAGATCGACTGGAACAACCGCTCCGTCGGCATCGGCTACTGGCTGGGCGAGCGTTACACCGGGCAGGGGCTGATGACCAGCGCTTGCCGCGCATTCACCGAGCACGCCTTGATGCGGATGGGGCTGAATCGGGTAGAGATTCGCTGTGCCACCGCCAATCAGCGCAGTCGTGCCATCCCCGAGCGGCTCGGTTTCGTCCTGGAAGGGGTTATTCGCGAAGCGGAGAAGCTGCCCCAAGGCTATGTCAACCATGCGGTCTATGGCATGCTGCAAAGCGAATGGAGACGGCTGTAAAATCATAGGTTCTGTACGTTAGGAGCTGGAGCTGCGCAGCGCTTCAAGCCACTTGGCGAACTGGCCTTTCACGCTCGAAGACAGCTCCTCCAGCTCCAGCATGCGGCACAGGCCGGACTCATCCTTGCGGCCGTCCTTCATCAGGAGCAGCACCTCGCGCACGGTGATCCCTTTCGGATGAGCTTCAAGACGGGTTACCGGAGAGGCGGCACTCACTTCACCTTCCTCCAGCACACGGAAATAAAAGCCGCTGTAACCGGTGTTCAGCACACGGGCCGGCATATCCTTCACCCCATGCTTCTGCGACAGCTTGAAGCACGGGTATCTCGGCTGGCTGATCTGCACCACCGCTTCTCCGACCCGGAATACATCCCCGATGCTCACCTGATCCTCAAGCAGGCCCTGGAGCGTCAGGTTCTCCCCAAATGAAGCGGGCGGCATCTCCTTGCCAAGGGAGCTGGCCCAATACTTATAATGCTCGAGCGGATAGGCGCATACCGCCTTGTCCGCTCCCCCATGATGGACGAGATCGGCCTGGCCGTCGCCTGCAAAATTTTCTTTCCCCAGAAATACCGCACCCTCTACCGGCTGCTTGTAAATGCCCGTACTCAAAGGCTTGCCTAGATAATCTACCGTGATCGGCTTCCCTACGTTCAGGGATACAATCCGCATACTCATCTTCTGCCAGCTCCCTCTTATCTATTTGATCGTTATCTAAACTATATGCACATGCGCAGCCCTTGTCTAGCCGCAGACAGGACCCACGCCCCTCATACAATACAAGCGGCCCGGCATCCTGCCGAACCGCTCCTGTATACGATCAATAGCATCTTATCTTATCAGACAAAAAGGCACATCCATATCTCGTCCACAAACCGGCCGTCCACCTCGAATTCCCTTGACAGCCGCCCTTCCTCCTGAAACCCGCAGGCTTGGTAGAAAGCAAGCACCCCGGGATTGCAGGACAGCACCCGCAGCCTCAGCTTCGCGACCCCTTCCCTCCGGGCCATATGCCAAGCCGCTTCGATCAGCTGCCGACCAATGCCCTGACGCCGATACGAAGGATGAACGGCGATGTTCAGCTCCTTCACGTGGCGTTGACTCGCCAGACCGCTCGGGGATCGAAAGCCGACATACCCGCACAGCACATCCCCTGTAAAGGCAACCAGCTGGCTTCCGGGGGGACAGTGCAGCAAGTATTGCTCCCGCGATGTCCACACAAGCGGCTCCGGCGCCGTATTCCGGTCCCAGACCAGATGATCCAGCTCCATCAGGCAGCCGGCATCCTTCATCTCGGACAAGCGGATCAGCAGAACTTCCTGGCTGGCTTTCATGGCATCCCCCCCTCTATGAACCGTAGCTACTCTCATTATAACAGCTGGCTGGGATCCATGCAGGGACGGTCATCGCCTGAGCCGGCCAGCCTGGGGCAGAAGTCGGGCACCTCCATGCAGGGGCGCTGCCGAGGGACTACACAGGAGCGTGAAGCCGTGCATGCCACAGGCCGGCAGCCTTAGCGTCATCCTTTCGCGTGAAGACATAATACCTTCCAGCGCAACCATCAAGATTCAGACGGCTTATCCAGCAGTGGCTTCTGCAGCACCGTGCCCCCGAGAGGCGGGGCACCGCCCGCATCCTCCGGAAGTGTAAAATGACGGCTCATTCGCGCATGCACAACAAAGGCGATACATGAGAGCACCGCTGTTGCGGCGGCCAGCCATGCGACCGGTGTCAGTCCGCCGCTGTCAAACATCGTTCCCATAAAGTACGGCCCGAGCACCCGTCCAGCTGCGCCCATGCCGCCGGCGACGCCGATATAGAACGGAGCCGAACGGCCCGCCCGCTCCGAGATGAAGGCCGGAATTGCCGGCGAGATCAGCATCTCGCCTAAGGTGGCCAGCACCATCGCCAGCACCAACCCCGGGTAACTCTGCATCAAGGCAATCACCACATAAGCCGCCAGGTAGAATAGCGCACTTGCCGTCATCTGGCTGGACTCCGTGCGGGCCAGCCAGCGTCTGATCAAACCGACAAGCGGCTGGGCGGCAAAGATGAGAATGCCGTTCAGCGTCCACAGATACCCGTATGCGGCCTTCGACATCCCCTCGGAGATGATGAACGGCGATACGCCTGTATTCCAGATGGAATTGCCGAACCAGAGAAACAATGAGCCGAGTCCCATATACAGATAAATCCGTGTATGGGAAAGCAGCGCCCACGCACCCGGCCCGGCCGACAGCGGCGTTTTGCGAAGGGCTGGGCCTGCTGCCTCCTTCGGCGCATCCAGCTTGGTCAGATAGATCAGGAAAAACACCGCAAAACCAAATGATGTTACCCCGTTCAGCACAAAGCTGAGATGGTACGAGATTTCCGCCAGAAAGCCGCTCATTGCGGTTCCGAGCGCAACTCCGATATTGTTCGCCACATAGACGACGTTGAACAGCTCTCCCCGCCGATCGGCAAAGCGAAAGCCGATAAAGGCCTGTATCGCCGGCATCGAGACGGCGTTAAAGAGCCCGACGAGCCCCATCGTCACAATGAGAAGGCTCCAATATCCGTTGATCAGCGGAAGCGAGAACAGGCCAAGCGCATTCAGCAGCAAGGAGCCGACGATCAATCTTTTTACGCCGACCTTATGATACAGCGCTCCACCGAGGAGCTGGCCGATAATGCCCCCAAGCGACTGTATAAGGATCACCAGTCCTGCATCCTGCATGCTGCGGTTCAGTTCATCAAACACATACATCGTCGTCAGTGGCCACATCAAGGAACCGCCGGCGGATGCAACCAGGCTGGCTACGAGAAATGCTTTTACTTCCTTGGGATACTGCGATAATAACTTCATCGTGAAAAGTCTCCAAAAGCGCGACAGGCAAGCCAAAGTTCCGCTGCCTGTAAGCGTCCATATCCATAATAGAATAGCTGGCGGCATGTTCATCTGTCTGCATGCCAGCGCAGTGGGAATCGATGAAACGCACAGAAAAAAAAGCCCTTCCGGGCTCTTTTTACGTGAACAGCGACTCGCTGATATCTCTCGTGAATCGCCTCTATGATCAAGTGACACCTATGGTGGTCTTGTCGATCGCCCACCATTTAGTATCGCCTCAAGCGGCGTTTTCGGCAAGCACATTCATTGACGCTTTAACTCAGCAATAACAGGCGGCTGACAACCGCCCTTATTGCGAAGAACAGGCGGGCGCTGAGGATGATGCAGTCACTTGGGGCGTTTGGGCTCCGGAAGACAGCGCCGAGGAGGCTGCCGGCAGCCGGAGGCTGATCAGGGAGGCCAGCAGGAACAATCCGCCGGCGGTAAAATAAACGACGAAAATGGACGTCAGCGACATGTACACCCCGGTTATCCCTGATCCGATCAGCAGCATGGCGGTAAATGCCGGACTCAGCAGACCGCTCATCCTTCCCACATAAGCCTCCTCCACGCCCCGGATGACCATGGCCATCAGTGCAGTCTGTCCCAGCGCCAGCAACAGCCCGGTCAGAAAACGAAGCGATCCGGTCAAGAGCGGCCATAGGGACAGCACCTCCACACAAGTGGAGATCCCGAGAAATGCCAAGCCGATGAAGAGCAGCAGCCTCCCGTTCAGCTTTCCGGCAAGAATCGCTGCCATAATTCCGCCGGCGAGCATGCCGACTCCTTCCAGTGCAGTGAACCACTGAACAGCGGTCATGTCCAGCTGCAGTCGATTCGTGATCACGAAGATGTCGAGCGGCTGGACGAGACCCGCGCCCAGGGCAAGCACTGCATAGATCAGAAGCATGATCCGGAGCATTCGGCTTCCCGTGATGTAACGGATTCCCTCGCCCAGCTCCCTGCGGAAGGAGGACGGCCCGCTTCGTACCGTCCCGCCCTCATCCACCGAAGAAGGAATACAGACGATAAGAACAGCCGACAGTCCGAAGACGCCGAGCAGACTGAACAAGGAAGCCTCCAGGCCAAGGTGCTGGTAGATCGCCGTGCCTATAATGGGACCGGCGATAATGAACAGCGACATCATCGATTGCGATAAGGCGGTCGCCTGGGCAACCAGTTCATCCGGGAGACTGCGCTTAATAATCTTCACAGATGCTGGCTGAGAGAATTGCGAGGCGATCGCTGAGACCAGCGTGACCGCAAATACGGCTTGCCACATTCCCGACATGACGGTGAACAGAATGATCACAATCGATATGAAGCTGAGGATGTCGCCCCACAGCATCGTTCTCCGGGGACGCCAACGATCCGCGAGCACCCCGCCAATGGCCGAGAAGATAAAGATCGGCGCATACTCAATAACCGTAAGCAGGGAGACCGCAACCGGATTTCCCCCGCTCTTCTCCATAATGAAGAACAGCAAAGCCATATTGCGAATCCAGATCCCTACATTTTGCAGAAGATCAGATAACATCAGTAGAACAAAAGCGCGGCTCGACAGTAGACCTTTCATTAAACACATCCCCTTTTCTATAAAACCGACTAGTCAGTTTATTAAATGGTGAAGACAAACCGTATCCTATGGAGATAGGAGCACGGTTCCATGATGTCATGCTGCTATAAGATCCCGCGAAGGAAAATATCCACCCCGCGATGGTACAGCTTCCTCAAATCCTCGCTGGAGCGCTCGTAAAACGAGGTCGACATGCCATCCAGCATGGAAGCAAAGATGATCACCATTTCATCCACATCGTCTGCAGCCATCTTCCCTTCCCGAACGCCATCGGCAAAAATATCGCGGTAAAGCTGTCTCGGTGCTTGAACAATCTCGAGCAACTGTTCCATAAGGTTGCTGTCTTCCGCGCCGCCTAGATGAAATTCCTCGGCTACTTTGACGAGCGGATTCAGGTAGAAATCGTCCACCAGGTGGTCGGCCACTCCGTACAGCTTGGCTTCAAACCCGCTATACTGACTGCTTTTTTCCTCCCATGCCCGCATCCATTCATCATTTTGCCGCAGAAGAATCTGGACAAACAGCTGTTCCTTGCTCTCGAAGTGATAATAGATGCTGCCCTTGCTGATCCCGCTGTACCGAACCAGATCATCCATGGATGTTGCGGCATATCCGTGCTGGATAAACAGCTCCTTCGCTTTGTCCAGAATGAGGTCCCGTTTTCGGAGTGCTTTCTCTGTCGCCATTGCCGCGCCTCCTTCACCACAACTCCTTAAAAACCGACTGTACGGTTTAATTCTAACGAACAGACCCCCACTTGTAAAGAAAAGAATATTGCGGATACAAAAATCCCCCGGCAAAAGACATCCGTTCCTGGATCATCTTGGCTTGCCGGAGGACTCCAATTTCTTATCGCTTCGAACGTGATAATGCCGCTCACCGCGGCCTGCTTGCCAGCAGCGTCTACTCCATCGATCAGCTGCCTTACGGCTGCCGTTGTACCTCAACCACGGTGGAGAAGAAGGTGGCCCCTTCTCCCATATCCGACAGGCGATCCGGCGTCAGCGCATTCGCGCGCTGCTTCCGACTCTCCCCTTCCCACCACAGGCCTTGGCTGACCACGGTGCCCGGCAGCATTTTGTCCGTTACCTTCGCCGTTACCTCATACGTGCCGCGATCGTTGTACACCACAACCTGATCGCCGTCCTCAATCCCCCGCTCATGTGCATCCTCAGGGTGAATCTGGAGCACCGGCTGTTTCTCCAGCTGCTGATGCTTCGGCACATTGGCAAAGGTGGAGTTCAGGAAATTATGGTTTGGCGGCGAGATGAACATGAGCGGATATTGGCGTCCCCGCCCGCGCCGCACGCCGTCATATCCCTCCTTCACCGGGACGTAGCTCGGCAGCGGCGGCAGTCCGGCCGCTTCCAGCTCGGCCGAATACAGCTCGATCTTCCCTGACGGTGTCGGAAGTCTGTCCAGATAGGTCGCCAGCGGCGACATATCCAGCTTCACGAACCGCTCCTTCTTCAATCGCTCCAGTGTCACTCCGTTCAAGTACGGATTGTCCGGATAATCGAGCGCCTGGACAATCATATCTTCCTCTCGCTCGCCGAACGCTTCCTCGTCCAATCCCATCGCTCTGCCGAGCAGGGAGAACAGCTCCACATTGCTTTTGCTCTCGCCGAGGGCAGGAATAACGGGCTCCTGAAGCTGAACGTACTGATGCCAATACGATGCGTACAGATCCGTATTCTCAAATGAGGAGGTCGCCGGAAGCACGATATCCGCATACTTCGCCGTATCGGTCATGAACAGGTCATGGACGACGGTGAACAGATCCTCCCGGGCAAAACCCGCCTGCACTCGCTCTGCATCCGGTGCCACGACCAGCGGGTTGCTGCAATAGACAAACAACGCTTTGATCGGATGCTCCGTCATCGCCAGCGCTTCACCGATCCGGTTCATATTGATGGTTCGCGCCTCTGGGTTCGGCCGCAGGTCCGGCCGCTCCAGCGCTTCGCTGTTCATGCTGTTATAGCCGCCGTTCGATTTCGCCGCACCGCCGCCGCGCTTCAGCCATTGACCGGTCAGCGCAGGCAGACAGGTGATGCTGCGAACGGTCAAGCCGCCATTGTCATGATGCTGAAGACCGTTGCCAATGTGGATGTAGGATACCGCCGCACGCCCGTATAGGTCAGCCAGCTTCTCGATATCCGCCACCGGAATGCCGGTAATGCTCGACACGTATTCCGGTGTATAAGAGGCTGCATGCTCCCGGAGCTGTTCATGCCCCAGCGTATAGCGCTGAAGGAACTCCTCATCCACCAGACCGTCGCGGAACATAATATGCATGATGCCGACAGCCAGCGCAGCATCGGTGCCCGGGTACAGCGGGATAAACCAGTCGGCCCACTGTCCCGTCTGATTTTTGTGGACGTCGATCACAATGACTTTAGTTCCGCGCTTGCGGGCCTTCTCAGCCAGCACAACCTGGTGCATGTTGGTGCTCACAATATTGCCGCCCCATACGATGATGACGTCGGCATGCTCCGTATCCTCCGGCACCGTCCCGCCGTTAAAGCCCATGACCGACTTGAAGCCCGCATTGCCTGCGGAATTACAGATCGTCTGCTTCAATTGACTCGCGCCAAGCGCGTTGAAAAAACGCCGGTCCATGCCGTCCACACTCAGAATGCCCATGTTCCCATAGAAGCTGTATGGCAGGATGCTTTCCGGACCATACTGCGCGATCAAAGCCTTGAACCGCTCTGTAATTTCCCGAATCGCCTCGTCCCAGCTGATTCGCTCAAAGGCGCCTTCGCCTTTCGCGCCTGTCCGCCGGAGCGGATACAGGACGCGCTCGGGATGGTATATGCGGTGTGTCATATGGCGGACTTTGTTACAGATGGCCCCCTTGGTAATCGGATGCTCCGGATTGCCTGTAATCTTCACGATTTTCCCGTTCTCTTTATGCAGCAGAAGGCCGCATGTATCCGGACAATCCAGCGGGCAAACCGCCGGAAACACGCCGTTTTCCTGTTGAATCATTTCGTCCTCTCCCTTCGGCACGTCTGCATGTGATCTTTCTTAATCTTAAAGGGAGCCGATGTATTCGTAAAGTTCCGGCTTCTGATAACTTTTCGATTGGCGATGTTTCACCTCTCCAATCCGCGGGTATATTCATAACAAGAGCAAGGATGAGGAACCCAGACCCTCCCTGTCCTTGCCATATCATGGACCACTCCCAAAAAATTCGCCATGCTGTGTCTCCTCCCCCGAGACCTGCATGGCGAATTTGTTGTTTGCGTTTCCAATCTGTGGCTATGTGTGGAACGATATCTCGTGTGTGTATTGCCAGCCTCAAGGAAAGCCTCACGGATAACCCCGTAACGCTCCGGCTGCCTTGGCACTTTCGTTCACCCGGCCTTGTTGCTGTAACTCTCCTGCTGCTGGCTGGTACGGGCCACCGGGGAACGCCCAGCCCGCAAATATACGCTGGCGTAGGCTGCACCTACAAATACAGCTCCACCGACCAGATTTCCGAGCCATACCGGAATAAAGTTGAGAATATATTCACCCCAGCTGTAGTAGCCCTCGAATATGGCAGCTGGAATGAGAAACATGTTGGCGACAACGTGCTGAAAGCCGATCGCTACAAACGCCATCGTCGGAAACCAGATGCCGAGGATTTTGCCGCTGATCTGGGATGAGCCGTAGCACAGCCACACCGCCAGTGCGACAAGCCAGTTGCAGCCGACGCCAGACCAGAACGCCTGCAAGAAGCTGTCCTCCAGCTTATGCCCCGCCAGATCGACGACTTTATCCAAATAAATCCCGCTGCCGGTAAGACCGGTGACATGACCGAAGAAATAAGCGACAAACACAGCCCCGACAAAATTGCTGACGGTGACCAGCAGCAGGTTCCGAAGCCACTCCGTGGTTGAAATCCGTCCGACCAGCCGCGCCAGCGATACGGCCATCATATTGCCGGTCAGCAGTTCTCCGCCAGCCAGCAGCACCAGAATAAGACCAACCGGGAACACGGCCGCCCCGATCAGTCCCGTTATCGTCCCCCAATGCTCAGGCGCTCCCGCCATGACACGAATCGCCAGCAGGTAGCCGAGTGCGATAAACGCGCCGGCTAAGAAGCCCAGCACCACCACCGCTCCTGCTGAATTTCGCGCTTTGGCCGTTCCATTATCTGCGGTAATGCCTGCGATCTCCTGAGGCTTATAATAGGACATGCACGCTCTCTCCCTTCGCTCCCTGCCTGCAAGCAGGAAGCCCTCCTAATACAGCTATTGTATCGCAGGAGCCCTTGACCCGAACGTAACCTAGATCACGCTGCATGTGGAGAGCAGCCGTGTGCACGAGCGCTGATCGCCATCGAAGCCTCCGTTCATATGAAAAAGGCCACCGGCGCCCAGTTGGACTGGCGACGGTGACCTCCCTTGTGCATCGGTCAGACATGCATCGGCGTATTCACTTCGATCGGCGGGAGCGCCTGAAGTCCAGCGCTGTTCAAGTAGTTCCACGGTTTGTTGTAATGCGGCTGGAAGAAGAAATCAACAAATGCGAGCTGGTCTATCGTCATCCGGTTTTGGATGCACACCGACAGCGTGTTGATCGATTGGGTCAAGTCCGCTCTCGAAATGACCTGTGCCCCCAGCAGCCGCCGAGTGTCCCGGTCATACACTACCTTCAGCGTCACCTCTTCAGCCGTCGGCATAAACTCCGGACGGTAATGATCATGGATGGTCACAGCCTCTATAGCGATCTCCTCATCCTTGGCCGCCCCTTCGGTCAGCCCGGTCGAGGCAATATTATGCTCGTAAATTTTAAGACCCGAGGTGCCCTGGGTGCCCATATACGGCGTCGTGCGCTTGACCAGATTGCGCGCCACCAGCGTTCCCATCCGCACCGCGTTGGTGGCAAGCGGAATGTACATCATTTTTCCGGTAGGATTGTACAGAACCGAGCAGCAGTCCCCGGCAGCGAACACATCCTCCTTGCTCGTCTGCATGTACGAATCGACGACGATGGCGCCATTCGGAAGCATATCCACTTGGCCTTTAAGCAGCTCGGTGTTCGGCCGGAAGCCGATGCACAGAATCACCAGGTCGGTAACAATCTCACCTTGATCCGTAATCACCTTACTCACTTTGCCGTCAGTTCCCTCGAAGGCTTTTACCGTTTGTCCGAGGGCCATTTCGATTCCTTTTTCACGGAAGGATTCTTCGATTTTGCCGCTGAATTCCGGGTCGAGATATTTGTTCAGGATCCTGTCGGCGCTGTCGATCAGCGTCACCTGCTTGCCATTCATCTCAAAGGCTTCCACAAGCTCAACCCCGATATATCCAGCACCTACGACCGTGATATGCTTCGCGTCTTTGGCCTTTTCGATGATGGTGTTGGAATGATTATAGTTTTTGCAGAGCAAAATATTGTCTAAATCGATACCGTCAAGCTTCGGCACAATCGGCCAGGAGCCGGTCGTTACAATCAGCTTGTCATACGTATCCTCAAACGTCTCGCCGGTGTCCAAGTTTTTCACTTGCAGCTTTTTCCGGTCCGTATCGACCGCCAGGATGTCATGACGCATTCTCGTGGTGACGCCCAATTCATCCAGCTTCTGCGGCGAAGAATAGAACAAGCCGTGAGGGTCCTTTACGACACCGCCGACATACAATGCAATCCCGCAGGACAGAAAGGAAATATTATCATTACGCTCGTAGACGACAATTTCAGCATCCGGATACAAGTGGGCCGTGTTGACAATAGCGGACGTTCCTGCGTGGGTACAGCCAATAACAGCGATTTTCATTGTTGTTCCTCCTCGTGGTAATGCTTCGTATTAGTTTAAGATGAACGGTTTTGCTGCGAATCATGCTGGACAGTGACAAGTGTTCTCTGGAAAAGTGACTGTTCGTATTGTGAATTGTTTCACTTGAATTTATGCTTTTATTATAATGTGATCAATTTCACAAATCAAGCTGTTTTTATGTTTGGTCACATATTGTTCATTTTTTCACAATGAAAAAGAGAGCGATCGCGTTGACAATCCTACAACGAGTGGCAATACCGCTTTGTATATCACTCCTCCCTCCCGTTCCAGCTGTTATCGGGTAATTAATCCGTTTCCCCGGCAGATCCAGCTATAAATCCAGGCCGTCCAGGGCATATTAGAAACTGCTGTGACAGCAGAAAGAGGGATCTCCTGCAAAATTAAAAAAGGTCTGCCCGGGCCGGGCTTCCCCGGACCGCAACAGACCTGCTCTATCTTAGTATTAATTACCTTTCGCCAGCCTTATCCCAGCAACGATTCCACCGTGCTTCGCATCGACTCCGGCGTCTCTCTTGGCTCAAAGCGTGCAGCCACCCTTCCTTCACGATCCACCAAAAATTTGGTGAAGTTCCAGGCGATTTCATCGCTCTCCTGCGGCCCCGGCTGCTCAGCCTTCAAATATTGAAATAGCGGGTGCGCATGGCTGCCGTTGACATCGATTTTAGCGAAAATCGGAAATGTTACGCCATAGTTCAGCTGGCAGAACGACGCGGCTTGCTCGCTTGTTCCCGGCTCCTGACCCCCAAATTGGTTGCATGGGAAGCCCAAAACGACAAGGCCGCGATCCCCGTATTCCTCATACAGCTTCTGCAGGTCGCCATATTGCGGCGTAAGGCCGCATTCGCTGGCCGTATTGGCGATCACCAGCACTTTGCCTTTATAATCGGCAAGCGAAATCGCATTACCCTTCGTATCCTCAGCGGTGTAATCGTAAACAGACATTTTTGTTTCCTCCTTTTCTTAACCTTACTTCTCCTAGTCAGAACCCTTCCTTACCTATCCTTCATCATACCGGAACCGTTGCCGGAATCCAAATGCGCCAACACGCCCGATATGGATATATTCCTACGCTTGTACTATGATATTATTGCTGTAATTCTATCTCGCAAGCGGAGGAATCGATTGTGAAATTATACCCCGAATTATTCCTTACTCCCTGGCATGCCGGTGTGCTCCTGGTGACGGTGCTTGCCTTACTCGCCTTGATCATCGGAAAGTATGACAGCAAGACTATCGTGAAACACACGCTTGTTTCATCGCTCATCGCTTATGCTTTTCTTACCTTCGTGCTCATGCTTGTCATGCAGGAACCGATGTACAAAAAAGAAACGATGGTCTCTGCACTTGACAATGAATATGCAAAACAAGAGGCCAAGTGGAATCCGAATACGGGCGATCAAGTCGCGCTTTACGTGGGCGCCTTCGTTAATGAAGGAAATGTTGAGCTTCTGGTGTATGCCGGCAACTATGACAGCAGCCAGCCGTTCCAAGGTGACATCACCGTATCGCTGCAGGACCATGACAACCAGGAAGTATTTACGAAAACGTACGAGAATATCACCCTTCAACCGGGAGAGAAGAAACAGATCGAGCGAACCCGGACGGAACAGCCGATGGACACATACCGGTTCGGGTACGAGACACGCCCCTACAAGTAACAAGGAGGCCAGGCGATCCGGAGGACCGCTGAAGCGGTGCATCCGGACGTCTGGCCTCTTCCCCATCCGTATTATGAAGGAACGCCGGAATCATCGGCATGCTTCCTGCCCTCTCTCAAGCTTCTGATCGAACGGACGATCACATAAATAACGCTCAGCAGAAGTGGGGAAAAGACCGATATGCCCAGCAACATAGAGCTGGCGACATACGACGGGTCTGTTTCCACTTCGGAGGTGTCTACGAACAAAAAACTGATCAGCGATACAACCGCATAAATCAGGATTTGCGGCCATTTCATCCATTTGACAAGCAAGAAAAACAACAGTCCGCAAACCCCGATCAACAGCAAGGGAAGTGCCAGCCCTTCCGGATTGATCTTTCCTTCTGCGGCCAGCCTCACCACCAACAAGCCTCCTGCATACTGCAGGGGAAAGACCAGCCAGGCAAGCCGGCCGATGCCTGGAAAGGCCCGCCGCTTCTTCTGTTCCTCCTTCAGACGCTGCCGCTGCTCCTCAGGCGGACGCTGCTTCGCAGCCTCTTCTGCCTGCTGCTGGGTAATCTTCGCCATGTACGGACGATACGCCACGTCAATGTTGCCGTCAAACCTGGCTCGCTCCAGATGAATATCCCCTGATAGCTCCTCCGGGACATCGCCAACATAATAATCGTGCAGCGACGTTACACTCGTTAGCCATAGCGGCTTCTCTTCCTTGGCGACAATCTCCAGCCAGCGGTTGGCCTCCACCACATTCGTAAACGGAATGGCCAGCATCTGCCGCTGAAATTGATGATTATGTACAAGATACAGCATGGGCAGAAGCTCCAGCTGCTGCAGCGGTTCATTCAGCTTCGTGGGCCTGTAGGTGTAATTGTAGTGAAACACATGCATGCCATAATACAGCTCGGTGACCGCTGATAGCGGGACAACCCCTTCCTTCTTCTCCCTGACTTTGGGGTCCCAAACGGTGTACTCCACTCTGTCATCGTACAACAGGTATTCACTGAGATGCGTATTCACCCATATTCGGCCCTGCAAGGCACTTAACACTTTTCTGAAAATATAAACGCCGAGCGGAATGGCCAGCAATGTTAAATAGATGCCGATTGACGGAAACATCACGACCAGAAACAGCGGGCCAATCATGAGTCCGGCACCGATCAACAGCCCGATAACGTATACGCTAAAGGTCAGTACCCACCATTGGGGCCTCATTTTCCGTTCCTTTTGTTCCAGTAGAATCTCGGACATTCAGGCAACTCCTTTTGATCTAAAATATAGATTTCCATACATCCGCTTTACACTATAAGTGATTATATAATGGAACTCATAAAAAATGGATACTTTGAAGCGATGAAACGAAAAAACCCCTTTCCCGGATCCATCCCGGAAAGGGGTCATACAGCGTCTTAATGGGATTGGCGACGCTCGGCCAGCTTCACCAGCATATGAGCCAGCTTGTGCCGCTCCTCCTGGGAGCCGACCTTCCACAGTTCCTGCAGCAGCTTCTCCTCCGCATTGCGCGGTTCCTCGTTCTCGGCCAGGTAGCCTGCCACCTTCTCAGCAGCCTGTGCCAGCTGTTCCTCGCCAAGCCCGATGTTCTGGGCCAGCTGAATTCGCTTGCTCAAATACGATTGAAACGAATCAAAGTTGGCCAGAATCCGTTCCTTCTCCCCTTCATCAATGCGATCGATGGCATCATCGACCTTATTGACATCCAGTTCACCATTCTTGTTGACGACATGATTATGCTCGGACATGATAACGCCTCCTTTGTTCGACTAGGTTCAATCTTTACTTAACCTTGTCCACCCGAAGCTAATCAACGACCCAGCAAGGAACGCCGCAGCCGAACCCATCGTGCTCGCCAATGGAAAAGCAGAAGCCGTGCTGCCCTGCTGTATCAGCCCGAGTTAACCGGATGCACAGGCAGCGCAAGCCCGGAGGCCTATGACCGCCCCCGGCCGCGGCGACCGCCGCTCCGGCCCTGACTGCGGGCATTGCCTTCCGCACGGCTTCCCTGGCCGCCATCGGAGCCACGGCGGCTCCCTTGGGCGCTCGTCCGCCCTGCGCTGCCGCTCCGGCGGCCGCTGCTGACGCCGCCTGCACGCTCGCTGCCGGCGCGTCCTTGACCGCCCGCCCCCGAGCGCCCGCCTGGGCCAGACCGCTCCGCCTGGTGCCCGCGGCCGCCACTGGTGCCGCGGGCACCTCTAGCGGCGCCGGACCCGCCGCTGCGTCCGGAAGCCTCCTCTCTCCGGCTTCCTCCACGGCCGCGCTGCTGATCCTTAGGCCCGGAGGAGGAGACGCTTCTAGCTTTTCTCGGGCCGGAGGCGTCTATACTTCCGCCCGTCCCTTCGCGAATCGCGTCCTCTCGCGATGCATAATGCAGCCGCTTCAATCGAAGGGAGATCCCCTCTTCAATCCGCAGCAGATCTTGAGCATCCTTCCCTGCGGCAAAGGTGACGGCCATGCCGCTTCCACCCGCCCGGCCTGTTCTGCCGATACGATGGATGTAACTTTCAACATCATGAGGCATATCGTAGTTGAAGACGTGGGTTACCCCCTCTACGTCCAGGCCGCGTGCGGCGACATCTGTAGCGACCAGCAGCTGCAGCTTGGCTTCTCTGAAGCGCTTCATGACGGCCTCTCGCTTCGCCTGGGAGAGATCGCCGTGGAGCTCGTCCGATGCGTAGCCATGTGCCAGCAACGCTTCGTTCAGGGTGGAGGCCCGCCGTTTCGTCCGGCAGAAAATAATCGCCAGGAAAGGGCGGTACAGCTCAATCGCCGCCCGCAGCGCATCCTGCTTCGTCCGGTCGGTGCATTCCACAACCGCCTGCTTGATCTGCTCGATCGGGACCGGAGAGGCTCCCTTGATGACGATATCGACCGGCTCATTCATATAGTTTCCGGCAAGCTGCTTCACCCCGCCCGGCATCGTCGCTGAGAACAGCATCGTCTGCCGGCGGTACGGCACCGCATGAATAATGGCTTCGACCTCGTCGAGGAAGCCCATATGCAGCATCTGGTCGGCTTCATCCAGCACGAGCATCTTCACACCGCCCAGCTCAAGCGTGCCCCGGCGCAGATGATCGAGCAGCCGGCCCGGCGTCCCGATGATGACATGGCGGCCGCCCTCCAGCTTGCGCAGCTGCTTCTCCACATCTTGACCGCCATAGACGGCCAGAATTTTGGCGCCGTCTTGCTCCCCGGACGTCAGCTTGCGCGCCTCCTCCGTAATCTGGAGCGCTAGCTCCCGCGTCGGCGCAATGATCAGGGCCTGCGGATACGCCTTAGAAGTATCGATCCGCTGCAGAATCGGGAGCAGAAACGCCAGCGTTTTGCCGGTCCCGGTCCGCGCGCGGGCAATGACATCCTTGCCGTCCAGAAGCAGCGGGATCGTCTCCTGCTGTACCGGCGTCGGTTCTGCGATGCCCTGCTCCTTCAGTTTTTGTACTCGTTGTTCGTCGATGCCCAGTTGTTGAAAGTTCGGCAAACATTCCACCTCATTTATATTTTTTCAGGAAATAGACTGACATTCATTCCTGTCTTTGGTAATGTCAGATCAGATGCTATCAACCGGTCAGGAGGTGCAAGGCATGAACCTACTCCACATGCTGCTCGGCTTCATCGTTCTGTTGATTCTGCTTGGAATGATGAATATGATGCTTAATTATATCGCAACCCGGGACGGAGCGCAGATTCCCTTCCGTCAGAAACTATGGCTCATCCCGCTCCTGTCGGCGTCGATCATCGTACCGCTTGAGCTGTGCTCGCTTCTGTATGTGCGGCTGTTTGGCATCACCGGCAGCGCCGGAGAGACCCTTGCCCCAGGCAGCGCCGAAGTGCTGCTAAGCTTCCCGCTGTTTGCACTGATCGGGTTTCTGCTGCTGGAGTGCCTCGTTCATCCGCTCGTCATCGCCACGCTGCGGCTAACGCTCAAGCGGGACAGCGTGCTCATGGCCAAATTGGCGGCCACGCTGGCTGTCGATACGCTGCTGCTGTATTTTATCGCCCTGCTGTTTCCGGCATTGCCGATCCGCAGCCTGCTGCAGGCGCTGTTCATCGCCTTGTTCTATCATGGGATCGAATGGCTGCTGATCGGTGTTCAGACCTGGTTGCTCCATCGTAAGCATGCGAGGCTCCAGGCCTGACACCAGGCTGCTAGAACCTCCCGGATTTAAAAATCGAATACAATAGCCAGGCCACCATCAGAATAGCGACAATGAAACCCAGTTCAATGACAGGGAAATGCCACAGCATAATCGGCTCGTGACTCAGGGAAGAACCGATAATCAGCCCCACCATAATAATGCTGAATGCCAGCAGCACAATGCTGAACGAAAGGCGGTTGCTGATCCGGTCCAGCTTGTGCATGAGCGATTGCAGCTCGGGCACACTGATCTCCACCCGCAGCTTGCCCTTGCTGATCATCGCTGACAGCTGCCGGGCCTGCCCCGGCAAATCGAGCAGGCTCTGCGCCAGTTCACTTACCCCGTCCAGCACCTTTCTGCCAATACGCCGTGAGTTGTACCGCTCCTTCAGCAGCTTCCGTCCGAACGGCTCCGCCATATCAATGATGCTGAGCTCCGGGTCCAGCATCTCAATAACGCCCTCCAGCGTCAGCAGCGACTTGCCGAGCAAGGTCAAATCGGGCGGCAGCATGATCTGATGCCGCTGGGCGACCGCGAACAGATCGCTTAGCGCCTTGCCGATCCGCACCTTCGAGAAAGGAACATCCACATATTCTCCCCGCAGCCGATCCATATCGGCCCTGAGCCGGTCCATGTCGCAGTCATCCGGAATCAGCCCCATGCGCGATATCGCCCGCACCATACTGTCCGTGTTGCGCCTCATCAGCGCGATAATCAGCCCCGACAGATGATCCTTCATCTCCTCGCTGAGCTGCCCTACCAAACCGAAATCCAGGAACACCAGCTTCCCGTCGGCCCGGACCAGCAGGTTCCCGGGATGCGGATCGGCATGGAAGAAGCCATGGATGAAAATTTGCTGCAGCATCCCTTCAATCAGCCGCTCCGCCACCGTCTTCAGATGATGCCCCTTGTCCGCCAGCTCCCGGTAGCGGCTCAGCGTGATACCGTCCGCATATTCCATCGTAAGCACCTTGGAGGAAGTGAACTCCCAGTAAATGCTGGGAATGTGGATGTACTCATGATCTGTCAAGTAAGCTGCCACTTTCTCTGCATTGCGCGCCTCATGGCTGTAATCGAGCTCGGCCATCATCGCCCGCGCAAACTCATCTACGATCTGATCCACCCGATATTGCTTTACCCAATCCCACCGCTTCTCGGCCAATGAGATCAAGTCCCGGAGAATTTCAAGATCCCGCCCGATCATTCTGGCAACGCCGGGACGCTGCACCTTGATCGCTACCATCTCGCCCGTCTTTAACCGGCCGGCATGAACCTGGCCAATCGAGGCTGCGGCAAGCGGCTTGTCTTCGAAGGAGGAAAGCACCTCGTCGATCGGCACGCCCCATTCTTGCTCGATCAGCTGACGTGCGCTTTCCGAGGAGAACGGCGGAACCCGCTCCTGCAGCTTGACCAGCTCCTGGATCAAAGGGTCAGGCAGCAGATCCGACCTTGTGCTCGCCAGCTGACCCAGCTTCACAAATGCCGGACCGAGGTCCTCCAGCACTTTACGCACCCGTTCTCCCAAAGTAACTGTCTCCGGCTCCTCCCGGGATATCCAGCGCACCGGAAGCGACAGCACGTGAAACAGCCCCATCTCCTCCACCATATAGCCAAAGCCATGACGCATTAGCGCCATGGCGATTTCCCGGTAACGTCCGGCATGTCGAATTCGGACCGCCATATTATTCCTGCCGCGATCCTTCCAGCTCGACGATTTTGTGCTCAAGGGCAGCGATTCGCTGTTCCAGGCTCGCGATATCGCTTTCTGTCGGCACGTCCAGCTCCTTCAGCACCTTTTGCACCTGTTCATAAATATAGCTTTTGATCTGGGACTGCTCCGCCTCTCCCCGCTCGACCAACCGCTCGACCAGCGCTTTCGATTCTGCCGGAGCCAGCTCCCCGCGTTTGACCAGATCGTCCACAATTTTCTCTACTTTTTCCTTGCTGACCACGGTAAGGCCTAATCCTAACGAGATTGCTTTCTTGAAAAGATCACTCACGTTTCATCCCTCCTGGTCTTCATCTGCTTCCATTATACCCTTATTTTCTGGTAAAAATCATCTATCCGAGAATGAAAGTCCTCAGGCTGCAAGTTATACCGGACACCTCGCCTTCTGGACATAAAGAAACAGCCCCAAGATCCTCAGATCTTCGGAGCTGTTTCTCGTAATCTATGCACAGGGCTTAGTCGTCGTCCCCGTCATCGTCTCTGTCATCGCGGTCATCCCGGTCGTCTCGATCATCCCAATCATCATCGTCATCGTCAAAATCGGTGTCGATAACCTTGCCCGTGATGGCGTGAACCTCTACCTCGGCTGAGCCTCTGGACGTTCTCAGTTCCACTTCATACACCCATCTGCCATCGTCCTTGTCCAGGTCCGATTCCACTGCCACTGCGCCTTGCACATGCTTCTCGGCAATGGTTGCCGCTTTGCCTGCGCCGATCACATTGGCCGGCACACGATCATCCCAATCATCGTTGTCGTCATCTTCACGGACGCTGAGCACCTTGCCGCTGTATGCATCAATTCGAACCTCCATCTCGCGCTTCTCTTGGTCAATCTCCACTTCATAGATTTGAGACCCTTTCCAGCGCTTGAGCTCGATGCTGTCGACCACGCCCTTCACTTCGGCCTTTGCTTTCTTCTCAGCCTGTTCCATGCCAATCAGCTTCTTCCCGGTCGTAGCCGTGCTGGTGCTCTGCACGGACGCGCTCACCTCGGATGCGCTTGAACCGCTCGACGGGCTCGGGCTGCTTACGCTTGCGCGGCCAGATGCGCTTGACGCCCCCGATCCGTCTGCCTGAACGGCGCTGATTCCGTAAATTCCGCCTGCCGCGATAACCGCGGCGAGTGCGCCTGTCATCCATGTACGTTTTTTCATGTTAGAATGCCTCCTCATGTTCTGGGTTGCCTTTGCATAGTTCTATCCTATTGGCTGAACATGAGAGGACTCCGAGAGAAAGATTAGAAATTGATGAGAATCAGATGACAGCCTTCCTCATCCATCATCATCATCGTCATCGTCCGAATCATCGTCCACCGTAACTGACAGAATGCGGCCTGTGATGGCATCCACCTGCACCGTCACTTCCCGCCCGTCCTTGGTGTCAATCTCAACCAGGTAGTATCGGCCATCCCTGCCTTCCCGGTAATCGACATCATCCACGGTGCCGGGGAATTCGGCGAGCGACAGGCGGATCGCCTCCTTTTCCGTGATCGGACGATTGGCGGTTGATCCCTGGTTCCCCGAAGGCTCACGGCCTTCCTGCCCGTTCTGTGGCGGCGCTTCTCCATTCGGATCTGTGGAAGCATCCGTTTCATCTGGAGGAGGCTGTTCGCCTCGGGCATCTTCCGCCCCAGGATCGGCTTCACCCGGATTCTGTACCGGAGGTTCTGGCAGCATCCCCGCCCCCTGATCATTCAGACGTTCAATTGCAATAATGTCCCCCTGATATGCATCTACCCTGAGCTCATACACCCCGGTTACAGCTTGGATCCGAATCCGGTACATGTCGTCTTCCAGCACCGTATCCAGCACATCGCCAGGATACTGCTCTGTGACTCCGGCAGCCGCTTCCGCTTGCGTCAGCAGCCGCGGTGCATCTCCCCAAGGACGAATGATGACAAGTGCCAAGAGCAATATCACCGCCAGCGAACCGCTCCACATCAGTATCCTTTTTCGCATTCCATCACCTCATGCCTGTTTCTTTACCGCAAGTATACGCGCTCCAGGTTAGAATACGCTGAGAGAACCCGTCGGTCATTCTGCCAATTTCAACCTGATGACAGCGGTCGTCCCGACCCCGGGCAGGCTGTCCAGCTCAAGCTCTGCTTCAATCGCTTCCGCAATATCCTTGGCGAGCGACAGCCCTAGACCCGCTCCACCTTTGCGGCTCCGGGCCTCATCCACCCTGTAGAACCGGTCGAACACATACGGTAGCTCTTCCTTGGGAATTCCGATGCCGCGATCGGTGATGCGTATTGAAGCTTGCCCGCCGGCGGTCTGAATATCGACCGTCACGGCCTCCTCACTGTACTTCCGTGCATTATCCAAAAAAATAAACAGCAGCTGTCTCAGCCGCTGCCGATCCGTCCAGCCATACACGGCCCCCTGATCGGAGCGAACTTGGACCTCGCGGTGATAGGCGCTGCGAAAAGCGCCGGCGGACGCCTCGCACAGTTCCACCAGATCGACATCCTCCATCTTGACTTGCCATTCGTCACGGTTACGCGCGAGCAGCAGCAGCTGCTCGGTCAGTTCCTTCATGCGCACGGCCTCGGAGTGAATCGCCTCCACAGACTCATGGAACAGTTCAGGTCGATCCAGTCCTCTTCGCTTTAACAGACTGGCGTAGCTCTCTATGATCGTAATCGGCGTTTTCAATTCATGGGATGCATTGGATACGAACTGCTCCTGCTTCTCGTAATTGCGCTCGAGCAAGGTGATCATATCGTTGAAGGCAGCCCCCATCTCCACCAGCTCATCCTTCGACTTCGGGTCCAGCTCGATTCGCCTGAACCGGCCGCTGCTGCGAATCTCCCGCATCGTCCGGGTCAATGCAGAAATCGGCTGCATGATGACCCGTGCCAACACCCGTGTGGAGGCGATAACAGGGAGCAGAACAGCTGCCGACACCACAATCAGGACAATTCGGAGCACCTGCAGATTGTCCATCGTCGCCTGCAGGCTGCGGACAACCTGCACATTCATCACCGCCCCGTCAGGCCAGATAACAGGCAGGGACACCGCTGAGTATGTGCCGCCTGCATAGGATATAATCTCGGCCCGCTTGTCCGGCGCATAAGACAGCTCAAGCTCGGCCAGAACCAGCTGGGAGCTGGAGATCACCGGCGCCGGACCGTTCTGATCCGGGCCGATGACCCGCAGCAGTCCATCAACAGGGACGTAACCCCGGAGCAGATCCGCCGTCGGTATGGCTCCTGCGGCCGCAATAAGCCCTTGGGCAATCCGGTTGGCTTCCGCATCGGCCTGCTTCAGCTGACTGTCCAGTGTCATCCGGCTGAACACGAAGTATATCGACAGGTTCATCACCAACAGGAGAACCGCCATCAGAACCGACGAATACAAATGGACTTTGCTGCTGAGCTTCATACGTCGTCCTTCAGCACATATCCGACGCCGCGAATCGTCTGGATGAGCTCAGGCGCCTGCGGCGCTGCGATTTTTTTTCGTACATACCGAATATAGACATCGACGACATTCGTATCGCCGTAATAATCATATCCCCAGACTGCAGTGAGAATCTGCTCCCGGTTCAGCACCTGGCGCTTGTTCTTGAGCAGATACACGAGCAGATCGAACTCCCTTGGCGTCAGCTCAATTCGCTGCTCCCCACGCATCACTTCCCGCGTCTGTTCATTCAACCTCAGATCCGCCGCGACCAGCCACGCTCCAGGCTCTTCATGCCGGGCTGGAGCCGCTGCCCGCAGACGCAAGGCGGCCCGGATTCGGGCAAGCAGCTCTTCAATCTGAAAGGGCTTCGTAATATAGTCATTTGCGCCCAGATCAAGACCGGACACCTTGTCTTCGACCGAGCTTTTGGCGGTCAGCAGCAGTACGGCTGTGCCTGGATCCGCCGCCCGGATTCTTCTGAGGACCTCGATGCCGCTCATGCCGGGAAGCATCACATCGAGCAAAATCAAATCGAACCCGCCGCTGCGGTAAGCTTCCAGCCCATCGGGACCGTTGTAGACACTAGTCACCTGATAGCCTTCGCTCTCCAGCTCAATCTGAAGCAGGCGCGCGATTTTCTCCTCGTCCTCCACAATCAGTATATTCTCGCTCAAGCCTCCATCCCTCCTTGCCCCGGGCTTAACCGGGAACCCTGGCAGCCCATTTCGCCGCCTGCGCAATGATGGTGCGCAGCTGCGGCTGAAGGAAGGTAGGCTCATGATGGCCTGGCATCAGGAATACCACCCTGCCGATTCCGTACGTATGGCACCAGCCAGCCGGGTACAGCTCGCCATCCGCCTCATACTGCAGCAGAACCGTTCGCTCCGCAAACGGATCAAACTCAAACTGATAGGGCTCCTCCTCAAGCTCAAACGGCTCAATCCCTTCGATAATATCATGCTGCGTCTCTGCCGGCTTGAAAGACAGGGATCGCATCGGCGGATGGCCGTCGAACCGGGCACCGATCAGTTGAGCCAGCTCATACCGATTGGCCAGAGAAATGCCGTTATGCAGAACCAGCAGGCCTCCGCCACCGCTTACGTACGAGAGCAAGCCGGCCGTCTGCCGGGGAGATACCTTCTCGTCCCAAAGGTCACTGTAGGCAATGCACAGCTCATAGGGGTACAGATTGCTTTCATGCAGCATTTTCAGGTTCTCCGTGCATTGAACGGTAAACATATCATTCAGCACATGGGTTATCTGTTTATCAACGCCTTGGAGCGGGTGAAACTTCGGGTGTGTGTAGCTGCCGAGCAGCAAAGCCTTTCTTTTATCCATATCTCTTGTCCTCCCATAAATCGCGGATCTTGTCTATATCATTCACAGGACATCCTGTTCCATGCACGTGGAGAGTTCACGTCAGGGCAACATCCTCGATGCGTGTTCCTTATATTCCTTCGCAGCCGCTCAGAGCATCAAGCCTGGCGCTGTCGATCCGGTTCCCCGGCAAAATAACGTCCCAGCGTCACCATCATAGCGCCCATTCGCTCTTCCTCCGGCACTACAATCCGCTCGATCCCGGCCTCGCGCAGCGCCTGTGCAGTTACCTTGCCGACCGCAGAGGCAACCACCGGACCGGCAAACGCATCCAGCAGCGCAGCCAGCTGCCCCTTGGACTCGGCATAATCGGTCAGAAAACGGAACTGCGGAGCACTGGTGAAAGCAACGGCATCCACGCTCCCGGCTACAATGTTCGAAACCAACCGCTCAAGGTCTTCTTCCTGCGGCGGAATATGTTTATAAGGGAGGATCGTCCGGACGGCAGCGCCCTTGCTTTCCAGCCAGCTCACCAGCTGTGGTGCCGATTCCCCGTGAAGCTGAAGAATGACGCGCTTGTGATCCAGCTCGCAGTCCGCCATCGCACGGATTAAGCCGGCTGTGCTGCCGTCATCATCTCTGGCCACAGGAACGAGGCCCCGTTTCTTCATGGCATTGACTGTTTTGTATCCCCGGGCAGCGATCTGGGTGCTCTCCAGAACCCCCAGCATCGCCTCAAGCAGTTCCATCTGTTCAGCCATATCAAAGATCGCCTCTAGTCCAATTCCGGTCGTGAAAATGGCCCATTCCGGCGGATCGGCCACCCATGCGGCAATGGCCGCCCGCAGCTCCTCATCATCGAGAAAAACAGTCCCCTGGGCGGGACAGATCAGCGGAGTTCCTCCCATCTTCTCAACCAGCTTGGACATCTCGGCTGATTTGCGCGGGCCTGCCAGGGCGATCACCCGATCCTTCATATGTTGTGCCATATTGTCCTTCCTCCCCTCATATGTACAGCTTTCTCATTTCTATACAGTATACTGGTCTGGCCATTGAATATAAAGTCAGCCAGCGCCTCGGGCTTCACGCCATGCGCCTTAAATCTCACAGAACGGATGGAACCTGTAAGAAGTGATACGCCACGATTAAATCTACTCGGGTATTCGCCCCGCTATGTCCGAATTCCTCTGCCGGGCCGCACGATGCCTCGGGAATCATTCTCCGGCCGCATATATTCCCGAAGCATATGAGGGGCGCTTTAGCCCTTTCGCCTGCCTTGCATAGAGAAAGAAACAGGCCTCGTGGCCTGTTCCTTCCCGATGTCCGATAGGACTTATTATGAATCGTTCCTGTGGAGATCCTAGAGCTTGAACCGCTCAACCAGCTGCTGCAGCTCTTCGGACAACCGGCTCAGATCGGATGCCGATGCAGCGACCTCTTCCATGGAGGCCAGCTGCTCCTCGGAGGCGGCCGAGATCGATTGGGTGTTGCTCAGCGCCTGCTCCGATATTTCCCGTATCGACTCCACCGCCTGTTTGGTAACCGCGGCGTGGGAAGCAAGCGCATGGGCGATCTCTGTCGTTCCGGCCACACTCGCGGTCACGCTCTCCACCGACTTTTTGATCCGGGAGAAGGATCGTCCGGTAACATCAACAGCGCCAACGCCTTCAGATACCTTCTCCTCGGCACTTCTCATCGCCTCGTTCGTCCGCTTCACTTCCTCGAGCACGCTTCCGATCAGACTAGTAATCTGCTGCGCCGAGCCCTCCGATTTCTTAGCCAGCTTCTGTACCTCAGCTGCGACCACCGCAAAGCCTCTGCCCTGCTCTCCGGCCCTTGCCGCCTCAATCGAGGCGTTGAGCGCCAGCAGACTGGTCTGCTGGGAGATGTCCACGATATCTCCGATGATGCCGCTTATCTCTTCCGTTCTTAGCGTAAGCTGCTCAATGACGCCCCCAAGATCCTTCACAACAGTATCGATGCCCTGCATCGTGTCCGCTGTAGTGATGACCGCCTGATTCCCCTGCTCGGCCAGCTTGGCCGTACTTTGCATATTGTAATGGACTTCCTCCAGCGTGCTGGCAATTGTATCTGCCTGTCCGTTCACCTCGTTCATACGCTGAAGCCCGTCTGCAACCGCTTGAACCTGACGCTCGCTGCCCACGGCAACCTCCTGAACAGAAGATGTCACAAGCTCGATAGCTCTGGTATTCTCTTCAGCACTGGCCGACAGCTGCTCCGAGGAAGCCGATACATTCTCGGTCATATCCTTGACCCCGTGGATCATATCCCGCAAATTATCAACCATCTGCTGGAAGTTATCCGCGAGCTCGCCGATCTCATTGCGTTTGAATCCGGTCAGACGATAAGCCAGGTTGCCGCCGCTAATAATTTCTGTCGCTTCTCTTAGCTTGCGAACCGGCTCAATTACGGAGCGGATATTCCACGCTGCCAGAGCGAGGCCGATGATGAGAGAACCTGCCAGCAGCCAGATCATCGTGCTTCGAATATCGGCTACGGCGCCAGTGACCTCATCGTTGGACATGACGCCAACGATTTTCCAGCCTGTCCATTCATTCGTGATGTAATTGATCTGCCAATGCCCGCTGTCCGGATGCTGGAATGAGAATTGTCCGTCCGCTTGCTCAAACAGCCGGGCCACCCACTCGGTATCCCCGTTGCTCTCGGCATCGGTGCCTGCCGGATATTCCGGATGAAACAGAAATTTATGAGTCTGATCCACAACCGTGGTATATCCCTCGCGCCCCACCTGCACTTGAACGAGATCGCGAATCTGGTCCATATTCAAATTGATCCCCATGACCCCTTCACCGTCTTCCAGTGTTTGCGCTACCGTCACCACGGTCTCCGAGCTGGAAGCGGAAGTATAAGGAGCCGTTACAATCGGCTGTCCCGGACTGTTCATCGCTTGCTGGTACCAATCCCGCTCCCGCGGATCATAATCGTCAGCTACCTGATTATTTGAACCCGAAATGAAGCTTCCCGTCGCTGTACCTACATAGATATTCGACGTCTCAGGATGAAGGTTATGATACTGCCTTAATCTATCGCGAATCTGTGTCCCCCCGTTCGCCTGCTCTTGATTCGCGCTCGCAGAATTCATCTCGCCAATGAAATAGCCCAGGTCATGCAGCTTGGCTCCAATCGTCTGGTCGATAATTTTGTCCGCCGTAATTACACTAGATGCTGCATCCTCCATAATTTGACGCTCAATGGTTGCTGCCGCATCACGGTAAGTGAAATAACCGATGGTGATGCTCGGCACCAGCAGGACAAGCAAGTAGGCAACCATCATATTCCTGCGAATTCGCTGGGCATTTCTTTTTTTCATGGCACGATCCCCTTTTGTCTATAATGTAATCCAACATCCCTTTATATCGACAATTTATCGGAAGAAAGTGCCTTTAATTTAAGTGGAAATTTATCACATGCCGTCACATTATTTTTCCCTTGAGAATCCGTTAAAAAAAAGAGCCCTGATTCAGGACTCTTTCTGTTCGTGCTGAGCATCAACACCATTTATATAAAAGCCATGCGCCCGATGCTTCATTGGATAAAGCGCCTGGCTGGTTTGGTTACTTTCCGCTCGGAATGAAGGCGCTCAGATCGATGCCGAGGCCAGCGGCCAGACGCTCACCGTACTCCGCATCCGCCCGGTAGAAATTGCAAACCGCGCGCAGCTGGATATCCGACTTGGTCTGACGAAGATCAGTCACCAGATTGCGGATCAGATTATCCTTCTGCTGCTGCGTGAACGAACGGTACAGTTCTCCGGCCTGTGTAAAGTCATCCGTCTTCTCAATCCGCTGCCGGGTGGTCGGACCATGAAGCGGCGCTTCGCTTTCGCGGTATGCAGGGTCTTCTACGGGCCCGCTGGTGTAGCTGTTTGGCTCATAGTTGATCGGCGATGGGTCCTGCTTCACATTCATCAAGCCGTCACGCTGATGGTTGCGAACGGGAGCATACGGGCAGTTCACCGGAATTTGCAGATAGTTCGGTCCAAGACGATGGCGCTGTGTATCCGGGTAAGAGAACAGTCGGCCTTGCAGCAGTTTATCCTCCGATGCTTCGATGCCCGGGACGAGTGCGCTTGGCGAGAAGGCAGCTTGCTCCACTTCCGCAAATACGTTCTGCGGGTTGCGGTTCAGCGTCATCGTACCTACCGGGATGAACGGGAACAGCTCCTCCGGCCATGTCTTGGTCGGATCAAGCGGATCGAATGCCAGATCATCCATCTGCTCTGGCGACATCAGCTGCACGAGCAGGCGCCATTTCGGGAAATTCCCTTCCTTGATATGCTCATGAAGATCGCGTGTGGCATGATTGAAATCCTTGCCCTGGACCTCTGTCACCTCATCGGCGTTCAAAGTGCGGACACCTTGGAGGGACTCCCATTTGTATTTAACATAAGTGACTTTCCCCTCCTGATTGACCCACTTGAACGAATGAACCCCGAAGCCGTCCATTTCGCGATAGTTGGCAGGCGTGCCGTGATCCGAGAATACCCAGGTCATCATATGCGTCGATTCCGGGGACAGGGTCATGAAATCCCAGTAACGTCCCGGCTCCTGAATGTTCGTCTCTGGCGATGGCTTGAGCGAATGCACCATATCCGGAAACTTGATGGCATCCCGGATGAAGAATACAGGCAGATGGTTGCCGACCAGGTCATAGTTGCCTTCTTCCGTGTAGAATTTCACTGCGAATCCGCGAGGATCCCGGGCCGTCTCCGGCGAACCGGTGCCATGAATCACGGTGGAGAAGCGTACAAAGACCGGTGTCTCCTGTCCGATCTCTTGCAGGAACGCTGCCCGAGTGTAAGGCTTCAAGTCGTTCTCTACCACGAAGACGCCATGGGCCCCGGCTCCGCGTGCATGCACGACCCGCTCAGGAATCCGTTCACGGTCAAAATGGGCAAGCTTCTCGATCAGATGGTAATCCTCCAGCAGCGTCGGTCCGCGCCGGCCGGCTGTCTTCGAATTCTGGTTATCTCCTACAGGGGTTCCCTGGTTGGTGGTCAAACGATCCATCATATCTATTCCTCCTAGAACTATAATTGATATTAGACTGAATCTAAATTTATGAATTGATTGTAGCATCTGCGGAGGGAGAAGGTCATGATGGTCAAATGAGCCTTATATGAAGTTCATATGAAAGAACAATGATAAAACTTGGCAAAAAAAAGAGCGGATTAATCCGCCACAGATTGTC
>NZ_NQLZ01000019.1:0-1217 GCF_002276395.1 Paenibacillus sp. 7541 | reverse complement strand
AGGAGGCTGTCTCAAAAGGGGGGTTAAAGAACGTACGAATCAGTAATCCCTGCTTTAGACATTGAAAAACGGCCGGTCAGGAGTCTATTCCTGACCGGCCGTTTTCAATTTTTTGACTCAATGTCGCTCGCTTGAGCAGATTGTGGGCAAGCGAAAGCCACCCTACCTCCGTGCTCACTTTCGGCAAGCCTCGAAGCAGGAATCGCCGGAATCCTCGGTTGTTTTTCATTTGTCCGAACACACTCTCAACCTCAATCATGCGCCGGATGGATAACTCTCGTCCTTCCTCGCTCCGAAGCTTCTTTCTTGCTTCTGCCTTGTAGCGAAGAAAGGTCATGCTCACCTCGATCTCTCGGTTCCTGTTCGTTTTACTGCATCTTTCTCTGAATGGACAGCCCTCACAGTCAGCACTCCGATAATGGCGTACCTGTTGCTCATATCCGCTTTCGTTCTTTTTCTTGCGCTCTCGCAGGAAGTGGAGCGTGCGGCCATTCGGACACAACCAAGTATCGGACTCCTGCTGGTAAGTCCAGTTGTCGATCTTGCTGATGTCTTGCTTCCACTTCTTCGAATTTCCTTTATGAAAGGTGTTATATTTGACAAGCGCCTCGCAATCTTCCTGCTCCAAGCGCGCGTAATTTTCTTCGCTGCCGTAACCAGCGTCCGCAATGATGGTCTTCGGCAACTTACCCAACATTTCTTTTACTTTCTCTAGATGGGGAATGAGGCAGCGCGTGTCCGTCGGTCGTTGGTGCAAGGAGTAGCCGACGATAAATTGGTTTTCCGTACCGATCTGAACATTGTATCCTGGCTTAAGTTGGCCGTTTCGCATATGGTCTTCTTTCATTCGCATGAAGGTTGCATCCGGGTCAGTCTTACTGTAGCTGTTACGGTCGCCCAGCAGTTTCCGTTGAAGCTCATACTTATGCTTGCGGGGAAGTAGATCCTTGCGCAGAAGGCGGACGGCTTTCTTCACTGGTTTGTTTTTCGGTTCATGTTGTAGCTTTTGCTCCAATTTCGCAACGGCCTTCTCCAGCTTAGCGCTGGTCAGTTCGTTGGACTCGCCCAGTTCAGCCAGATCCTCGCCCGCATGAGCCGCTTCTTCCAGCAGTTCCTGCTCCTCAATCTCGGTGAAGAGCGATTTTACTTTCTCCTCAAGTTTCGCCTGTTGCTTGACAACGGATTTCCCCCAGACAAACGTATAGCGGTTGGCATTC
>NZ_NQLZ01000018.1:0-127732 GCF_002276395.1 Paenibacillus sp. 7541 | reverse complement strand
TATTGTGTATTAAACACCTATACTTGTTGTCTCTCTATATAAAGAAGGAGTGAATCCGTACAATTTTTACAGGACAGTGAATCCTGAAGAATTGGAGCGGTGAAAATGATATATGAACTCGACAAGCATCAGTTTCATAGATGCAGGGACCTCGTAAACCGTGGGGTGAATATCGAAGAGAAGGCGATTGTAGAAGGGACAAATCCGGGCAGAATCTTTGTGGATCACATCGAGAAGCCAAGGAGCGGTCTCATCTGGCAGGGGAATCATGATGGGTTTATATTTGTTGGAGATTCAAGAAATGAAGCATTCAATCAGGATGTGAAAAGATACATTGATGAAGTCATCACATTTGAGGCGAAGGCGCAAGGGCTGAACTGGTTCGAATGCATCGGCAATCATCCAAGCTGGTATACAGCATTTCATGACATCTTCCATGATAAGAAACTGGATTCGTGGGATCAGAATGTATATATGATATGCCCGGACACGTTTAACGCTATAGGGAAAGAGCGGCATCAGGACGATGAGTTTACCGTTGCCCAGCTGACGAAGGAGTTTCTACATCAAGGGACTATCGAGAATGTGGCGTTTGCCATAACCAAAATCCTGGACTGCTGGGAAAGCGAAGAAAGGTTCTTTGAACAGGGAATGGGATACTGTATTCTTCACAATCAGTCAATTGTCAGCATCTGCATGTCAGGATACCGATATAAGGACATTCACGGGACTGCGATCGAAACCCTTCCATCGTATCGAGGAAGGAAACTGGCTTACAAGGCTGCGTCTTATTTCGTGGATCACTGTTTTGCCAGGGGGTACAGGCCATACTGGGACTGTATGGAAGACAATCATCCATCGAATGCGGTCGCTAGAAATTTAGGGTTTGTTAAAGAATTTGGGTACAAGGGATATATGTTTAAGTTGTAGGTTTGCTTCTCTTTACACCCCAACCGGCCAGAAACCATAAGGCGTCGCTTATGCCGCGGGTTCCTGGCTGTTGCTAGGGTTCTACCTTGTGGTGCCGGATAACCATTTTTGGTACAGTTCCTCTTTAGTGTTTTGAAGCAGCTCCGCCAGCTTCGTAGAGTCCATTTTTGTTCTTACAAGCGCGGGAGCTCCCGTGTGAGCTTCTTCGATAGCAGAAAAAGCTACCTAGCAGTGATACGCCCATAAGTATCCTTTCGATTCCAGCCGCATGTCATCCGGTTTTCTTTCGGTTCCATAATGATGGTATGGTTGAAAGTTCGTTCCTCACCGTCTGTTTTGGTCTCTGCCCATAGTATTTCTGAAGACGTTCATCCAACTGCTTCACCATATTCAGCGTCATCGGCATGAGCAGATAGTCCAGGGCTTGAACACGAAAGGCTTCAACTGCAGGAGCCGTGGTTCGCCGCTGATCCCGCACTAAAAAAGCGACCGTGATCGGTCGCTTTTTTAGATTGTGTATCCGGATTGTTGTTACGACTAACGATGGTTATCCGATTCACTTTCATTGTACTTTTCGTCGCCGTCATGCAGCGCCATTTTGCTGCGGTCATTGCGGGCTTGCTGTTGTTGCTGGGCGTCTAAACTGTTTACAGGTGTCGTTTCCAGTTCTTTCACCGTATTGATGAGGTTCTTATCTGGCTCGTTTCTGTTCACTATGAGAAGATCCTCCTTGTCATATCAGGTGCGAACTTTAGTATGCACCGTCTGCAAGGTACGTATTCCCGGACGCGCAGTTGTTCAAGCTCTTTTCATTTTTTCCGTTTTAATTATGAAGACTTGGTGAAGGGAATTGAACGTTGAGAATCGTTCCCATATAATAATAGTTATAAGTAGTGCAGATGGTCGGGGGCTAAAGGTAGTTGAGGGTCCTGACGCTGTGCTGTTTCGAAACCATACCATAATCCAAAGGAGAGATTGCCATGTCATTGATTGGAAAAGAAGTACTCCCATTTAAAGCACAAGCTTATCACAACGGCAAATTTATCGAAGTTACTGAGGAAAATTTCAAAGGTCAATGGAGCATCGTTTGCTTCTATCCGGCTGACTTCACTTTCGTTTGCCCAACTGAGCTTGAAGATCTGCAGAACCAATATGCAGCGCTTAAAGAGCTTGGCGTTGAAGTATACTCTGTATCCACAGACACTCACTTCACACACAAAGCTTGGCATGACAGCTCCGAAGCTATCGGAAAAGTAACTTACATCATGATTGGCGACCCATCACATACCATTTCCCGTAACTTCGACGTTCTGATCGAGGAAGAGGGCGTTGCGAACCGCGGTACATTCATCATCGACCCAGACGGTGTTGTACAAGCTATCGAAATTACAGCTGAAGGCATCGGACGTGATGCAAGCACGCTGATCGACAAAGTAAAAGCGGCTCAATATGTACGCAACCATCCAGGCGAAGTTTGCCCTGCTAAGTGGAAAGAAGGTTCTGAAACTTTGAAACCAAGCCTTGATCTTGTAGGCAAGATTTAAGGAGACGAACTATGAAACTGGAAGCAGACATCAAACAGCAGCTTGAGCAGTACTTGCAGCTTTTGGAAGGGAATGTTCTGCTGAAGGTCAATGCGGGAACCGACTCTGTATCGGCTGATATGCTGGATCTGGTGAATGAACTGTCCAGCATGTCGGATAAAATTACAGTTGAGCAAGCATCATTGCCTAGAACACCAAGCTTTAGCGTGAATCGCGTTGGTGAAGACACCGGTGTTACCTTTGCCGGTGTCCCTCTTGGGCATGAATTTACTTCGCTCGTTCTGGCATTGCTTCAGGTCAGCGGAAGAGCACCAAAAGTTGAACAAGACGTCATTGACCGGATTAAGAGCATTAAAGGCGAGTATCATTTCGAGACTTATGTCAGCCTGTCCTGCCATAACTGCCCTGACGTTGTGCAGGCACTCAACATGATGAGCGTCCTGAACCCTGGCATTACCCACACGATGATCGACGGCGCTGCCTTCAAGGAAGAAGTGGAAAGCAAAGAGATCATGGCCGTGCCTACGGTTCACCTGAACGGCGAGTTCTTCGAGAGCGGCAGAATGACGATCGAGGATATCCTGGCTAAGCTTGGCACCTCGGATGCATCGGAGTTCGAGAACAAGGAGCCATACGACGTACTGGTTGTCGGAGGCGGCCCAGCTGGCGCAAGCGCGGCGATCTATGCTGCTCGTAAAGGGATTCGCACAGGCATCGTAGCGGAGCGTTTTGGCGGACAAGTGAATGATACTTTGGGTATTGAGAACTTTATCAGCGTGAAGTACACCGAAGGTCCTAAACTCGCAGCTAGCCTTGAAGAGCATGCGAAGGAATATGGCATTGACATCATGAAGTCCCAGCGTGCGAACCGTCTGGAGAAGAAGGATCTTGTTGAAATTGAATTGGAAAATGGCGCGGTGCTGAAGAGCAAAACCGTCATCCTCTCCACAGGAGCCCGTTGGCGCAACCTGGGTGTGCCGGGAGAAGCCGAATTCAAGAACAAGGGCGTGGCTTACTGCCCGCACTGTGATGGTCCTCTGTTCGCAGGCAAGCATGTTGCGGTGGTAGGCGGAGGCAACTCCGGTGTTGAAGCAGCGATTGATCTTGCTGGTGTTGCAGCACATGTTACCGTTCTGGAGTTCATGTCTGAGCTGAAAGCGGACTCGGTACTGCAGGATCGCCTCAATAGTTTGCCAAATACGACTGTCATCAAAAATGCACAAGTGAAGGAAATCACAGGTACTACTAAAGTAGACGGGATTACCTACACGGACCGTGAAAGCGGCGAAGACAAGCATATTGAACTGCAGGGCGTATTTGTCCAAATCGGTCTTGTACCGAATACAGACTGGCTCGCGGATACTTTGGAACGTACACGGATGGGCGAGATTGTCGTGGACAATCATGGTATGACCAGCATTCCTGGCGTATTCGCAGCGGGCGACTGCACGAACAGTGCGTACAAGCAAATTATCATTTCCATGGGATCGGGTGCAACAGCTGCACTAGGCGCATTCGATTACATGATTCGGAATCAATAGTCCCTATAATACAAAGCTGGACAGCGGAATCACGCAGGTGTTTCCCGTCGTCCAGCTTTTTTTGTTATGCCGATTTCACCCAGCATCCGGTGTCCCGGCCTGCTGCCTTTGTGCGATTATCCCTTTCGTTCAGGAAACATCTATTCCACTGTAATGCTGCCGGACTTGGTTTCAATGCTCACATGAACCGAGCCGCTGCCGGTCGTCCCCTCCGTCCGTCGTTTCTGCTCGCGCTGACCGTCTAAGGGAAAGGCGACAGATCGCCTGCCGCTTGAGGATTGAAGCCGCCAGGAAGCATCAGGCTCGCTGTCCGCTAGTCGTAAACGCACATTGCCGCTATGGACAGATACGTTCAGATCCTGATTCAGCTCCGCATATTCAAGCAAGATGCCCCCGCTTTTCCCTTCAATATGGAGACTATGCGAGCGAAGCTCTCGCCCTGTGACGCTGCCCGAACTCCCCTTGACCACAACTCTTCTTTCAAAAGAAGCAGGAATGACAACATGCAGCCGCGGCTTTTTTCCGAGATTGATCAATCGTGAGATATCACTGTTCAATCGAATGTTTAAGGATTTCTGACTTTCATCCACGATTATGCCTTCCCCGCCCCGAGGAAGCAGCAGCGAGGCCTCTAGCGAATCGACATCCGCAACCTCCAGGGTGAGCGGTGTGCTGCCGTGGTCAATGTGAACCGTATGAATATCTTCAAGTGATGCATGCCGGATATCTTCTGCTGTATCATCACTCGTACAAGCACTGAGAAGTAGTGTGACCATGAGCACGCATAGAAGCGATAAACGTGACATGAGCTGGGTATGCTTCATTGGGTTCCCCTCCTAATATAAAGGACTGCCTCACCTGATAACATGCGTTAAAGACCAAGCTAGCAGATAGGCATCCATCATCCATCCATTACGTCTCTCATCATAAGTGATGACGCAGCGTCACTTTCAAGCAAGATTTTAGGGGTTGAAAGTGACGTTACGTCATTTTATATACTGGTTGGGAAGCAGCTACCAATATCGGTTGAAGGAGACATGGATTTGAACAAAGGAGATGTGGTGATCTACGCTTGTGTTATTATCGGGGCAGGTGTTGGTTTGTATCTGGACAATGCGATCCCCGGGGTTCTGATCGGTCTTAGTCTCGGCTATCTCATCAAGGAAGGGATCAAGCCGAAGGGCGACCGGTAACTCGGCACTGCATAACAGAAGGAGGTGGCGAGGGCCATGAGGGAGATGATCCCAATTCAGCAGGTAGCGAAACAGTTGGGTATCACCGTCCGGACGTTGCGATATTATGACCAGATCGGCTTACTGAAGGCTGTGTCGAAAACCGAGGGTGGACACCGTCTGTACACCGAGGATAATTTGAAGAAGCTGCAGCAGATCCGTTTTCTAAAAGAGATGGGCTTTCGGCTGGACGAAATCAAGTCGATGCTGCTCAAGCCGGATTGGAACTGGAACTCGGCACTGAAAAGTCAGCTGGCTTACGTGCTGGAAGAGCAGGAGCGGCTGCGTCATATGGAATCCTCCCTGCGTGAGCTGATTAGCGGGATTGCAATGGACGGGGAAGGAAATCTAATGGCGATGCAGAAGCTGATCCGTCTGTCGCGGCAGGACAGGGAGAAGCAAGCGGCTTTTAAGACGGCTGTGTTGAGTGAGAAGGAGATGGGCTTATGGCAGCAGCTCCCACGTATGAAAGCGGAAGATCCGGATTCGCTGGAATGGATCGCCCTGATTGGGCAGGTGCAGCGCTGCATGAAGGAGGGACCGTCCTCGCCTAGAATACAGAGCATTATAAGGCGTATGGCTGAAAAAACAGAAGAGAAATTTGCAGAGGAGCCGGAGTTTCTGGACAAGCTGTGGGAGCTTCGCAAATCACCGGAAGCTTCGGAACAGTTGGGGTTTTATCCGATAGATGCCGAGGTGCTTCATTTTCTGGAGAAAGCATTTGAACTATATCATTCCGGCTTGCAGCAGGATTCGCAGGACCAGGAAGAAGCATCCTTATGAGTATCCAGCTGCTGGTTACGATTGGCGGACTTGCACTGCTGGATACGTTGAGTCCGGCGACGATCGGCGTGACGCTCTATTTGCTGCTCAGCGAGACGCGGCGGCTTGGTTCCCGGCTATTTGTCTACCTGTCGGTGGTGGCTGGCGTGTACTTTGTTATCGGGGTGTGTCTGATGCTCGGGATGGAAGCGCTGGCCCATACGTTCACCTCTTTTATTCAAAATCGTCTGGTCAGCTGGATCTTGTTCGGTATAGGCGCTCTCTTGTTCATCGCCAGCTTCTATGTGCCAACGAAGAAACGGAAGGAGCTGCCAAGGGTAAGATCATACAGCTTGGGAGCCATGGCGATCCTTGGGTTGACGACCTCCTTGGTGGAGGCGGGGACGGCGTTTCCGTATTTTGCGGCGATTGGACTCATGGCCAGCGCGGAGCTGAACATGTTGCAATGGTTGCCAATCCTGTTCGGCTACAATTTCGTGATGGTGCTCCCGCCGCTATTTCTGTACGGTATGTACTTGCTGTTTGGACGCCGGGCACGGAGGCCGCTGAATCGCCTCAGCGAGAAGGTAGGTGCGATGTCCGGGTCTGCGCTATCCTGGGTCATGTGTATTGTCGGCCTGCTGCTTATTTTTAATAGTCTCGATTTTTTATAGTTTATCTTTCCTGTATCAAGATATTGAAAAACAAGCGGCTATCCTCTAATTCCCTAATTGGTGGAGAGCCATCACTGTCCATAACGACGCAATCCCCCTGACGCATACCAAGCTGTCAGGGGGTGTTTTTATTAGAGGATTACGAAGCTGTACCGCAGCCTATCTTGATATCATATTCTGTGCCGCGGGCGGAACTGGTTGGGAGACAGGCCGGTGCCCCGCCGAAATTGTCTGGAAAAATGGCTCGCCGAGTGATAGCCAAGCTCATCCGCGATATCCTCAATGGTACGGTTGGTGCTGACCAGCAGCTGCTTGGCCAGATTCAGCTTCATGTCGGTCACATATTGGCGAGGGGATACCCCGTAGATTTGCTTGAATAGTTTGCTGAACTGGCTGCGGCTCATGTTCAGTTCGTCCGCAATTTGCGCGATGGAGCCGTCGGCAGAGACGAGACGCCGCAGCTGCTCCTCGATAAGGTGGGCCGTATCGGCTGCATGGATTGTGACCGGGGCGACCGTCCTCTGCTCTGCACTATCCGCCTGCTCCAGGGAGATGATCTCCTGAATGATCAGGAGAATATGGGCTTGCAGGTTGATTTTCTGCACTGGAGTCAGGGTCAGCCTACGCTCTGTAGGTGAGGAAGAGGGGCTGGATCGTTCCGGATCCAGGCTCCGATGCATCTGCGACTCGATGGCCTGAATATAGCTCGGGAGCTTCGTTGTGGCAGCGACGGAAGCCTGAAGCAGACTGTAGTCAGTACGGCTTAAAGACCTGCGCATATCCGCATCGTCGATATCAAAGTGTATATTGAAGAAAGAAAAGCTGCCCTTCGGCGATCCGTTACGGATCTCATGCCGGACACCGGCGCGGATCATCAGCCAGTCCCCGGCATGAAGCGTCAGCTCCGCACGATTGATGACCAGCCCGGCTTCACCTTCCTGGCAGTGGAGTACTTCATATAAATGGTGATGATGCTTCGGATAGTGCCAGCCTGCAGGCTTGTTCCCGAAATGGCATCCTGTAATTTGCAGCGTGCTGGTCATATCCGGAAAGATGATGTCAGGGTACATGGAACTCACTTCCTCGCCTTGTTGCTCAACACACCTGGATTATATCATCAAACCCGGCACAAAAGGTCAAAAACTCGGACGTTTTGTGAATGGCAGGGTCCGGAACGTGCTTTTATATTGAAAGGAAAGCAGTGGCTCGTGAGGACCAGGTAACCGACTTCACAGCGAACAGGGGCAGGGAAAGGGGAGATGTGTCATGAGCAACAGTGCGAGCACTCCGGGTTGGATAAAAGCGGCAGCGCAGATCGTGCCGTCGGAACGCCAAGTAAGGTGGCAGGAGATGGAGTTGTATGCGTTTGTCCATTTTACAGTCAATACGTTTACGGACCGGGAATGGGGGCTGGGGAGCGAGGATCCTCAGATCTTCAACCCGACCGACCTGGATGCACGGCAATGGGTAGAGGTATGCAAATCTGCGGGCATGACGGGGCTCATTCTGACCTGCAAGCATCATGACGGGTTCTGCTTATGGCCGAGTAAGTACACGGACCATACGGTGGCTGCCAGCCCATGGCGCAGCGGCAGAGGAGATCTGGTGAAGGAAGTCGCCGATGCCTGCCGGGAAGGCGGTTTAAAGTTTGGGATTTACCTGTCGCCCTGGGACCGTCATGAGCGCTCGTATGGAGACTCGGACGTATATAATGAATTTTTCCTGCATCAGCTGCGCGAGCTGTTAACGAATTACGGGGAGGTGTTCTGCGTCTGGTTTGACGGCGCTTGCGGGGAGGGTCCGAACGGCAAAAAGCAGGTCTATGACTGGAATGCATACTATGCGCTCATTCGGGAACTCCAGCCTGAGGCGGTCATTTCGGTATGCGGCCCGGATGTGCGCTGGTGCGGCAACGAGGCGGGACATACCCGGCCGTCGGAATGGAGCGTTGTACCTGCCTATCTCCAGGATAATGAGAAGATCCAGAAGGAGTCACAGCAGGTGGATGACGGTACCTTTGCCAGCAGAATGGATACGCAGGACATCGACCTTGGCAGCCGGGATGTCATCAGGGGCCAGCGAGATCTGATCTGGTATCCGGCAGAAGTGAATACGTCGATCCGTCCCGGCTGGTTCTACCATGCCTCCGAGGATGAGCTTGTAAAATCGGTGGATGAGCTGATGCGGATTTATTATGGCTCCGTTGGAGGGAATGCGAACTTCCTGCTCAATCTGCCGCCTGACAAGCGGGGACGGATTCACGAGACGGATGCGGAGCGGTTGCAGGCCCTCGGCGACAGGCTGCGGAGCATATTTCGCCACAACCTGGCCAAGCCGGCGATTATTCAGGCATCGGAGACGGCGGATGAGCTGTACGCAGCGTCTGCGATATTGAGCGATGATCCTCACTCCTACTGGCGACCGCGGGAAGGGACGGAGCAGGCTTGGCTGGAGATCGACCTCCGGGAAGAGGCGACCTTCGACCATGTCGTGCTGATGGAGCATATTCGCTCGGGTCAGCGGATTGAACGGTTTACATTGGAGGCGCGGAGGCAGGGCAGCGAGGAATGGACTGAATTGTGTAATGGGACGGTTGTGGGGTACAAGCGGATCTGCCGCTTTGCACCAGTAACGGCAAGGTGGATTCGTCTTACGATCCATGAATCCAGATGGTATCCAACCCTGTCCAGGATCGGGATATATATGAGCGAGCAGGAGGAGGGACTGGCAGATGGCAAATCTTGAAGTGAAGGAATCTCAGTTTGTATATGATGGCAAGCCTGTTCAGCTATTGTCCGGAGCGCTGCACTACTTCCGGATCGTTCCGGAATACTGGGAGGACCGGCTTCTGAAACTCAAGGCATGCGGACTGAATACGGTCGAGACGTATGTGCCCTGGAATTTCCACGAGCCTCGGCCGGGGGAGTATCGTTTTGATGGCATGGCTGACCTGGAGCGATTCATTCGCCTGGCCGGAGAACTCGGGTTGTGGGTCATTGTTCGCCCCAGCCCATATATTTGCGCGGAGTGGGAGTTTGGGGGATTGCCTGCCTGGCTGCTGGCAGATGACCGGATTCAGCTTCGCTGTTATGATGAGAGGTTTCTGGAGCATGTGGATCGCTATTATGATGAGCTGCTGCCGAGATTAAGGCCTTTGCTGAGCACGAACGGCGGTCCGATCATTGCGCTGCAGATCGAGAACGAGTATGGAAGCTATGGCAATGACGCACAGTATTTAGCTTACCTTCGTGAAGGGATGATCCGGCGCGGCATGGATGTGCTGCTGTTCACCTCGGACGGTCCGACCGATCATATGCTGCAGGGCGGACCGGTGCCGGGGATGCTGATGACCGTCAATTTCGGGTCAGGAACGAAAGAGGCATTCGCCAAATTGCGTGAATATCAGCCGGATGGGCCGCTGATGTGCATGGAATACTGGAACGGCTGGTTCGACCATTGGGGCGAGGAGCATCATACGAGAGACGCTGCTGATGTGGCCCGTGTGTTCGAGGAGATGCTGGAGGAGCAGGCGTCGGTCAATTTCTACATGTTTCATGGCGGGACCAACTTCGGGTTTTACAACGGGGCGAACTGTCAGAAGAAGAATCAATATGAGCCGACCATCACGAGTTATGATTATGACTCGCTGCTCAGTGAATCGGGGGAACCGACGGCAAAATTTCACGCCGTGCGCGAGGTGATTGCGCGCTATAAGGATATCGGTCCGCTGACGCTGCCGGAGCGAATCGGAACACGCGCCTACGGCAAGGTGGAGATGACGGAGCAAGCAGGGCTGTTTGCCCAGGTAGAGCAGTTAGCTACACCCGTGCGGCGGACGACCCCGGAGCCGATGGAGAAGCTGGGGCAGCATTACGGTTATATTCTGTACCGTACACGAATCACCGGCCCGAGAGAGAAGCAGGAGCTTGTCGTGCAGGAGGTACGGGACCGGGCGTTGGTCTTCCTGGATGGGAAGCTGCAGGGCGTGCTGGAGCGCAATGATACGGAAACAAGCCTTGCATTTGATGTGCCTGCGGGGGGCGCGGAGCTGTCCATTTTCGTTGAAAACATGGGGCGGGTCAATTACGGGCCGTACTTGAGAGACCCCAAGGGCATCACGGAAGGGGTTCGGCATGGATTTCAGTTCCTGTATGACTGGACGATCCACTGTCTTCCGCTGGAGGACTTGTCCTCGCTGCAATATAGCAGCCTGTCAGGGAACGACCAGAAGGAGCAACCAACCTTCTACAGGGGAACGCTGCTTGTTGATGAGGTGAAGGACACATTCCTGCGGCTTGATGGTTGGACGAAAGGCGTGGCGTATGTGAACGGGTTCAATATAGGACGCTACTGGCATCGCGGCCCGCAGCAGACGCTGTATGTGCCAGGGCCGCTTCTGCGGGAAGGCAAGAATGAGATCGTGGTGTTTGAACTGCACGGTACGGCAGAGCCAGTGGTTCGTTTCGTGGACGAGCCTGATTTGGGTTAAAACGAGATGGGGAGATGATAGAGATGAGTGAGATCAAGGAAACGCTGCAGGAAGCGGAAGAGCAAGTGGTTGAAGCCGGAGTACATAACTTCAGCAAGGAGGAGTCATGGGTCAAGCCGGAAGAGCCGCTGCTGAACGAGCGGCTGGAATGGTTCAAGGATCAGAAGCTTGGCCTGATGATGCACTGGGGTCCATACTCCCAGCTCGGGATGGTGGAATCCTGGGCGCTGAGTGACGAAGACGGCGATTGGTCCAGGGATCATGTGGATTGGACTGACGATATGGAAGAGTTCAAGCGGGAATACTTCGACCTGAACAAGACGTTCAACCCGATCCGGTTTCAGCCGGATAAGTGGGCGGACCTTGCTGCTGATAACGGGTTCAAATACTTGCTGTTTACCACCAAGCATCATGACGGCTTCTGCATGTGGGACACGCATACAACAGACTACCGGATTACAGGGACGGACACGCCGTTCCATAGACATAGATATGCCGATATTTGCCGGGAGCTGTTCGATGCTTTCCGCGCCAAGGGGCTGGGCATCTCGGCATACTTCTCCAAGGCGGACTGGCACACGCCATACTACTGGGCGCCAGGGATGGAGCGTGGGCGGCATATGTGGCGCGGGCCATCCTATGACCCGCAGAAATACCCGTGGCTATGGGAGCAATTCGTACAGTTTACGCATGAGCAGATCATGGAGCTGATGACCCGGTACGGCCGGATCGAGTGCCTGTGGCTTGACGCGGGCTGGGTCCGTGACGGAGGACGTGTCCCTCAGGACATTCGTCTGGGCGAGGTCGTGGAGAGAGCCCGGAAGCACCAGCCATGGCTGCTGGTGGCAGACCGCACGGTAGGAGGCCCGTACGAAAATATCGTAACACCAGAGCAGACCATCCCGGATCGGCCGATGAATATTCCGTGGGAGAGCTGCATTACGGTGGGGCATTCATTTGCCTTCGGATATGATGACCAGTACAAATCGGCCAGACAGCTGGCCCACATCCTGCTGGAAGTGGTGGCCAAAGGCGGCAACCTGGCCTTGAACGTGGGGCCGCAGCCGGATGGACGGCTGCCCGCCGGCGCGATTCGAAGCATCAAGGCGCTTGGCGAATGGCTGAAAGTTCACGGAGAAGGGATTTACGGAACCCGAATCTGTGATCCTTATTTTACAGATGGCTGGGCTTTTACACGCAAGGAGAACGTCACCTATGCTTTCCGTCTATACAAGAAGGACGAGGACGTGCAGCAGCAGCTGGTGATTCCTTATACCGGAGGCGTGAAGCGGATCGAGCTTGTGGGTACGAGTGACGAATTGGCCTATGAGCGCACTGCGGCGGGACTGGTGGTCACACTCCCTTCGGCGGAGGTTACGGAGGCAGCACCGATTACGCATACGTTTAGATTGTTCGCGGAGTAAAGATATAAGCGAGAAAGTGGCTGTGCCCAAGATCTACGTGTTCGCTCAATAAGACAGTGCGGGTTGATGGAAGAATAGCACAAGTAAGGGGATTAGGGGACTTTATTCTCCTTGTACGCCAGTTAGTCCCGTAACAGATCGTGGCAGGAACGTGGAAGGTGGCAAGAAACGTGGAAGGGCAATAAGAGCATGTGTACAAAAGCAGGTCGGTGCCAATGGACGGTGGCCGGTGGGTTGGCGGTAGATCAACACCCCGGCCGCTTTGTATCATTATCCCGTTGGATCAGGGCGGCAACGGCATACCACCCATTCCATTTCCACCGCTCTATTTCCACCTCCCGCCCCTTGTCTCCTGAACAAAAGGGATAACGGTGCAAGGAAATGCAGCCACACCAATTTCCTGAGAGAAAGGGATAACGGTGCAAGGAGACGCAGTCACACCAAGCTCCTGAGCAAAAGGGATAATGACGCAAGGAGACGCAGTCACACCAATTTCCTGAGCAAAAGGGATAACGGCGCAAGGAGGGGCAGTCACACCAAGCTCCTGAGCGAAAGGGATAATGACGCAAGGAGGCGCAGTCACCCCAAAGGTATCCCTACATAATTTGGACTCGATGTTTACTTACCCAGACATCGAGTCTTTTTTTCTTTCCTCGTTAAGTATTCCCGGCATTACGTTATGACCTTCCTCTAACTCATCGAACCGACTCCATGCGCTGCATGTATTCCCTTGGCGAGACGCCCTCCACTTTCTTAAACACCTTGCTAAAATAGAATGCACTTTCGTACCCGAGCTTCTGGGAGATCTCGTAGATTCTTCCCTCACCGCGAAGCATCATGTCCTTGGCTGCGGCGATTTTGGTATTCGTCACATACTCCACAAAATTGACCTTGGCAATTCTGGAGAACAGATGGCTCAAGTAATTCGGACTGAAGTTGAACACATCGGCGACTTGGTTCAGGGACAGCTTGGTATCGAGATTCCGGCGAATATATGCCTGAACGTTTCGCACCACCTGTTCTTTGTAACTCGTCTTGCGCGAGGCGAGCATCTCGCAGCAGCCGTCGCGGAAGCAGACCAGCCAGCTTACAATGCCATCGATGGATTTCATTTGGTAGAGGGCGCGATAACCTTCCGGTTCATGTTCGAAAATTGATTCGACGATGTCCTCGCCGTCTGTCAGCAGCGATGTGGCCATGTACAGGACACTGCAAGCGGCGTCCATGGCCGGCACGAGTAGATCAGGCCGCTCATCGAAATTGTTGATCATGCTGGATATTACCGAATGTAGAGCGTGCGTATCAAGCTCCTCGAAGGCGCGCCGGATCTCGGCACGAAGTTCGGTGAAATCGAACAGGGGCTGCTCTGCATCCCCATGCTCCGCTTGGTCATAGAAGACGAATGACTGCTCCTTCACGGCTGCCGGCAATATCTTCCGGGCGGCCCAGTAACTGTCCCGCAGCTGGTACGGGTCTTCTACCGCAAAGCCCGCCGCGCCAATCACGGTGACGTTGAAGTAATTATGCAGGACGCCTGCCATGTCCGCTAGCAGCTTCTGTACTTCCGGCATCCAGGTGTCCGGGGCCGTTCCTAGGGCCGGCAGGGTGATGGCGAAATTGCGCAGGTCCAGACTGGTGACGTAGCAGTCGCTGACCGTGCTCAAGGTGTCCTTGGCCATCTGTACGGTGCTGGCGCATAAGGCCACCAGTTTGTCACCCCGAGACGGTACGGTATCCGGCCCAAGAATACGGCAGGTGCAAACCAGGTAAGCCGGAGCCGGAAATTCGATCCCCAGGTCTTCCTTCTGAAGCACATACTGGCTTTTGCTTTCAAACAGATGGTTGAACAGACGGATGAAAAATTTATCCCGCTGTGCCTGCAAATTGCCTCGCTGCAGCAGATCCGGATAAGTCTCCATCGTTCGGTAATCCCGGAGCAAGGAAGCCGCCTTGCGGATGGATTCGCCCAGCGATTGCGGAGTCAAATCAAGCTTGACGAGATAATCCACCGCCTGCAGCTCGATGGCGCTGCGGGCATATTCAAATTCCTCGTAGCTGGTCAGCATAATGAACAGCGGAAGGCGTCCATACCGCTCGCGGGCGGATGCCGCAACCTCGAGGCCAGACTTGACCGGCATTTTGATATCCGAGAGAACGATATCGGGACGAAGGGCTTCGATCATCTCCTCGGCCTGCGCGCCATTATGAGCGACCCCAACAATCTCGATATGGTAATCCTCCCATTTCAGCATGGACTGCAGCCCGATACACACCAGCGCTTCATCATCGGCAATCAGCAATTTGATCATGATGACATCCTCCGTTTCTCTTCATTATCCTGGTACTGCTCTGCCCTTATCTGGCAGTAAGGGGAGTGTCAGAATCGGCCGGGCGACTCGGTTCGGAGATGGGGCAGCAGAATGCGCATCCTGGTATATTCGTTCAGGACACTCTCAATCGATATGCCGTATCTCTCGCTGTAGGTCAGGCGGAGCCGCTCGTTGACATTGCGCAGGCCCATACCTTCAGTGGTCAAGCCCTCCGGGTCAGGAGCGTGCTTTGATAAGATGCTGGCAATCTGTGCTTCGCTCATCCCCACGCCGTTATCCTCCAGCACAATCATAATTTCGTTCATTCCGCTGCGCTGCACACTGAGCCTGATATGGCCGCCGCCTTTCGGTTCAACCCCGTGAAAGATTGCGTTTTCCACGAGCGGCTGGAGCGTAAACCTTGGGATTAGCCCGGACAGCAGCCGTTCATCCTCGATGGCCGTTTCCATCGTGATTTTATTGCCGTAACGGTAGTTCTGAATCAGGAAATAATCATCCAGCAGACTGAGCTCCTCCTTAAGCGTCACCAGCTTGCGCATATCCTTGGCGACGCTCCGCAGAAGGCGCGAGAGGGACGTTGTCATCTCGGCAATCCCGGTTGCGTTCTGGATGGTGGCCATCCACTTGATGGAGTTGAGTGTGTTGTAGAGGAAGTGCGGGTTAATCTGACTCTGAAGCATGCGATATTCCAGCTCCTGCCTCAGCTTCTCGTCAGCCACCCGTCTTTCCATAAGAGCAACGATATCTTGGGACAACCGGTTAATTCCCCGACCGACATCGCCCAGCTCGCTGTTCCATTCCATATTACGGTCAACGAGGAAGTTTCCTTGTGCGATTTTATCGATGCGTTTCTTCAGCTTTTCGACCGGGAGACTGATAGTTCTCGTCAAATACACCGTAATGAACCCGCTGGAAGCCAGGACAAACAGGCATACTCCGATCATCAGCAGCAGCCAGATATTCCATTGGGGGGCGAATTGTCCTTTCATTAAGGTCTGTGATAAAGCAACCCCTTTGCGTATCGGATACGTCACCGAGATCATTCGGTCCCCAGCTTCATTCTCCAGCAGAGATACGGATGTCACGCTGCCGCTGGCCGTATCTTCTTCATACGGGGAGACCGTATAGCTCGCCGTGATGGGGAGAATGCGATCCCCTTGAATTTCATAGCTGTTGCTGCCCAGGGTCAGCAGCAGCCTCGAATCTGACGGCAGAGGATAACCTTTCAATTTGTCAGTGATGATGTTGGTGCTCGCCAGCAGGTATACGGTCCCGGTGTGGCTGGCCCGGTCTCCGTAAATCGGCATGACAAACGGGATGGTCTGGGTGAGGGAGAACGGGTCTCGAATGATTCGCACCCACTCCTCGGAGACGTCCGGAAACAGCCCGGTCAGCTGGCTAAGATTATGAATGGTTAAGGGAACGGAGGCACTGACGGAATTGTCCACCTGAATAAACTTATCCTCATTGTCGGTTACGATCAGCCGACGCACATAGCCGTTGGAGCGGTTCACCCGGAAGTCCTCCTGCAGCGAGGTGAATGCATGAATCGCCCCCATAGCGGAGCTGGCCGGGCTCGAACGAAAATATTCATTCAGCATCCGGTTCGTCGAGGAATTGGTGCTGCTGGTCATCGCCAGCATGGACAAATTGATAAAATCCTGTTCGATAATATGAGACACCAGCTGCAGATTGAACTCGGTCGCCTGGATCGTCGTTTTCCGCTGAAAATAGGAGATCAGCTCATAGCTGAAAAACGACAGCAACGAAGCCATGAGCAGGGCGAAAATCGTCATCAGCATAATAATTCGACGTTTGATGGTCGCTTTTCGTCTCGTCAGAACCGCCTCCCCCTTGCCGGCAAAATTAAAAGCGCTTCCAAAGCGTTGGTATTCTTACCATACCAGAATCATTTTTCAGCTGATACTCCTCCCAGGACAGAAACTGCAATTTTTACAGGTTTTCATCACAATAATACAGCTTTCTGACCTGAGCTTAGAGAAAGGAACACAAAAGTGAATGAACAGACAACAAAAATGTATGCCCTTTCATTATAAATTCAACTAGGATATTTATAGAAGTTCGACAAGGAAGTCAGGCATCCAAACCAGACGAAAAGGGGAGCACATATGAGCATGCGTAAATTGTTAGGAATGACGTTGACGGTGATCCTGTCATTCACTCTGCTGGCCGGTTGCTCCGGTCAGAAAAGCACCACACCTTCGGCCGAGTCTCCTGCGCCGGACCAATCTGGAAGCGCTTCCGAGTCTCCGTCGACAGACCCGGTCACTTTGAAGTGGGCGCTGTGGGACTGGGAGGCAACGACGTATTATCAGCCATTGATCGACGCGTATCGGGAGAAGAATCCGAATGTCACGATTGAATACGTGGATCTGGGCTCCACCGATTATATGACGATGCTCAGCACGCAGCTTTCGGGAGGGGCCGATCTGGACATTTTGACCGTAAAGGACATTCCGGGTTATGCCAACCTGGTGAAGCAGAATCATCTGGAGCCGCTGAAAGCGTTCATGAGCGAGCAGAACATCGATCCGGCGCGCTATGACGGAACCGTTGAGCAGATCGTAATGAACGATGAAGTGTATGCGCTTCCTTTCCGCAGTGACTTCTGGATTATTTATTACAACAAGGATCTGTTCGACCAAGCGGGCGTTCCTTATCCGACGAATGACATGACCTTGGACCAATATGATGAGCTGGCCCGGAAGGTAACCTCCGGCAGCGGAGCGGAGAAAGTATATGGCGCTCATTATCACACGTGGCGAAGCGCGGTTCAGTTATTCGGCATTCTGGACGGGCAGCATACGGTGGTTGAGGGGGAGTATGATTTCCTGAAGCCGACCTATGAGCGAATTCTGAAGCAGCAGGAGGACGGGATCGTGATGGATTACGCGACACTGAAAACATCCAGCACCCACTACTCCGGCGTGTTCTACAACAATTCGGTGGCGATGATGAACATGGGCAGCTGGTTCATATCCACTCAAATCGAGAAGGTTAAGAGCGGTGAATCGCAGGCAACCAACTGGGGGATTGTGAAGTATCCGCATCCGGAAGGGGTAGAAGCAGGCACGACGCTCGGCACCATCACCTCGTTGGCGGTAAACCAGAAATCCGCGAATAAAGCGGCGGCGCTGGATTTCCTGAAATTCGTGACCGGTGAAGAAGGCGCGGCCGTCATTGCCTCCACAGGCACGCTTCCGGCGATCAAGAACGAGGAAGTGATCAACTCGATTGCATCCATGGATGGATTCCCGACGGATGAAGCGAGCAAGGAAGCATTAACGACGGCAACCACCTATCTCGAGATGCCTCTGCATGACAAGAGCGCGGACATCGAAGTCATTCTTAATGAAGCTCATGACAGCATTATGACCCAAAACACCACCATCGAACAAGGGCTGGAGGATATGACAACACGGGTACAGCTGATTCTGAACAACTGAGACAGTATGCCGGGTACCGATGAATTGACGGTCTTAACCAGCGGTGCAAGCGCGCGGCATCAAGCAACCTAAGGGCGTGTATCGAGGGCGGGCTATAGCAGCCCGCCCTTCCTATGTAGCGCCAACAAGTTTGGAGGAGAACGGATGCGGAACGAAACGACAATCAATCCGAAAACAATAAGAAAGAGTCGCTTATCCAAAAAGACCCGAGAGCATTTGATTGCCTATAGCTTTATTGCCCCGAACTTTATCGGCTTTGCGCTCTTTACGCTGGTGCCGATGGTATTTGCGTTTATTCTGGCATTTGTAAAATGGGATGGCGCAAACCCGATGGAATTTACCGGGGTCAGTCATTTTATTCGTTTATGGAAGGACCCCACTTTTCATAAAGCGTTGTGGAACACCATTGTTTATACCGTCGGCGTCGTGCCGCTGACGATGGTGTGTGCGCTGGGGCTGGCGATTCTGCTCAATCAGAAGCTGTTCGCCCGCGATTTTATGAGAACGGTGTTCTTCTTCCCGTATGTGGCCTCGCTCGTTGCGGTTGCTGCGGTGTGGAACTTTATATTCAGTCCGACGATGGGCCCCGTGAACAATCTCCTGCACGCACTGACAGGCGTGCCGATCGAGGATCTGCCTCGCTGGGCTGCGGATAAAGATTGGGCCATGTTCACGGTCGTACTGTTCACCGTATGGAAGAACATGGGCTATTATATGGTCATTTATTTGGCCGGGCTTCAGGGCGTCAACCCCGAACTGTATGAAGCCGCCGAGCTCGACGGCGCAAATGCCTGGCAGCGATTCCGGAATGTGACGATTCCTCAGTTAGCGCCAACGAGCTTTTTTGTCCTGATGATTCTGATCATTAACTCGTTTAAAGTCTACGATATCTTCATCAACCTGTTTGCCGGTGCGGATAACCAGCTGAACGATACGACCAGGGTCCTGGTCTATCAAATCTACAATACGGCATTTCGTTCGTTGGATTACGGTTATGCCAGTGCCATCGCCATCGTATTATTCCTGCTCGTCCTTGGAATTACGTTGATTCAGTTCCAGGGTGAGAAGAAGTATGGACAATAGGAGGATTAACAGATATGGTAGGAACTAACAAAAGGGTTAAAATCGGGGTCAAGGTGCTGGCCTATTTGATATTGTTTGTTGTTGTCCTATGTATGCTTGTTCCCTATTCGTGGATGCTTTCCTCTTCGCTCAAGCTGAACAAGGACGTGTTCACCTTTCCGATGCAGTGGATCCCGGAATCTCCGCGTTGGAGCAACTATAAGGAGATTTGGACGCGCATTCCGCTGGGAACCTTTATTTACAATACGGCCAAGTTGTCGGTGATCGTGACCGCGCTTCAGATTCTGACCTCGAGCTTTGCCGCCTATGCGTTCTCGAAGCTGAATTTTACAGGCAAGCATGCGCTGTTCCTTGGTTATATCGCGACCATTGCGATTCCTTGGCAGGCGTACATGGTGCCGCAGTTTATCATGATGCGTTCCATGGGGCTGAACAATACGCACCTGGCGATTATTTTACTGCAGGCGTTTTCGGCTTTTGGCGTATTTCTGATGCGGCAGTTCTACCAGAGCATTCCGGATGAGCTGTGCGAGGCAGCCCGCATTGACGGGCTGAGCGAGTACGGCATCTGGGCGCGGATTATGGTGCCCCTGTCCAAGCCGGCGTTGTCCACGCTGACTATTTTCACCTTCGTTTCCACCTGGAACGACTTTCTGGGACCGATGATTTATCTGACGAAAACCGAGCTCAAAACGATCCAGATCGGCCTGCGAATGTTCATCTCGCAATATTCAGCGGAATATGGGCTGATCATGGCGGCCAGCGTCATATCGATCATACCGGTGCTGATTGTGTTCCTGGTGCTGCAGAAAAACTTCGTGCAAGGCGTGGCTTCCACCGGCATTAAAGGATAGTGGCAGGCTATTAGGATCAGATTCTAATGAAGGGAAGTGGCCAAGATGGCATGCAATACGGGGGATAAGGATATCCGTGCAGCGCTGGCGGCGAATCCGCTTCGGTCCCGCGAGGACATGGAAGCCCTGCTTCAGCAGCTGCTTGCACCTTTGGAGCCGTACTACAGTCAGGGGAAGGCCCGGCTTGCGCTGGGCCACTCCGGAGCGAGCTATCCATCCGTCATCGCTGAAATGGAAGCGTTCTCTCGGGTGCTGTGGGGACTGGTGCCTTTGCTCGCCGGCGGGGGAGAGAGTGAGTTGTGGGAGCATGTACTTGAAGGCATTGCCAACGGTACGGACCCTGAGCACGAGGAGTACTGGGGCGTTGTTTCGGACTATGACCAGCGGTTGGTGGAAATGGCGGTGTTCGGTTATGCGCTGGCCCTGATTCCGGATCGAATCTGGAAGCCGCTTGGGGAGAAGGCGCGGCATAACCTGTACACCTGGCTTCATCAAATCAATGCGCATCCTTGTCATGACTGCAACTGGCTGTTCTTTCAGGTACTGGTGAACATCGGATTCCACAAAGCCGGTCTTCCCTATGATAAAGCGCAGCTGCAGCGGAATTTGGAGCGGCTTGACACTTTTTATCTGGGGGACGGTTGGTACAGTGACGGGCCGGAGGGGCATAGCGATTATTACGTGCCGTTTGCCTTTCATTACTATGGTCTGCTTTATTCCAAGCTCATGTCCGGGGAGGATCCGGAGCGCGCGGCGCTGTACCGGGAGCGGGCGAATGCCTTTGCTCCGCATTTCATGGCCTGGTTCTCCCCGAACGGCGCGGCGCTTCCTTATGGACGCAGCCTGACGTACCGCTTCTCACAAGCGGCGTTCTGGGGGGCGATGGCTTTTGCGGATACGGATGGAGTGGCACCGGGCGTGTTAAAAGGGCTGCTCCTCCGCCATTTGCGCTGGTGGTTCAGCCAGCCGATTGTGGATTCCGGAGGGCTCTTGTCCATCGGATACGCCTACCCGAATTTGGTGATGGCGGAGAACTACAATTCGCCAGGCTCTCCTTACTGGGCGCTCAAGGCGTTTCTGCCGCTGGCTTTGCCTGCTGACCACTCGTTCTGGATCTCGGAGGAGCAGCCTTTACCAGAGATGGCTGCCGTGGACGTTCAGAAGCCCGCTCATCTGGTATTGGTGCGGGATCCGGCATCGGGGCATGTGGCGGCGTTCAACAGCGGGCATGCCGGGACGAATGAACATACGCATACGTCGGCCAAGTATGAGAAGTTTGTGTATTCGACGGGGTTCGGGTTCAGCGTGCCGCGCTCCGAGTGGGGGTTGTCCCAGGGGGCCTTTGACTCCATGCTTGCCCTGAGCGAGGGCGGGGACAATCTGTACCGGGTGAGACGACATAATAGGAGCACTTTGATCGAGGAAGATCTGCTCCATGCCGTGTGGAAGCCATGGTCCGATGTAGAGGTCAGCACATGGCTCATCGCAGGGCTGCCGTGGCACATCCGGATTCATCGGATCGCGACCCAGCGGGTGCTGGATGCAGCCGAGGGAGGATTTGCGCTGGGTATTGAGCAACCGCCCCTTCAGCGCGTCGGGGATGACGAAGCCTGGGCAGGGAGTGCCTGGGGCATCAGCAGGGTGAGGAGCCTGCTTGGCTATGACGGGGCCCGCCTCATCTGGCCGAATGCGAATACCAACGTGCTGCGGCCGCGCACCGTGATTCCGACGCTGACCGCTTCGCTTCAGCCCGGCGTTCACTGGCTGGCCTCTGCTATATACGGCGATCCGGTGATGGATAAGACAGAAAGCGGCCGCGCTTGTGCCAAGCAGCCATTCGTTCTGACTGAAGATGGGCTGGACGATTTGCCGCAGATTGGGCTGAAGGTGGAAATCGGTCAGGATGATATGATCGTTTATAGCGGGCGGGACAAGAAGATCAAGCTTAGGCTGCCGCTAGATCGGCAGCAATTCTAAAAGCACGACGATGATCGTGATCTCGCTTTGTTATCGACTCAGCTTCCCTAGATTTAGATGAGGAAAGGAATCGTCATGGACAATCCGAATATGAACAGAATCGGGCAGCGCCAACTATCGGATGTGGTTGAGAGGATGGTACCTCCAGGGCTGCATTTCTATTACCCTGACGGGGATGGACCGGCATTCTGGCAAAGGGTTAGGGAAAGCAAGGCGTACGCTGCTGATGTAGCCGAAATCAAGGCGGAAGGCAAGCGCCTTCTGGGGCAAGCGGTCCCGGAGCTAACCTATGCCTTGTTCTCCTTGTATGCGAAGCAGGGTTCGAGACTGGAATATGAGCGGGTTTATTTTGAGCGGAGACGGCGGCTGAACACTTTTGCGCTGTTAGGTCTGCTGGAGCCGGAACGCGAGGATTATGTGGAGGAGCTGCTGAATGCGGTTTGGGCGATTTGCAGTGAACTGACCTGGTGTCTGCCTGCGCATGTTGGCGAGCGGCGTCCGGTTGCGGATACGATAGATCTTTTCTCGGCGGAGACCGGGTTTACACTCGCTGAGCTTACGCTGCTGCTCGGGGATCGGCTGCCGAAGATGCTGAAGGCGCACATCCTGGAGCTGGTGCACCGCAGGCTGCTTCTGCCATTCCTTGAGAAGGGCCCGTATGAATGGGAGGAAGCTGAGCATAACTGGGCGGCAGTATGCGCGGGATCCATTGGCGCTGCTTCCCTGTTGCTGCTGCAAGAAGAGCGGGAGCAGGACCTGCTGGTCCGGATTCTGGAGAAAACCGAGCGCAGTATGGCCTGTTACCTGAAGGGCTTCGGGGAAGACGGGGGATGCCTGGAGGGGCTTGGCTATTGGAATTACGGGTTCGGTTATTTTGTGTATTACGCGGATCTGCTGTTCAAGCGTACTCAAGGGGAGCTGGACTGGTTCAGCCTCGAGAAGGTTGAGGCGATTGCGGGGTTCCAGCAGAAGTGTTTCCTGGGCGGAAACGCCGTCGTCAATTTCTCGGATTCATTCCCACATGAGCAGGTGCAGCTTGGGCTGTCCCGTTATCTTGCCGGCCGTTATGACAGCGTGCAGTCGCCACCGTCCGCGCTTCGAGCAGACTACCGGAAGGATCATTGCAGCAGGTGGGCAACGGCCCTTCGCAATTTGCTGTGGCGGGAGCAGGCCAGCAACGTACCGGATTGGCCTCCCGGAGACTACATGCTGGAGGATGCCGGCTGGCTGATCTCCCGCACGGTATCGAGCGCCGGAATCTTCGGCTTCGCTGCCAAGGGCGGTCATAATGACGAGCCGCATAACCATCTGGATCTCGGGCAGTTTATGCTCGCAGGAGACGGGGAGTTTTATCTATCGGATCTGGGCTGTGGAGAATATACGAAGGATTACTTCGGTGCTGGCCGTTATCTCTACGATTGCAATGGTGCTCAGGGGCATTCGGTTCCGATCGTGAACGGCTGTCTGCAAGCTGCGGGAAGGCAGCGGAAGGCATCTGTCGTGGAGCAGGCGATCAGCGGTCAGGAGGCTCGGCTTACGATTGAGCTGGCCGCCGCCTATGAATGCCCTTCGCTTCAGAGCTTGCGGCGCACCTGGCGGTGGCATAAGCATGAGCTTCCGTGCCTGGAATTAAAGGATGTATTTGTGCTGACTGACAGACCGGACGCGCTGCTGGAGCGATTCGTGACGCTGATTCGACCGGAGCAAGCGGAGGATGACGAAGGGCAGCTGCTGCTGGACCGCGGGACGCTTGCATTGAAGCTCGCCTATGACCGGGAGCTGCTGCGGCTGGAGGTGACCGAACGAATCTGGCGCAATCATGATGGGGAGGACGAGGTATGGTATACGCTGGATTTTCATGTGCTTCGGCCAGAGCGGCATGTGGAATTGGACTTTATATTTCAGTTTGTAAGACGCTAAACAAGCAACAGGCTGACGCTTAGTGACGCAGGGGATACGGCAAATGAGAAGGGAGAGGGATGGAAATGGTGAATGCGTGGGTGGATGAAGCGTGGCAGAGGTCGCTCGACAAGACGCTGCGCAATACGACTAGGATCGGTTCGGGGTTTCCGCATGCCAGTCAGGACGGTGTATACCAGCTGGCGGAGCCGGCTTGGTGGACCGCCGGTTTCTGGCCGGGGCAGCTGTGGCTGTTATATGCCCAGAGCGGGAAGGAAGAGCTGAGAGCACTGGCCGAAGCGTGTGAGGCGAAGCTGGACGAAGTGCTGGACGGATATGTGCGGCTGGACCATGATATCGGGTTTATGTGGACGTTGACGAGCGTGGCTAATTACAAGTTGACCGGCAGTGAGGCTTCACGGATCAGGGGCTTAAAAGCAGCGAACTATTTAGCCGCCCGCTTCAATGTCAAAGGGCAATACATCCGGGCCTGGAATCCATGGTCGGAAGGCGAACGCAACGAGGGATGGGCGATTATCGACTGCTGTATGAACATGCCGCTGCTGTTCTGGGCATCGCGCATCAGCGGTGATCCGCGGTATGCGCATATTGCCGAGGCACATCTGGATACGGTGCTGAAGCATTTTATCCGTGCGGATGGTTCCGTATATCATATCGTGATTTTTGATCCCCATACGGGAGAAAGACGGAAGGCGGTAGGAGGACAAGGCTATGCGCCAGAGTCAGCTTGGTCGCGGGGAGCGGCATGGGCGATCTATGGTTTGACGCTGGCTTATCACCATACCGGCAAGGACGAATATTACCAAGCAGCCACACGGGTGGCGAACTTCTTCCTCAGCAGGCTGCCGGAGGACCAGGTGCCGGCTTGGGATTTTCGTGCTCCGGAGGAGCTGCGCAGCTTGCGGGACACCTCGGCTGGGTCATGTGCCGCAAGCGGTCTGCTTCTTCTCGCGGATAAAAGTGAAGGCGGAGATGCCGAAGCTTACCGAGCAGGTGCTGTGCGAATCCTGAAGTCGCTATACGAAAATTACGGCGCCTGGGATCGTCCGGATGAGGAGGGGCTGATCCTGTCCGGCACCAGCAATTACCCGCAGGGCACCAATATAGACGTTCCGCTGATTTACGGCGATTTCTACTTTGTAGAGGGTCTGGCGCGATTGAAAGGGTATGGTCCGTTCTACTGGGAGTAACAAGCTTTACCAGGGATACCTGGATGGATGACCAATCTTCTGGCCTGGACGGGATAATCTGGCAGTATTCACACAACCGTCAGGCTCACTAAGGAGGAGGACATCAACTAAGTGATACAATAGCGTTAACGAGAAGAGCTTCACGGAATGGAGGTGCCTTTTTGCAGCGGATGGAGGATCGATTGCAAGCCTGCCTGTCAGAGCATGCATCGCTGATATCAGACCTGAAGCGGGTCAGAGCGCTGGAGCTGCCGGACTGGTGCATCGCCGCAGGATATATCCGCAACTACGTGTGGGACCGATTACACGGTTACGACGTCCGGGATAACCACAGCGATATTGATGTCGTCTATTATGATCGCCAGAATCTGTCCGAAGACAGAGATCGCTTGCTTGAACGGCATTTGCGCGAAGTGACCGGAAACGGGAAGTGGTCGGTTAAAAATCAAGCCAGAATGCATGTGAACAATGGAGACTCGCCGTATGCCGATACTGCGAATGCGCTGGCGCATTGGCCGGAAACGGCCACAGCGGTTGGGGTTCGCCTGGACGAGCGTGATCATCTGGTTCTGGTTGCGCCGTATGGGGTGGATGATCTTTTTGAATTGAAGGTGAGACAAAGCCCGCTGTTCAAGAAGAGGGATGTATTCTTGAATCGCGTACAGAAGAAGGGATGGCTGGAGCTGTGGCCTCAGCTGACCTTGATTGCGGATTAGCGGTATTTTTCTATCAGCATATGGGGAGCGCCATTGCAGAGGAGGTAGATGAGGAGCTTTTCAAAAGGAGCCCTATGATATCCATATGATCAAAGAGCTATAGCAAACGGGTGTCTATATCATAACCAACGGATCGAGGAGGAGCCGGGTTGATCGAAATTGTCGAGGTAACGGCGGATAATATCCAGGACAAGGGTTTTTTCTGCATGCGAAGCAAACCGAAAACGGAGGGCTATCAACGAAAGCAGGAGTGGCTGCTTCGCCGATTTGAGGAAGGGTTGAAGCTGAAGATCATCGAGGAAGATGGTTATCCTCGGGGTTTTATGGAGTACACCCCCATTGAGTTTGCCTGGCGTGGGGTTACCGGGAAGAATTATTTGTTTATCCACTGTCTGTGGATTGTAGGCCGGGGCAAAGGCAAAGGATACGGCAAGCAGCTGCTGAATGATTGCATGGAAGACGCCAGGCGCAGCCGTAAATCAGGAGTTTCCATCATGACAAGCAGTCAGACCTGGTTGGCTGACAAAAGCTTTTTTACTAAACAAGGGTTCGAGCTGGTCGATCAGACTCCGTCTGGCTTCGAGCTGCTTGCAAGGCGATTTGACGATTCTCCTGTGCCCCGGTTGGTTCATGGATGGGAGGAGAGGGCTGCCGGTTATCGTGAAGGCTTGACCATTCTGAAATCGGACCAATGCCCTTACATTCAGGATGCGGTGACAACCATCGTGGAGGTTGCCCAAGAACGAAATATACCGATCCAGGTGATGGAGATGGAAAGCTCGGCGGACGCGCAGCACGCTGTATCGGCTTACGGGTCGTTCAATGTGATTTATAACGGAAAGCTGCTAACCTACCATCCTGTGACGAAAAGGGAGCTGTATAAGCTCCTGGACCAAGCGTAGGGCTGGAGATATTCCCGAAACTAAGGTGAATCTATGGAATGTGTGAAAAGGGTCGTATTGTTACTCACCATGTTGTTTGCCATTATGGGATGCCAAAGCGGTAAAGGCATTTCCGTCGAACAGGTGGAGGAACTGCTGGAGGAGCGTGCCTATCAACCATTAAAGCTGAATCAAAGCCAGAACTTTGAACACCAAGAGCGGCCCTGGCTCTGCTTATGTTCCGAGCTTAATGGCCAGCAGTATATCGTGGTCATCTCTCCCTCTGCTGAATGGACCGAGATTCCGCTGGGAATGGAAGGGCGTTTAACCTATGAGCAAATTGCAGAAGTTCTTGTACGAGAAGGCTTGGTGTCGGATATAGAGCGTATGGACCTGAATAATCTCAACCCGGGGTTAACGGATGACACCCCTATTCACTGGTATTATCATGATGTGTCTGGCGATAGATTGCACAGATTTGATCTTGAGGGTGAGCGGATCTCTCAAACTTCATTTTCTGGAAGGTAGCTGCCTTTCGTTTAAGGCGATGCACTGCTCGAAAGAAATCAAAAGAAGTCAATCAAATTGCCTCCCTTGTTTCCTGCTGCTATACTTTTGCGTATGAGATAGGATTGGGGGTAGGTTTTGTGGCAGTGTTAACTTGCTCATTTGCTAGGAAGTCCTCATGCAAAGCCTGATTTGGGGCGATACTTTGCGTGAGGTGCGGTTAGGATGAAATTCGATCGCCCAAACTTCATATTATCGTTTCTAATGATTGGCTTTGCGCCTTATTGAATTTTTTAAAATCATAATAAGGGGCGTAAAAAGCGATGAGCACACCATTTATTAGAAACCATCAGTACAACGTCATTAAGAAACAATCCGAGTTCCTCCTGAAGACATTGCGATCTGTTGCGGATCGGGGAGTGTTGGAGACGGTAAGATACAGTGCCGTGACGAACATTATGGCGGCTTTTCCTGCTGTCACCGAGGAGCAGAGACGGATGCTGGAATCCATATTGGCCTGCGAGACGGCCTATGATTTCCAGAGCTATCTGAGCGGGTTTGAACGGTATTTGGAGCCTTTCCCGGCGATTACGGAGAAGCAGATCCAGAAGCTGTTCCCCAAGAGCAAGAAGCTGAAAATACCGGATCTCCCATCGGTAGATTTCCGTTATATCACGTATCTGAGCTGGGTGGATATTGCCACGAGCAGGTTGTTTATTGTCTATCCGCTAGAAGGCCAGTTTGTGGGCATTGAGGGGAGAATTACGCCGACCAACAAGAAAGGCTACTGCATGTTCTGCAATCGGCATCAGGAACTGGCGTTCTTCTCGGTCAGAACCAAGCCGTCCCACCCTTCGCCGGATAATATCTCCGCGATCGGTCAGTACGTATGCATGGATAACCAGGCTTGCAATCAGAGCATTACCGATACCGAACAGCTTGAGAAGTTTATTCTTCATGCGAGGAAATAACATCATAGATAAGAACGAGACTGCCATTTTTATGGCAGTCTTTTTATAACGTTTTTGATACCTTTACAGATCCATTAAATGGTATCATATGGAAACGAAAAGAAACGAAGGTCACGGTCAGGAGCTATAGCGAGAACGTCACTGCAGGAGGAGCTTATTATGAAGATAAGGGATGCCATCAATGAGATATTGGATGAACTGCCGGATGAGGAGCTGCAGAAGCTGTATTGGTCTATTCGGATTTTTCATGAACATTATGCCTTCAACAGAACCTTACAGGATAAAGGTGTGGTCATCTCTCCGCTGTACGAGGATAGAGAACATATCAAAGCATGTTGGGACAAAGCATTTGCTCATCATGTTCCGGACGAGATCAAGGAAGCCATCCACTATGACCAATACAAGTGGCATCTGTTCAGCTATGAACAGGCCGACTGTCTCCAGGCTGAGGAGGCCAGAGCAGCCTTCGATCAGATGGTGAAAGGTGACTTGTATGTGATGTATCAGCACGGGCCTGATGTATTCCTATATGAGCATGCGAAGGATCTGGTATCCACGGATTTTGATGCACAGCAGGATATCTATGTTTTTGACAGGGAATTTAGCTGGACCTATGTACACACGCATGAAGCTATGTGCGGGCCCTATTTTGCAACCTCGAAATAAAATGGTGTAGAGCGGAGGGGTTATGATGAAAGGAAGCAAGCGATACCTACTCTTTGTTCTGGTTATCGTAGTAGCGACCGGATGCTCGGGACTGGGTGGTGAGGCTGCCGGGGATCGCGAGCGGGTTGTTCTGGTGGAAGAGGAAGCATTAGTTGCAGAGTTCGATGAATTCGCGCAGCTCCCATGGTCTAAGGACATGATTCCACACATCGACTGGGCGCTGACAGGAACGTTTACATCGAATGGTTATGAGATGAGAGGGCATGAGGGACAGGTCGGATTTCTTGATGTAGGCTAGCGGGATGTTCAACAAGGCATTCACGCTGCTCATGCTTCTGATCAAGGCAAACTTTCTTCACTATGTAAAACGATGGGAGCGAACATATAAAGCGGGGTGCTTTCATGTATTTTCTTCAAATGTCGGGTTTCCCCGGTTCCGGGAAATCGACGCTGAGCAGACGAATCGCCGCCATGACGGGGGCGCTCATTATTGATCATGATGTTTCCAAAACCGCACTATTAAAGGCATCAGAGGGCGAAAGAATCGAATTGAGGACACTCGGCAGGCTCTCATATACGGTGGATTGGGCATTGGTTGAGTTTTATTTATCACAAGGGTATGATGTGATTTTTGATAGTCCATGTTTATATTCCGAGATGATTGAGAATGGCATGAATCTAGCGGAAAAGTATGGAGCTACATATAAATATGTGGAGTGTCTATTTCATGATTTCAACGAAATCAACCGCCGATTGCGGACCCGCCAGCGGATGATCAGTCAAATCGCGGAGACGGCGGAAGCCGATTTTATAGCTGCCATTCAGGACAGCAAGCGGCCTCCATCCCATATCAAAAGCTTGGTAGTGGATTCTTCCCAGCCACTCGACAGTTATATCCAAGATGTGTTGGATTATATCCGGGAATAGCATGCGTTCACTCACGAGCTGGTTGATAGGTTAAGCGTGTTATAAGAATTATAATAGGAATGAGGATAACCATGACAGAATATCGATTCCACCCAATGACTGAGGAATATGCAGCCGAAATCTCGACTTGGAAATACCCGGAGCCTTACTCGTTATACAGTATGGAGCACAGTGATGAAGATATCGCTGAACTGATGAATGGAGATTATTTCTACGCTTTGGATATGCAGAATGCTCTGGCAGGATTTATATGCAAGGGCAATTCAGCCCGGGTTCCCGGCGGGGTTCAGGCCGGCCTCTATGATGATGCCGATGTTATGGATATGGGGCTGGGGTTAAGACCCGATGTCACAGGGAGGGGGAAGGGACGGGACTTTCTGCTGGAGGGAATCGCCTTCCTGAAGGAACGGTTTGAGCCTAAGCGGCTCCAGCTGGTCGTCGCTCTGTTTAACAAGAGAGCGATAGCCGTTTATGAACGGTCGGGATTTGTGAAAGGCAAAAAGTTCAGCAGCAAAGTCGGCGAGCGCGATATGGAGTTTGTAGCGATGCATTTTACAGGGCGATAACGGATGACAACACATGAAGAGATCTATGCAAACCAAGCGGTTGCTTATGATTTGATGATTAGCCGGCAGCCTGATTTGACCGAAGTGATAAGTGAGATCAAAGGTTTTCACGATCTGGATGTACTTGATCTGGGGGCAGGGTCTGGGAGGTTGGCGATGATTCTTGCCCAGAAGGCCCGTTCATTGGTGTGTACGGACCGTTCTTCTTCGATGCTGGACTTATTAGAGCGTAAGTTCATTCAGCAGGGAACGGCTCGTCACTGGCAGACTGTTGTGGCTGATCACCGTCAGCTTCCTATTCCGGACGAATCCGTAGATTTAGCGGTTTCCGGTTGGAGCATCAGTTATTTAACAAACTCGGGCAACCCGGAATGGAGAAGCAATCTTGAACGTATAATGTCAGAATTATACCGTGTCGTCAGGGTGCATGGAACGATCGTCATTTTCGAGACGCTGGGTACGGGGACGATAACTCCAGATCCCCCAGAAATTTTGAAGCTATACTACAGTTCTCTTGAAAAGGACTACGGATTTCAACATACATGGATACGCACGGATTATACATTCCGGGACGTGGAGGAGACGAAGGAGAACATGGCCTTTTTCTTCGGTGAAAGTATCGCACATCAGATTACGGTCAATCAATGGTCAACCGTGCCAGAGTGTGCGGGGGTGTGGTGGAAGCACTTGTGAGCGGCACTACAATAAATTCTCCATGATCATAACATCGATCAGCATGCATTAATAGAACACATCACCATTTCTCAGTCGAACTCACTCATGTAAGAAATGACCTCATCTCCATATGTGTTCATTAATGATCAATGGTTGTTGCTACGAATTTTCCTTCTGCGGGTCAGCGATAAAATGTCTACTCTTCGATCCGAGGTATCGGTGTTTTTTGTACTAGCTTCAGTTTGATTAAGGGCTGGATTTGACGGCTGAGCGTCGTAATATCGATGCCGAGCGTCGGCTATTAGCTTCATGGACGATCTATTGTTGACGATTCATCTCATACAAGATGTGACTCTGGACAGGAGACAGATCGATATCGCCTACGCAGCCGCCGAAGCTCCGGGTATGGGTGCTTACACATGGTACTTGGAGCTGTGCCTCGAATAAGTGTATGAAATAAGAAAGAACCCGCTAATGGCAGCGCTTTGGCTGATCATAGCGGGTTCTTGTATGGCGAGGCGGGAATATACGCCAGTCCTTGCTAGAAATCGTATGCAGCTTCCTTCGTCTCCCGGATTTGCGCATGGGTCTCGGTCAGCGTGACGGTATCCTCAACCAGCCGCTCAATGCGGAATTTCACATCATCGTTGACGATCTGTTTGCGCATAAAATCCTTTTCCTCAATAAATACATAAGTCTGAACGATATGGGCCTTCATATAAGCCAGAATCGGCTTCAGCTGCTGCTCCGGCATCAGAAAATGCTTGGGGGACCCAGCGGTCACAATCATGCTGACCACTTTATCCAGCAAAGCGTTCTGCGGAAGCAGATCAAAAATGTTTTTCAATGTAGCAGGAATGGATGCCTGAAACACGGGGGTCCCGATCATCAGTGCGTCGGCGTTCATAATCGCGCTTGTCACATAGCCGGTGTCCCCTGGATACTCCAGATAGTTTCGACCGTCACTGAATTGCACATCATATTCGGCAAGGTCGATCATCGTGGCGGTTACGTCAGGATATTTGTCGGCCAGGACCTGCATGGCTTCATTCATGGCTGTTCGCGTCTTGGAACCGACGATGGAACCGGATAACAATACAATGTTCATCTGCCGGACCTCCTATTCATGGTTTAGCTGTATATTTTCGAATGGCAGGTAAAATTTCGGTGCCGATTAACTCGATATTTCGCTGCAGCTTATCAAACGGCATGCCGCCAAAATCAATCTGGGCGATATAGCGCTGGTGACCGAACACTTCATGCTGGTACAATATTTTCTCGATGATTTGTTGCGGACTGCCGATATTCATAATGCTGCGTGTGTCGATGCCCTGGGCAAACAGCTGCTTGGAGAAGCCTTGTCCGTTCGTTTTCTTCATGCCCTCGTTGATATAGGGGTACAGCTCCTGCAGCGCTTGCTGCGATGTATCTGCCGCATAGAAGAAGCCTGCGGTGGCAACCGGCAGCTGGGCTGGGTCATGTCCTGCCTGCCGGGCCGCTTGGCGGTAAGCGTCAATCGTCTGCTTGAAGACGGATACGGGGCCGCCCAGATGCGCCATAAACATCGGAACGCCGGCCATCCCGGCTTTGATGGCACTGGCAGGACTGCCGCCGACGGCCCGCCATATCGGCATCGAGCCGCCTTGCGGTCGTGGTAGCACCTTCGCATTGCGCAGTGGGGCACGATACTCTCCGCTCCAATTCACAATCTCCTGCTCGTTGATTTGCAGCAGTAGCTCGAATTTTTCCTCAAACAATTCTTCATAGTCCCGAACATCGTAACCGAGAAGCTCGAACAGGCCGATTCTCGAAGCACGCCCTGCGACGATTTCCGCGCGCCCCCCCGAGATCAGATCGATGGTGGCAAAGTCTTCATAGACGCGAACCGGATCTGACGTACTGATAATGGTGGAGGAGCTGGCAATTTTGATCTTCCGGGTGGCCTGCGCGATCGCCGCCAGCACTACCGAGTGAGCCTGGGTCGCAAAATAATCCTGATGGCTTTCACCCACACTAAAGAAATCCAGCCCTGCCTGTTCTGCAAGCTTCGCGTATTCAATAATCTGATGGATTCGTGCCTGGGTCGATATCCGTTCTCCCGTATTCGGATCGGGCAGATGGTCGCCCAGTGTATATATGCCAAACTCCAGTCCCTTGTGAGGGGCCAGACGGTATTGTTCCATGATGTCATCACCTCTTGGTTTATGGTGTTCATTCTTGACGGGACTATGCCCTTCATGCTGCTATTATATAAGTCATTATTGTTGATAGTAAGTACACACTTAAAAGTGGTATAGTATCTAAAAAGATACCAAGGAGGTTTCCTATGGAAAAGCAACCTGATCTGTGTCGTGTTGAGGACGCCTTGGACATATTGGTGGGGAAGTGGAAGCCGATTATTCTATTGCATCTGCTTCAGCAAGGGACGAAGCGCTTCAGCGAGCTGAAGCGGAGTATGCCGGGGATCACGCAGAAAATGCTTACCCAAAAGCTGCGGGAATTAGAGGAGGAGGATATCGTGGAGCGTATCGTGTATCCGGAAGTCCCGCCGAAGGTCGAGTATTCGATCACGGCGTATGGAAGAAGCCTGGAGCCGATTCTCGAAGCAATGCATGAATGGGGAACGAACCATATTGTGCACAAGATTCGGAAGCAGGAAGGGATGAATAAAGCGGGATCCCAAGAAGAGCGCAAGTAGATATCGTCTGCAAGGAAAAGGGCGACCTATCCGTACATAATGAGGTGATGAGGTTGAATATGCGACTGCCTTCTCCAGAACTAATCATGCAGATTGAACAGTCAGAGAAAGATTATATGAGCGACAGAATGTTAGCGATTCAAGAGCGAGAAGGGAATCCGGAAGGGATTGAAATGGTCCGTTTCGGGCAAGCGCTGTGTTTATATAGCCGGACGATGCCCTGGCCTTCTTTTAACACGGTGAAAGGAATGACATCTGAGGATCGGATTTATCTGGATGAGATCATAGCCTTCTACAGAAGCCGGGGGCGGAAGATGCAATTTGAAATGGTCCCGACCAGAGTGGATGGCCATCTGTTGGCCGAGTTAACCCGCCGCGGATTGTACCCATCGGGCTTCCATGCCTCCACCTATGGTGTCCCCTCTAAGGAACTGCTGAGCAGGCCGGATCATATTGAGATTAGGAAGGTCGAAGAGGGGGACTTTAGGACCTATGCGGCCATCCATTGTCGCGGGACAGGACTGCCGGAAGAGGGGATTCCGCATGTGGCTCGCAATAATCGTGTATTGTGGCGGCGGCCGGGCTGGGAATTTTACATCGCCTATGTTTCCGGGCAGCCTGCGGCAGCGGCCGTCATGTATATCCGGGATGGCATCTGCTCATTGACCTTTGCGGCGACTTTGCCGGAGTACAGAGGACAAGGCCTGCATCAGCTTCTGCTGAATACCCGAATTGCGCGGGCGTATCAGCAAAATTGTGAGCTGGTGGTTGGCCAGTGTGCTTTCCTATCTCAAAGCCAACGCAATATGGAGCGGGCCGGGATGAAGCTGGGTTATGTCAGGACGACATGGACAGAAGCGGAGTCCAATTGAAATCTTTATTTAAAAGGTCACGTTGTAGTAATATCTTCGCTAAATTCGTTAGTAACTTAACTGATGAGGAAATCAGCAGTGTTAGTAAGTTCGCGGATAGCGATATGTTTTCCTACTGGGTTATAAACGATATTGAGTTCCTGGCGGCTATTGAGATGCTGCTTGATTACAAGGGCGCTACATTCAAACCTTTGGGAAGTGTAACTCGGGCTGTTTCTGTTCTTTACTATAGCGTTTTCTTTTTTATCTTTTGCAGCGAGTATCGTTGACATTAATGAAATGACAAGAACAATGAACAAAAGGCGGACAAAAGCTTTTTTCATTCCCACTCCCTAAATATGGTATGATATTACAGGGATATCCTACTATTTGGATACTATATGTAAATAGCTTCCTCTGGCTATTTGAAGAAACGGAGTGTCGGAATGTATGAAAAAGTTTAGGATGTTGGATTATATTATATTTTTTACCGTTTCCCTTATTTTAACACTTCTGAATATTGCGGGGACAAATTCAATTATGGGGGCTGTTGTGGCTTCGGTCATTATCTCTATTTTTGGCACGATTACGAATGTAATGTTTAAAAATAAGTCGGTTAAATAGACACGTCAAAGGCTTAATATGCTTGGACCTGTGGCTGCTATTGAAAAAAATTTCTAAACTATATTGCGGGTAAAAACTTGTTGTGAACATGGGGTCTTTGCCCAGCGTTGTACCCCACAGGGGGCAAGCCGGGAAACGCTGCTGAAGCGGCTGAAGAGCAGAGGCGACCATGCACAGTCATGGCCTGCCCAGCAAATTGACCGCTGTGTATCCAGCCTATCTGAGGACATGTTTCGCATGCATCTTCATACGGATGATTTAACACCGGAACAGGTTATTGAGCAGATTGCAGGGGCGTGCGGGATTGAGATCCAGCCCGATCCTCGTGGGCGATTTCGAAGGAAGCTCGATCGGTTTATCACGAAAATAAGACATATTCGATTCTAGCATTGTGAAGTGAGTCAAGGCTAATTGAAATCGTTGCTTACTGAACCCGTCTTTGGATTGTCCAAGGTCGGGTTTTTGCTGTGATATGTAGGGCAGCTCCAGGTGTGGACCGTTTAGCGATACTACCCCGCTTTAAATTCCAAAAATAGGTTGTAAGCGCATTATTATCTATCTTATAATGAGATTACATAAAATGATAGAAATAGAAGATGATACAGTCATCCAAGTGTCGATTAGCTTCAGGGTGCAGTGTGTGTAGGGAATTTGCAAGGCAATATTTCATTAAAGGAGCGATTGAAATGTTGAAACGAGGTAAACCGTTGTGCCTATTTCTGATGTTTACACTCCTCTTTGCTTTCGTGCCTGCTGGAAACGCCAATGCTGCACCTAACTGGAGTTTGGTCTGGAGTGACGAATTCAACGGAAATTCGCTGAACCCGGCCAACTGGACCGCCGAGATCGGAACTGGCAGTGGGGGCTGGGGCAACAACGAGCTGCAGTATTATACGAGTCGCCCTCAGAACCTGCAGGTGAGCGGCGGCAATCTGATCATTACAGCACAAAGGGAGTCATACGGAGGGATGAATTACACCTCTGCACGAATTAAAACCCAAGGACTGCAGAGCTTTACGTATGGCAAGATCGAAGCGAGAATTAAGCTGCCGTCCGGTCAGGGACTGTGGCCGGCATTCTGGATGCTTGGGGAGGATTTCAGCTCGGTAGGCTGGCCGTACTGTGGTGAGATCGATATTATGGAGCGGGTGAACAATAATCCGCATGTGAACGGAACGGTCCATTGGGATGCGAACGGTCATGCAGAGTACGGACGGACATCGGGGAATCTGGATTTCTCGCAATATCATACCTACAGTGTGGAATGGGACCCGAATTATATTCGCTGGTTCGTCGATGGGGTCCAATATAACGAGTTCTACATTGCGAATGGAACTGGGAACACGGAAGAGTTTCAAAGACCATTTTTTATTATTCTGAACTTGGCGGTAGGTGGCAATTGGCCAGGGAGCCCGAATGCATCGACACCATTCCCGGCTCAGATGCTGGTAGACTACGTACGCGTTTACCAGGATAGTAACCTGTCCAGTATTGTGAATGGTGGCGTGTATACTTTGGCGTCCAAAGCCAGCGGCAAAGTGCTGGACGTGGCTGAAGTGTCGACAGCAGATGGGGCGAAGATGCAGCAGTGGACGAATTTCAACAGCAACAACCAGCGTTTCAGATTAGAGAGTACGGGAGACGGCTACTACAAGCTGGTAGCGATGCACAGCGGGAAGGTGGTTGATGTGCCCAGCTCCAGCAGGAATAGTGGCGTGCAGCTCCAGCAGTGGACCGATAATGGCACCGATGCCCAGCGATGGCGAATCGTCTCTGTAGGCGGGGGATATTACAAACTGGTGTCCAAGGCGAGCGGACTGGTGATGGATGTGTCCGGGGCTTCCAGGGCTGATGGGGCAGCTGTACAGCAGTGGGAGGACAACGGATCCGATGCCCAGCTGTGGAAGTTTACGAGATTGAATTGAAACTTGCTGCTTGGGAAGATGAACGTCACTGCACCGTGGATAGAGAAACCCGGAAGTTTGAAGGGTTTCTCTTTTTTGCATGGACAGATGCAGAGTAGTATTTTACAAATAAATATACTATAGACATAATATTACATCTAAATTATACTTATAGTAAGCGCTTACAATCATAGATATATCTTTTACTTACCTTTACTAGCAACTAGTGTATCCCCCTACCATTTCCCGAAAGAGGTGATGCTTCCTATAGCTGCACGTGTCGCTGGGTTGTATTCCATTACAGAGGAGATGTGATGATGAAACGAACGCTCTCAAGGTATGTGTCGGCGATTCTGGCCTTCACTGTGGTGCTGTCCGCGGTTGGACTTCTGCTGCCGCCGGTGTCGCCCGTGTCCGCGGATGGTGACGGGACCACGGCCAGCATCGAGCAAATTTTGAGGAATCAGAGGCCGGACGGCGGTTGGCGGAAGGATTATTCTGTAACGAGCGGAGAGTGGGCAAAGTCCACAATAGACAATAAAGCAACCTATACGGAAATCAGAAGATTGGCAGCAGAATACACCAAAACGAGGGATAGCCGATATTCGGACGCAGCGGTAAGAGGGATCCACTTCCTCTTGAATATGCAGTATGCGAATGGCGGCTGGCCGCAAATTTATCAGGGCACAGGCTATCACCGCCATATTACGTACAATGATAATGCGATGATTAACGTGATGATGCTGCTGGATGATGTAGCCAATCGGAGGGGCGATTTCGCCTTTGTGAACACTTCTTTGGCGGATCAGAGTAGAGCAGCGGTTACTCGAGGAGTAGATTGTATATTACGAACCCAGGTCGTTGCAGGCGGCCGGTTGACTGCATGGGGACAGCAGCATGACTCTGTAAGTCTGGCGCCAGCGGGAGCGCGCTCCTATGAAGTGCCTTCCCTTACAGCAAGTGAAAGCACAGGCATTGTACGTTTTCTGAAAACAAGACCTCAAACCTCACAGATCAGAGCCTCCATTCAAGCCGCCGAAGCCTGGTTCCAGACGGTGAAGATCACGGGGATTCGTGTAGTGAAAACCAATGATGATGTCATCGTGGTTGAAGATCCGAGTGTAACCACGCCGATCTGGGCGAGGTTCTATGAAATTGGAACCAACCGACCTATCTTCGTCGGTCGTGACGGCATCGTAAAGTACAGGCTCAGTGAGATTGAGCAGGAACGGAGAACCGGCTACAGCTGGTACGGCAATTGGCCAGCGAGTCTTTTCTAGAATCTGAGGATACAGTGTAAGGGCATCGCTTGTTGCGGTGCTCTTTTGCTGCTGGGATGCGACTGCCTCTCCATGACAAGCATGTCGTAACAAACTGCCCAAACTGGAACAGCGAGAGCTCTTTTTCGAATGATTGCCGGATGTGTCCTGAATTCAGGTGAATTTCGTTCCTGCCGTTTTTGGCAATCCTCCATCTGCCGCATATGATGATTATAAAGGTCAGATAACGTCAAATAAAGGGGAGAGGGAATATGTTGGGGTGGACACCGTTTCGTAAACGTGGAGAAGAATCCATCGATCGGATGATCCCATCGTTTCAGGATGTTCTCGCTCAGGACTGGCTGTCCTCATTTCACGGTGCGGCGCTGTCCTTCAAGACAGACATCCAGGAGACGGAGAAGGCATACCGGATTGCTGTGGAGCTGCCTGGCTTTCCGAAGGAGGACATCGATATACGATATGAAGCGCCTTATTTGGTCATTCAAGCGGTCCGAAGTGAAGAAGCCACTATGGAGGACTCGAAGCATCATATCATCCGGAAAGAGCATCGCTTCGGAAAATATATGCGCAGATTGTATATGCCGGGCATTGATGAACACGGAATTGCTGCCTCCCTGAAGCGCGGGGTGTTGCAGCTTGAGGTGCCGAAGCTTGCACAATCCCGCGCCAAGCGTATTCAGATCCGCGACGACCATGGATCACGATGAACAGGGGGGCAAGCATTCGAGGCAGACAGAGCTGAAGAAGCGGGACTTGTCTATGGGGGAGCCGCTTCGAGCCCGGTCAGGCAGGCCGGTCTGTCTGATCCTGGATCATCTGTCCAGCATCATCGAAGCTTCGCCAACGGTGTGAAGCACCAGTTCAGTCAGTTGCTGGACCGTTAAGGCTTCTGCCGGGCGAACAAGCTGATGCATGTCGAGGTGAGCGGCCATTCGGGCTGTGGCATCAAAATGCCATTTCGTCAAACCGCTGCCCTCAAGAAACATATTGCGATAAGTATGGCGGTGCAGGAGAGGAAGACGCTCCAGCTTGTTCACCGGCCGAATGCTGACCTCGCCAGCATGAGCCTTCACAAGTTCAAATACACCTGCCAGCGGCAGGGCTTCATTGGTGAAGCGGGACGCCACCGGAACGGCGTATTTGGTCTCACGATCGAATAAAGGACGGTACTCGTCCGAGCTGAGCCCGAAGACATCGAGGCTTTCCTGCCACAATTTCTGTTGCGGATAGGCTGGCATCGCATACGGTTTATCCTGATCCCCCAGCTTGACGGCAATGACGTCATCGCTTAACAGATGACAGCCGCGCTGAAGCAGCGCTGACGCCAGTGTGGATTTGCCATGACCCGAATGGCCGACAAAGGCATACGCCTGTTGTCCGATAACCACCGCGCTACCGTGAAGGGGAAGGATTCTCCGCTGGAGCAGTGCGGCTCCCATGCAGGTTCCGAGGACATAGAGGCGAAGTTTATCCTCGTGATCCTCGTAAATGGCTTCCTCCGGGGAGATCCGGATGGAGGTACCATCTTCCACCGCGAAGACGGCAAGCCCGGGCACCCGGAACACGATGCGATGCGGGGAGCAATGGTAAGACTTGCGGCCGTCTGAATGAGCGGACCACATATCGCTAAGGTCGGCATATAGAACGGCTATATCGGCAGGACGGTTATGGGGAGATGGCTGCAGCTCAGGCAAGGGCAGCTCGCTTTGTATCGTTAAGCCGAAGGCCTGGTAGACCGGCTGCTTCAAGGCTGGGAACATCGCACTCACTCCATTTGTTTTATAGTGGAGAATAAAAAAAGTCAGCCCGTATACCCCGAGTGGTATAAGGGCTTTCTTTTTTTGGAGGATAATGTTTGTGAATTAGCTGTAGTGAACCACTTCATCCGGATCCGGCTGAACGGCATCCGGAAGAGAGCTCCCGGGACCAGCCATCGTCATTTTCATGTCCAGTACTTCCAAAGTAGGTGTGCTCCATTCCTTTTTCATATGGTTTCACCTCCTTATTAGAATATATCTATAGACAAGGCACAGAGCCTGACTATCTGTATTCAAAAGTTTTTCTTCAGAAATCGGTGCAGGATGATGCTGCGCATGAGCAATTTTATCGTCGGACTGTAGGCCTGGTTCGGTTCCAGCCCGTGACGAGCCTCGTCGAGCGCCGATTGGAACACCGGCATGTTGATGAATTGCTGCATACGGGAATCCTTGCTGATGTGATCAAGCTCATTCAGAAATTGTGGCCAGTCCTTGTTCATGCGCTGCACAGCATCGGCAGCCTGAATGCCTCTCGTTCGCTGGTTTAGGCGTATCGAGTCCGGAAGCAAGCCCTCAGTCGAGCGACGAATGAGTGCCCGGTCCATGCCGTTGCTGACGAATTGCTCGATCGGTGTGCCTAGACAGAAGCGGATGACTCGCAAGTCATTGGTCGGATCATGACTCCATACCGAGTAGCGAAGAGAGAGCTTGCAGTTGGTTGTCCCGGTCGTGCTCCAGACATTTACCCGGTTGAAATGCTGCTGCCGGGCTTCAAGGGGGTCTGGCGAGAGATCCGCCATGGAGCCGATGCCTGTAAATGCAGGGTCTTGAAGCTTCTCTTCAATTCCTGCTCTTCTGGCAAAATCGGGATTGATCAGTTGCGGAATCGCCGGGTGGGAAGCGGCGGGTTTCCATCGATCCAGCGCAGGAATGGCTTTGCGAACTAGAACGGAGATCAGCCGTCTGCGCCCGATATCTGCGTTCCTCCCATACTGACCCAGCTCCCGCGACAGCCGCAACCAGCGGAGCTTCTTGAACAGCCTGGCATAATAATCGAGCGCCGGGCCCCAGGATATGCTGTAATTACCTCGCGCTCCATTCAGCAGAATGCCGACCTTCTCTAGCTGAGCCTGCTCGTAAATTCCCCGCAGCCAGAATGTGTTGTCGAAAAACTTGTAGGGATGCTCTAGCGTATCCAGCCAGTCGTCGATTTCGGTAAAGGGATTTTTGTCGTGAAAACTCAAGTACTGGTCGTTAATATTTCCGACATATTGAACCGTCTGCCTGATCAGCGGGCTCTCATCGGCGAGTCTTCGCTTGGGCGTCCAATCGACAAAGCCATCTGCAGGAACGTAGCTGTAGGTATGCAATGTCCGATTCTCCTTCTGCAGCGCCCGGGCTGCCAGGCTGACAACAGAGCCAGAGTCCAGGCCGCCGCTAAGGTGAGCGCCGACATTCAGGCGGGTCCGGCGTAATCTGGAGGTGACAGCGGTGTGAAACACCTCCCGAAAGGCTTCAACGTACTCTTCTGTGCTGCCAAGCTTTAATGGCTGAATATCCGACAGGCTATTGTAACGTTGGATGGACAGTTTCCGGTCCTGCACCTTGAACGTATGGGAAGGCGGAAGCTGGTAGATTGATCCATAGATCGTCCTTGAAAGATCTGGCGGTTCGAACACGCCGCTAATGGCCAGAAACTCGGCCAGCCAACATTCATTAAGCTTTCTATGTATATAGGGAAGGGAGAGCAGCGGGCTTATCATCGTGCTGAAGGCCATCTGCTCGGCATCATGATAGTAATACAACGTTCGGGCCCCCGAGAAATCTCTGGCTCCAAACAGCAGCTGTTGCTGTTCGTCCCAGATAACAAACGCAAAATCCCCAACCAGCCGCTCCGGCGTTCGTTCTGCCCACGCTTCATACGCCAGCAGAATGATTTCGCTGTCGGTCAAGTGAGCTCTCTTCCCGGGCGGGACTTGCAGCAGCTCCATAAGCTCATCACGATTGTCAATAATGGCATCTGCGGTAATCGCAAGGCCGCGACGGGCGTCATAGAACGGGAGTTGTTCATGATGGGATTGGACCGTCACCCACTGCGCATGATTGCCCAGCATAATATGGTCCTTATGCCATACATCGGTTCGATCAGCGGGGTACTTCCCCAGCGCGCCCATGATGCGATGAATATCCTCGGAAGGAATCGGTTCCCTGCAGCCACGATAAATACCGGCAATTGCACTCATTGTCTGCTCCTCCGTTTAGGACTCCATTCCTGTCTCATCTACTTCGATACAAAATGTATCTACCCAATTATATAATGTGTATACGTAATGTAGCAACAGCTAATTTTGGTTTTAGGTATTCGTGACAGTGTTATGGGCATTATTGCTTAGGCTGGATGGACGCCTTTTCCTTTGCAGAGAACAGCAGTTCACAGCATAGATATGCAAGCAGAATGCCCAGTCCGTCATTTACCACATCATATATTCGTCCTCCGCGGAAGAAGAAGAGCTGGAGAACCTCGGTGAAGGCCGCGTAGACGAGGCACCACAGGAAGGCCGATCGTATTTTGCCGAAGTTGGATGCCAGGAGAGCAAGGATGAAGAAACCGATGAAGTGTCCTATTTTGCGTATGATCCATCCCACCTCGGACCAATACAAATCCAGCCTGAGCAGCTCTGACCAATCCGGAGACGGATTAAAGCGGAAGTTGATGATGTGGTAACGGATGAGCAGGTTAAAGTTCAGGGAGCAGGTAAATATGAGCAGGACAGCAGCCCATATCACAGTTAACAACATTCGCATGGCACGGCTCCTTTATGAAAACGCTTCTATAATATAGATGTTCACCGATGAGAAGATTTTCGATACATTATGTATCCATTGGGATAGTATATTATATCAGCTTGGCGTTAGTTTCAATAGCGTAATCGTTCGAAATTTCATAAATGGGTGTGATCCGAGCAGCAGAGTAGGCAGATGAATGAACCCATTTCTTCACCATTGACTACTATGTAGGAAGGAGGGATGAGGAATGTCCGATAAGCTCACAGACAATTTGAGGATGAATATAGGGTCAAAGGCTGATCCGCTAGAGCCGGAGGAGCTTAATTCCAATTTCATGAAGATCGATGAATCGCTGAAGGATCAGGGCGTTAATGTCAAATGGTTCGGTGCGGTTGGGGATGGGATAACGGATGACACGGCGGCCTTTCAGGCGGCGATGCAAGCTTGCGACAAGAGATACCGCTTGTTTATCCCGGCCGGGGACTACCTGGTTCGGCAGACGATCGAGAATCATAGCCGGGGGATTTTCGGGGTGGCCTCCTATGTGGATGGTGCCCAGGCGGGCAGCAGAATCATCTGGGATCCGGAGGATAAAGAAGCTGACTTGCTTCCGTGCATACGAATCCAGGATGCTGGCATCCATGCGGTCTTTGAGGACTTCACCGTGTCTGGAAAGACAAGCTATACGCCCAAGAACCTGGCAAATTGGGTCGACAAGGAGCGGTTTGAACAAGGGCTGTATGAGATGTTCTCCCCGGGTCCGGCGGGGATCGAAATCGCAGGCAGAGCTCAACCGATATTCCGAAACATCCGCACGCTAGGCGTGAAAGTCGGACAGCTGCTAAACAGCACCAACGGACATATCTATTCGTATGACTGCAACTGGGGAGGGCTTGTTGGCGTCTACTGCCGGATCAACTCCGGGGATTATCTGTATCAAGGCGGCATGATTACAGGAGCGTTCTGCGGAATCCTGCTCGGTACGATTCTGCATGCAGGTCATCGCGGCGGAATCGAAGTGAATTTGCATCGAGTGCATATGGGGTTTGCGCCTTATGGAATATATCAATGTATTGATGGCGGTGTGGACGACTATAACCGTGCTCCTTCGGTATTGGGACTGAGGGGCATATTCACAAACGCCCAGTTTGAGCAGTGCGGAGAAGCGGCGATTAAACTGCTGACCAAGTCGCTTACCTCCAATTTGAGGATGTTCGGCTTCGGGTTCTCATGGTCTGTTCTGGACTACCCTCCCGAACATTCGGGCTGGGCTTATCCGTTGCCGGATACATTGAAGCCCCGGGAGGAGAAGCAGCAGTATGCTGCATGGTTTGGCACGGTTCAGGCTCCGGTCACCATCAGTGAGCATCTGGGAAAACTGCGGAGATCGTCTGCTCCGGGTGCGAGAGGCACCGCGTTTATCGATACACTGACCGGGTATCAGGCCTCGGATCTTTCCGGACTCGAAATGGCAGATGTCGTTATTCGGCGAAAAGTTTCATCGATATACCGTAACGAGGACTTGCATACCCGCATGATGGAAAGGGAGCATCGTGCTCTAATGCCTGTCTCGTCGCCCAATCTGCTTCGAAATCCGGAGGTGCTGTCCAATTGGACAGCCACGAATGGCGCTTCGCTCAGTCTGGTGCGGGCGGATCAAGTGCCCGTGCCGATCAGCAACGAGATGAAACAGATTTTAGGTTCAGACCCGGTCATTCTGAAGGTAACGCCGGACGGCGATAGGTCGCCGACGTTAAGTATTAAATTTAACGCAGACAGACTGCCTTATCGGGGGGATGCGGGCCGGAACTTGGCGATGCAATATTTTATTCTGGAAACAGAATATGAGACCCCTCCTTACTATAAAACGATTGGACGTATCAGCGGGGAAAACCACGAGTATATCTTCAACGACGCTTCCAGTTGGCAAAATAAAGAGTGGAAGCATCAGCGGGGGAGGGAGATCGCGAGCAAAACCGGCCTTCTCTACGACTTCAGCATCGGATTTATTCCCAAATCAGGCGACACTTATATTGCCGGGGTTATGGTCACCTGGGACCATATCGGCTCCTACTCGCCTTATCCGCATAGTTATATGACGAGTTCACTCGAGATTGGCGGTCAAGGCAGCGGGGTGATTCTAACCGATTCGGTCACTCAGGAGCGATACTTGTTATCCATGGCGAACGGCAATATTCAGATTACGAAAATGAATTGAAGCTATCCCCCAGTACCATAGTGATAACAAGGGCTTTTCTTATTTGTGCAATCTGCGGTTTCGTTAATCCTTGATTAACGAGGCCGTATTTTTTTGGGGCAAAATCCAAGACGAGTAAGCGTTAACAAGCGGTATGGCTAGGGGAATCGTTGCTACGAAATGTGTCGTCGCTTATGAAAAGTCATGAAAATTACCGTTGACATGATACAATCTGTATCGTAAATTATGGGATATGAACTATACAAATCGTAGCAATTTGGGATTGAGGATTGTGCGAGTATGAAAAGTCACGGGTTTCAGTGGACTCCAAAACAAGCATGATTAGGAATCTACATTAAGCGCGGGGGGTTGCGAACAGATGGAGCTTAAGCATTATTTTCGGGTGATTCAGAAGCGATGGTGGATCATCGCAGTCATTGTGATCGTAGCCATGGCGGCGGCAGGGATCAAAAGTTTCTATTTTACGACACCGGTATATTCCGCAAATGCCAAGCTGATTGTGAACCAGTCCTCAGGCGACGGACTCAACACCAGCACGATCCAGACCAGCATATTTCTCATTAACTCGTACAAGGAAATTATCAAGTCCTCGGCAGTGATGAACAAGGTAGTTGAGCAGTATCCCGAGTTAGGAGAAAGCTCGGCGAGTCTGGCAGCGAAGGTGTCGGTCTCGGCTGCTAACAATTCGCAAGTTATGAACCTGATGTACCAGGACATCTCCTATGAGAAGGCCGCCAATGTGGTCAATGCCGTATCGATGGTGTTTAAGGAGCAGATCCCTCATATCATGAATGTCGATAACATCACGATTTTGAGCGAGGCAGATACGAGCATATCCCCCGCCCCTATTAACTTTAACCCTTTGATGAACATATTGATTAGCTTCGTGGTGTCATTTCTGCTGGCGATCGGTTTTGTGTTTCTTCTCGACTATCTGGACGACACGCTCAAGACGGAAGAAGAGATTACTAGACTCATGGATGTCCCAGTGCTCGCCGTGGTGGGCCGCATCTCCAAAGGCGACATGAAGAAACCGAAGCCGCCGAAGGCCATGAAACAGCAAAAGGTAGGTGAAAACCAGTATGCGCCGCTCAATCAATAGCAACAGTCTCGTTGTTTCTCTGAACCCGAAGTCCCCTATCTCCGAAGTCTATCGCTTGCTTCGTGCTAAAATTCCGTTCTTCTCCAAAGATCAAGACCTGAAAACGGTAATGGTGACATCCTCCCAGCCCGGGGAAGGAAAAACGACCACCATTAGCAACCTAGCCGTTACGTATGCCCAAGAGGGCAAGAAGGTGCTGCTGGTCGATGCGGATATGCGAAAACCTTCCCTTCACAAAATGTTCTCCATGATAAACCACCGCGGCTTGAGCACTTTGTTGTCGGGCCACAGCAATATACAGGACTCCATTGCGGAGACAGATATTAGCAACCTGTACCTTCTTCCCTCCGGGCCGGTTCCTTCGAATCCGTCCGAGCTTATCGACTCCCCGGGGATGCGTGAGCTCCTGACGCAATTGAAGGAGGATTATGACGTGATTCTTGTCGATACGCCAGCGATGTTGTCGGTTTCGGACAGCACGATCGTCAGTCCGCTATGCGATGGCGTTATCATCGTGGCCGCAGCCGGAAAAGTGCAGAAGCATAATCTGAGGAAAGCGAAGGAACAGCTGGATCACGTCAATGCCCGCCTATTGGGGATCGTGCTGAATCGTGCGCAATAACGCGCCATAAATAGATGCCCGTCAGGATCAGGCCTGCCTTAGACAACAATCCGGAATGGGAAGGAAGGCGCCTTCGGCAAGCTTGAATCAGGTAATGTCTACTGCACCTTTATCACTGTAGGCACTCGGTTACGCTGTGGGTCTTGATCGGACCTTAGACATGATTGTCGAGGGTGTAATGTGAGGATGGGTTGAATGCCCTATGGTCTTATAGAAGGCTTAGCTATGTTTTTTTCAGCGGAAGAGCATATAGCTAAGCCCTTCTGATTCACCATCACAATGATTTTGGCATGTAAAAAAATAAAAAGAGTTGGAGAGTGAAGAAATGAAGAAAGTGAAAAAAGCCATTATACCCGCAGCGGGACTCGGAACACGTTTTCTGCCAGCGACAAAAGCCATGCCGAAAGAAATGCTTCCGATCGTGGATAAGCCGACGATTCAGTACATTGTTGAAGAAGCGGTTGCCTCCGGTATCGAGGATATCATCATTGTGACAGGCAAGGGCAAGCGCTCCATCGAGGATCATTTTGATCATGCATTTGAACTGGAACATAACTTGTTCAGTAAAGGGAAGTTTGATCTTCTTGATGAGGTGCGCCGCTCTTCCGACGTGGATATTCATTACATAAGACAGAAGGAAGCGCGAGGTCTTGGACATGCTGTGTGGTGTGCGCGCAACTTTATAGGGGACGAACCGTTTGCAGTGCTTCTTGGGGACGATATTGTGAAGTCCGAAGTGCCTTGCATCCAGCAGCTGGCAGAGCAGTTCGAACAGGTTCAGAGATCGGTGATCGGGGTGCAGACGGTTTCTGAAGACCAGACCCACCGTTACGGGATTATCTCCCCGCTGGAAAAGATCGACCGCTTATATAAGGTGGACTATTTTATCGAGAAGCCCCCGAAAGGCCACGCGCCTTCAAGGTTGGCGATTATGGGCAGGTATATATTAACGCCGGAAATCTTTGATTTCTTGGAACGGCAGGAGGAAGGCGCCGGTGGAGAAATTCAGCTGACCGATGCGATCCAGAGGCTGAATGAGCGCGACGGGGTATACGCCTATGATTTCGAGGGAACCCGCCATGATGTCGGCGAGAAGCTCGGCTTCATTATGACGACCCTGGATTTTGCACTTCAGTACGAGGAGCTTCGAACACCGCTGTTGCAAGGCATGGAGACGATTCTTGAACGCGAGAAAATCCAAAACAAAACGCTGATGAGGTGAACGAAAGGATGTATCCTAATCCGCAACGAAACGAAGTCGATGTCGTTTTCAAAAGCGCCCCGGAATATGCCAAGGCGGCATTGGAAGAGCGAGATTCCAAAGCTTCGTATCTGGTGATCAAACGGATCATGGATGTTATGCTCGCGCTCATCGGGCTGGTGCTGTTGTCTCCGCTCTTTATCCTTGTTGCCCTGCTTATTAAAATGGAGGACCCGAAAGGGTCCATTTTCTTTTACCAGACACGCATTGGCAAGAACGAGCGGCCGTTTCGGATGTACAAATTCCGTTCGATGGTGTCCAACGCAGAGGAACTGCTGGAGAAGCTGCTGGATCAGAATGAAGTGGGCGGCGCCATGTTCAAGATGAAAGAGGACCCTCGCATTACGAAGATCGGAAAATTCATTCGCAAAACCAGCATTGATGAACTCCCTCAGCTGTGGAATGTGGTGCGCGGGGATATGTCGCTCGTAGGACCGCGGCCGGCATTGCCGCGAGAGGTGATGCAGTATACGAGCTATGACAAACAGCGCTTAAGCGTCAGCCCGGGGTGCACGGGCTTATGGCAGGTCAGCGGACGCAACAATCTCAGTTTTCAGGAAATGCTGGAGCTGGACCTGGAGTACATTGAGCGAAGAAATTTGTGGCTGGATATCAAGGTGATGCTGCGTACCGTCAAAGTGATGGTATTCCCGAACTCAGCCTACTAAATGGAGTTGTGTAGAACATGAATATGACAATAAGCGTGATCATTCCGACGTATCACCGGGTTGAGGCACTCATGAACTGTATGGATGGTCTTCTGGAGCAAAGCCGATACCCTGATGAAATCATTTTTGTCGTAAGAAGCACGGATGACGATACGCTTCAAGCGCTGTCGCTGCGAAACCTGCCGAATCAAACCATCGCCCTTGTGGAGAAGTCAGGTCTGATTCATGCATTGAACACAGGGGTTCAGCACAGCACCGGAGCGATTGTTGTGCTGACTGATGATGATACGATTCCTCATTCCGATTGGCTGGAGAAGATTGAGCAGCACTATATACAGCGTCCCGAGGTCGGTGGAGTCGGGGGGCGCGATATTGTCCATTTGCGCGGGGAGCCCATTCCGGCCCAGAGGCAGGAGGTTGGCGTCATTAAGCCGTACGGCCGGATCATAGGCAATCATCATGTCGGACTCGGAGGCGTTCGGGAGGTAGACATTCTGAAGGGCGCCAATATGAGCTACCGAAGAGCGGCCATTGAGGGCCTCAGGTTTGACGAAAATTTAAAAGGCACCGGGGCGCAGGTCCATAATGAGCTGGAATTCAGCCTATCGGTGAAGAAACAGGGCTGGAAGCTGATTTACGATCCGGAAGTGTGCGTGGATCATTATCCGGCGGAGCGGTTTGATGAAGACAAGCGCAATGCTTTTAACGAAACCGCCTTTCTGAATATGTCGCATAACGAAACCTACTCCCTGCTGAAGCACTTAAGCGGAGCTCGAAGAATTCTGTATGTTCTGTGGATCATCATCGTTGGCAGCAAGTCTTCCCCTGGTCTTCTGCAGTGCATTCGAATGCTGCCTTCGCAGAAGGGCACGGCGTTCAAGAAGGCATGGCTCGCCTTAAAAGGCAGATGGGGAGGATGGAGAACATGGAGAGGCTCTTTGGATTAGGCGCTTTCAAGTCTCGCCTTGGAAGATGGGCCGAGATGGTGCTCATCTTGGCGGGGATTGTCATTCTCGGCGTAATGGTAGGCTTGGCCAGCTCTATAGGCTCGCTTCACATGCGCATGCTGGAATTTACTCTCCTGCTCCTCAGTATGCTGATGGCGCTATATCTCTGCTTGAACCGACCTCACATGCTCATTTCCTATACCTTGCTGCTATGGGTCATCAGCCCGGAGATCAGGCGGCTGCTGGATTGGTCGTTTCAATCGTACACCGACCTTTCCATCATCATTCTCATTCCCTATTGTGTCAGCCTGGTGATGATTATGCCTGTTGCCAAGCATATTAAGCGGCTGGATCCGAAGATTAGCCTGGTGCTGAAAATTTTATGCGCCGCATTAGCCTACGGATTCTGCCTGGGGTTTCTGAAATATGGGTTCTCCTCTGTCTATGATCTATTAAATTATACGGTGCCGTTTCTGGTCATGATCTACGTGATTGTTACGCCATTTAGCAGCGAGGTGCGAGACAGGTGGCTGAAATGGTTCTCATTCCTTGCCGTGATAGTCGGGGCATACGGCATATATCAATATCTGGCACTGCCGCCCTGGGATGAATTCTGGATGATATCCTCCGAGATGAACTCCATAGGTCAGCCAGAGCCTCAGAAATTCCGGCTGTTCTCATTGCTGAATTCTCCGGGGCCTGCGGGTGTGTTTCTGGCCGCTGCCTTGGCGCTGATGACAGTGCAAAGGAAATGGCGCGCTTTTGGCATGGTGGGTATCCTGATCGTCGCCTTTGCGCTGCTGTTGACCTTGGTCCGCGTGGGCTGGATTGCATATGTCATTATGATCGCAGCGTATTTCCTTCGGTCGCAGCTGAAAAGCAAACTGCAGCTGTTACTATTAGGTGCCCTGATCGTGATGGCTTATCAATTGTTGCTTCCTCTGCTGCCAGGGGCGGGCGAAGTCTCCTCGCGAATCGAAACCTTCGGCTCGCTGGATGAGGATCATTCCTTCAACGAAAGACTGGTGTTCTCCACCCATATCATGTCGATGGTTATGGGGAATCCGGTCGGCATGGGACTGGGAAGCTCCGGCCTGGGAGCCAAGCTTGCTCAAAGCGACAATGTGGTCAAGGTGTTCGATAACGGTTATTTGAATCTGTTCTATACCTTTGGCCTGCCGTTTGGCCTGGCCCTGATTTCTGTCGTGATATTTCTGTTTATCCATGGCTTCAAAGCCAGCAAGAGCGAGAAAAAGTTCTCGCCGATTTCGTTTGCAGGGAGCAGCGCCCTGCTCTTTCTCCTGCTAGGCAGCAACGTGCTGCTGGGTTTTAGCGGATTTATTCTGCTATGGATCACCGCCCTTGGCTTTATTCCAAAGCCGGAGATCCAGGATGGGGGATGAGTATGTCTGTTGAAAGAGGTAAGCCGATGAAAATCTGTTTTGTGACACATAAAGTGAAAAAAGGCGATGGGCAGGGGCGAGTCAACTATGAGGTCATCATCGAGGCCCTTCGTCAAGGGCATGAGATTATCGTTATCTCGTCCGAATTATCGGAAGATCTGAGATCTGACCCCAGGGTGGAATGGGTTCAGATTCATGTGCGAAGGGTGCCAACATTCCTGTTAAGATACCAGGCCTTCGCCATATGGTCTGCAATCTCGCTGTGGATTCGCCGGAGTCGCATCGATCTGGTGGTCGTTAACGGATTCATTACCTATGCTGGATCGGACATTAATTGCATTCATTTTGTACATAGTGCATGGGTGAAATCCAAGTACCATCCGTTTCGGGAGCGGAAAACGATACACAGCCTGTACCAACTGGTATACAACAGTCTGAACGCTTTTCTGGAGCGGATCTTCCTGAGAAGAACAAGGCACATTATAGCGGTTTCGGAGCAGGTCAAGCAGGAGCTTGTGCAGGATGCGGGTATCGCAGCCGACCGGATTACGGTGGTGCCAAACGGCGTGGATCTGAACGAATTTTATCCGAGATCTGTTAACCGTGCTGACTTTCAGCTTGAAGAGAACAGGATATATGCTCTATTCGCGGGCGATCTCAAGTCCAAAAGAAAAAATCTGGACACCGTGCTCAAGGCGCTCGCCGAGGTTCCGGATATTCATTTGCTCGTCCTGGGCGATGTAGATAAGAGCCCTTATCCGAAGCTGGCGGAGCAGCTCGGATTAAACGAACGTGTTGTTTTTCTCGGCTATAGGAAGGATATTGCGGACATTATGTCCCTTTCCGACCTGTTTGTTTTTCCCTCAAGGTATGAGCCGTTCTCCCTTGTCATCCTGGAGGCGATGGCGACGGGCTTGCCGGTGATTACGAGCAGCAGATGCGGGGTTGTGGAGCTGTTGTCCGAAGACGCGGCGGTTGTAATGGACGATCCCGAAGACACGCAGGCGCTGGTAAGCGCACTTCGGGAACTGGTTAACAACCATGAGCGCATCCAGCTTATGGCGCAAAAAGCGAGGGAGGATGCTGGACGGAACTCCTGGGGGAGGATGTCGATTCAATATTTAAGTTTGTTTCAAGAAACCTCTAGGGTGAAATTCCATACCAGTAAACAGACCTGAAGGGACAGAATAAAATGGCGATCACAAATTTGATGAAGCTGAGAAGAAGCGGAGGCAGTCTAGCCAATGTACTGCAGGTATTTGCCTCCAATATATTCATCCTTGGACTTAATGTAGGGACGGGCGTGATCATCGCCAGGTTTCTCGGGCCCGAAGGGCGGGGGGAACAAGCCGCGATGATCATGTGGCCCTCGTTCCTGGCCTATTGCCTTACGCTGGGCATCCCGGCAGCCCTTGTCTATTACATGAAGAAGAAGGGCGAGGATCAGGCTTCTCTCTACATGACTTCCTTGTATTTGAGCGTGATTCTGGGCTTCGTGGCGATGGGTGTGGGAGCCGTGCTGATCCCGTTCTGGATGAAGGACTACTCCCAGGAGGTTATCAGCTTTGCAGTCTGGGCGCTCATCATGTCGCCGATTACGATGATCGGTACGATCAATACCGCGGCACTTCAGTCGCGGGAGGAGTATCATCTCTACAATCTGACCAGATATTTGCCGGTGGTGGGCACCTTGCTAATCCTGTGCGGCCTGGTTGTGACAGGAAGCATCAACCCGTTCTATACGTCGGTGGCGTATCTGTTCCCTGTACTTCCGGTCACGGCATGGATTACGTTCAAGCTTGTTTCGGAGTACAAGATCAGACAGAAGAACAAGGTGAAATCCGGCAAAACGCTTTTGAGCTATGGTGTGCGCTCCTATGGCACGGATGTGGCCGGGACGTTATCCGGATATATTGACCAAATTCTAGTTGTCGGCTTGCTGTCGCCAAGCAGCCTCGGTCTTTATGTTGTATCCCTGAATCTTGCCAAAATATTAAGAACGCTTCAGGGCGCGGTCACCTCGGTGCTGTTCCCGAAAGCCTCGGGTCTTGAGCGCGAGGAAGCGTTGAAGCTGACGTTTAAAGTGTTCCGGATCAGCACGATCGTTACATTGATTGTCGGCGCAGGTGTTTTTATCATAGCTCCGTATCTGCTGGTGATCTTGTATGGGAAATCCTTTGTCGAGGCGATCGGCATATTTCGGATACTGCTCTTCCAAACGGCGATCACGAGCGTATGCTGGATACTCTCTCAAGGCTTCATGTCGATCGGAAGGCCGGGAACGGTAACCATCATTCGGGCGACAACACTGGGCCTCAATGTTGTATTCATGAATGTGCTTATCCCGCGGTTAGGCGTACAAGGCGCAGCGATCTCTTTATTGACTACGGCGCTGATCGAACTGATGGTCATATTTCTGCTGTATACGTTCAAACATCGTGTGGAGCTTCGCCACTGGATGTTCTCCAAAAGTGATGTTGTCTGGCTGATCGACCGGGTACGGAGGCAGAAAGAGCGCGGCAGTGCCGCGATGTAACCATGGAGAAGAGGAGAAAAAAGCGGAGAGAGCCATAAGGAGGGGAACCTTTGCATATCTTGCACATTGCGAATCATGTAAAGCAGTCAGGAAACGGGATTGTGAATGTGATGATTGACGTGGCCTGCGAGCAGGCCATGCTCGGGCATCGCGTGGCTGTGGCTTCGGAAGGCGGGGAATACATAGAGCTGCTGAAGCGGCATCAAGTCGAACATTACAGGTTGGATCAAACGAGAAAGCCGTGGCAATTGCTGCAGGCTTTTTTTCATTTTCGGCGCATTACCAAACAGTTTCAGCCTGATGTCATCCATGCCCACATGATGACGGGCGCGCTCCTTTCACGGTATCTGAGGGGATTTCGGAAATACAAGATCGTAACGCATGTTCATAATGAATTCCAGAAGAGTGCGGACTTTATGAAGGTGGGCGACACCGTCATCGCCGTAAGCCAGGCGGTGGCTGAGTCGATGGCGAGGCGCGGCATTGAGGAGGAGAAGCTGCGGGTCGTGCTTAATGGAACGATCGGCAGCAGAAGGAGTGAAGATCTGGAGGCCGTGCAGCTTAAAGGCCGCTCCATCGTGACGGTGGCCGGACTTAACGAGCGGAAGGGCATCGCCGATTTAATCGAGGCGTTTGAGATCGTATCGGCGCGATGCCCGGATTCGGAGCTGTATATTGTGGGCGATGGACCGGAAAGTGAACGGTTTAAACAGCAGGCTGCCCAGTCGGCGAGCCGGCACAAAATTCACTTTGAAGGATTTCAAACCGATCCGAAGCGGTATATGAGTTCGTCCGATGTATTCGTTCTGGCCTCGCATAAGGACCCGTTTCCTCTCGTTCTGCTGGAGGCGAGGGAGTCAGGCTGTGCCATCGTGGCCACGGAGGTGGACGGGATACCGGAGGCGCTGGACTTTGGACAGTCAGGAATGCTGGTTCCCCCACAGTCGCCGGATAAGCTGGCAGAGGCGCTGATTACCATGTTAAGCGATGAAGAGTTGCGTCAAGAATACAAGCGCTCTGCCCAGCAGGGGCTGGATTTCTATAGGGTCGAGCGGGTTGCAAAAGAAACGCTGCGCATTTATGAGGAACTGCTGGTCCGTGAGAACCGTTTAGTCAATTCCGAGCAAGGATGAGTGATTGAAGCTTTGGAAGCTTCACCATTAAGCAATTGGAGTGAATCCGATGAAAGTAGCAATGATTGCCAATACGGATCATAACTTGAATTCCGGCGTATCCGGAACGAGGCTTGCCATTGCAGATGCATTAAGGAACTTGGGGGTCCATGTGGACACCTATTTTATGGATGACTTAAAAGTGTTTCAGGGCGGCATTCTCGACAAATTGATATTCCCCTGGAGACTCGCTTCCAAACGGTCGAAATGGCGGGCGTATGATGTGCTTGATATCGCTTCGGGCGACAGCTGGGTACTGTCTTATTTCCATAAACGTCCGGCGATTGTCGCAAGCAGTCATGGTCTTGAGCATTTGGCGCATGAGGAAGTGTTGGAGGAGAACCGGCTGGGTCATTTGAAGCTGAGCAACAAGTATTTTGTCTATTGGGGAGGCTACCGCATCTGGGAGGTATCCCAGTCCATTAAAAGGGCGGACTACTCGATTGTCCTGAATTCCCAGGACGAGGGCTTCGTCCAGCATCAGTTAGACAAGGACTTGAGGCAAGTGAAGGCGGTGTTTAATGGCATCCCGGATTACTTGTTGAACCCGCCATTGGATGAGATGGGGATGGAGAATACGTCCGTCATTCGAATCGCACAGGTGGGCAGCTACATTCATCGAAAAGGCATTATGTATAGCACCCAAGCGCTGGGAGAGATTCTCGCCCGGTATCCGAATGTCGAGGTGGCTTTTATGGGAACCGGATGCGAGGAGGAGAGGGTGCTGTCTGATTTTGACGCTGAGGTGCGGCATCGGGTCACGGTTATCCGGTCGTATAGCCATCGCGACCTCCCGAATTTATTAAAGGGGTACCACATTAAGCTGTTTCCTACCTTGTCCGAAGGGTTCGGCAAGACGCTAATCGAGTGCATGGCATGCGGGCTGGCTCCTGTGACGACGGATACCGCGGGTCCAGGCGACATTGTAACCGATGGCGAGGATGGACTTCTCATCCCTAAACGCAGCGTGGCGCATATGGTACTGGCATTGGAAAAGCTGATCAATCACCCGGAGCTTCTGACGAAGCTGCGATATAACGCCTATCATACGGCGCAGAGCTTCACTTGGGATAATGCTGCCAGAGCCCGCTTGGCATGTTATCAAATGGCTGTTAACTACAGGGCCCAGCCTGCCCAAACTTATGGAGGAAAGAGAGATAACCATGAATGTGCTATCGACCGGAATGGGATGGATTGATATTCAGCATGGCGGATTGAACCGGTATTTTGCCGATTATGCAAAAGCGATGAAGGAATACGGCCATCAAGGGCTGGGACTAGTAGTAGCCCCCAAGGGAGCCGAGCTGCCGAAGGAACACAATATTCATAACGCCACGGGCGAGCTTGAGGCCAGCCACTTTCTCCCGCGCATGAGGTCGGTTCAAAGGCACACGGTCCAAGCGATTCGCAGCTTTCAGCCCGATGTGTTCAACCCGCATTTTGCCTTTTATACCACGATGGTGACACGGCAGCATATTCCTGCTCATATCCCGATCGTTACCCATTTCCACGGGCCGTGGGCGATGGAGTCCAGGGTGGAGGAGAAGGCCAGGGCCGGGGTGGTTAAAGGTGCGAAGTACTGGGTGAAAAAACAGGTGGAACAGCTGACCTACCGCCGCTCAGACGGATTTATTGTGCTCAGCGAATACTTCCGCGACATATTGACGGAAACCTATGGTGTGGAGCCGAGCAAGGTTCACATCATCCCGGGTGCTGTGGATCATCAGCTGTTCCGTCCGCATACGGATCGTGACCAGTTGAGGACTGAGCTTGGCATCAAGCCTGGGCAGCCGGTGCTGTTCTGCATACGGAGGCTGGTGAAGCGGATGGGGATCGACCGGCTGATTCAGGCCATGGTTGAAGTGGTCCGCCATCATCCCGGCACGCAGCTGTGGATTGGCGGAGACGGGCCGATGCGCGCTGAATACGAGACCTTGATCCGGCAGCTGGGACTGTCCGCGAACGTCGAGCTGCTTGGAAGAATTTCGAACGAAGAGCTGGTCAGGCGCTATCAGGCTGCGGATATCAGCATCGTCCCCACGCTTACCCTTGAGGGATTCGGCCTGATTACCGTAGAGTCGCTTGCTTGCGGAACGCCTGTGCTGGGGACGCCATACGGCGGGACAAGGGAAATCCTGCACCAGATTTCGGATGAGCTGATGTTTCAAGACGGCACTTCAGAGTCAATTGGCCGGAAGATTATCGACGTGCTCAATCAGGAGTCGTTCCTTCCGTCCCGGGAAGCATGCCGGGAATTCGTATTGCAGAAGTACACCTGGAGCCGGGTGGCTGAAGCGGTGACCGAGGTGTTCAAGGAAGAAGTTGATAAGAGGAAGGTATTCCGATCATGAAAATAGCCTTCTATAACCATACAAGCACGATCAGCGGTGCAGAGATTAGCCTGCTGCTGACAGCCAAACATATGACCGAGGCCAGTCCGGTCCTGTTCGCCCCGGAAGGCGAGCTGCTGGCGAAGGCGCGAAGCTATGGCATCGAGGTCTGTCCGCTTCCGAGCTTCCGGGCCAGAATGACCCGCAACCCGGTAATGCTGGCCGTTTATGCGGCAGGGACCTGGTGGGCGGGCTGGAAGCTGGCCCGGACGATAAGAAGAAGCGGAGTCGATCTGATTCACGCGAACTCGATTAGGGCCGGCATAATGGCCAGCCTATTTCGTTGGTATCACCGGCTGCCGGTGGTATGGCATATCCGAGATATGCCGCCCCAAGGGGTGATCGGGCGGGTCGTCGGGCGAATGGCCGGCACGGCCCAGGCGCTGATCGGCATTTCCGAGCCGGTCATTCAAGGCATATCGCATGCGGCGCCCGTAGACAGGGTCCATCTCGTGCACAATGGCGTCGAGCTCCGAGCGGTTGATCCTAGCCGGAGGCGGGAGATCGGGGACAGGATCCGCAAGCAGCTTCAAACCCCGCCGGATGCGGAGGTGCTGGCGATCATTGGTCAGATCGCGCCGTGGAAACGGCAGGAGGATGCGCTTGAGGCCTTGTCCAGGCTAGTTCGGGAGGGGCGTAACGCCGTCTTGTGGATTGTTGGAGAGGCCAAATTCCGGCAGGAGAACGAGCGCTACCTCGCCAAGCTGAAAGCGAAGACACGTGCGCTGGGACTTGAGGAGCGGGTGGTATTTACTGGGTTTAGAGAAGATATATTGGAGATCTGCTGCGGAGCGGATCTCCTTTTATTATGCTCGGACAACGAGCCGTTTGGCAGGGTCATCATCGAGGCCATGTCCCAGGGAACACCGGTCGTAGCGTCACGCGGCGGAGGCGTGCCCGAGATTATAGAGCACAACGAAAGCGGCTTGATGTATGACAGCGGGAGCCACGAGCTTGTTCATTGCATTCGGCGGGTGCTGGATGACGAGACACTGTGGCTGAAGCTGAGCCAGAACGGACAAGAAAGAGCAGAAGCCATGTTCTCCATTACAGAGACATCCCGCAAGGTGGAGCGGATTTACCATCAGCTGCTGAATAGCTCCAGCGCTCCGGCCATGGATCGCCAGCAGGCAAAGGAGATGATGTAATGCAGAAACTGAAAGTGGCGATTGTCCACGATTATCTCAATCAGATGGGGGGCGCCGAAAGGGTGGTGGCCGTGCTGCACAAGATGTTCCCTGAGGCGCCCATCTATACGACGATTATCGACCGGGACAAACTGATGCCCGAATTGCAGGACGCTGTCATTCACACGACGTGGATGCAGCGCATCCCGGGAATTCTGCACAGGTTCAAACTGTTCTTCTGGCTGTATCCTTTCGCGGTAGGGTCGATGAGGCTGAAGGGGTACGATCTTATTCTCAGCTCCAGCAGCGCTTATGCCAAAGGCGTACGCAAGGAACGGGGAGCGCTGCATGTATGCTACTGCCATAGCCCGATGCGTTTTGCATGGAACTTCGAGTCCTATATGGAAGGCGTCCAGGTTCCTGGCGCTTTGAAGCGGATCGCCAAATGGCTGACGCTCCCGCTGCAAGCCTGGGATCGGCGCAATTCCAGACAGGTGGATCGCTTGATTGCTAACTCCACGGCTGTGAAAGAGCGAATCCGGCAGTGGTACGGCATGAATGCCCCGATTATTTTTCCTCCCGTCGAAATCCGCCGCTTCGGTATCTCCGATGAGGCGCCGGAGGATTACTTCCTCGTTGTGTCCCGCCTGGTGTCCTACAAGCGAATCGATCTGGCTGTCGAGGCCTGCACGAAACTGGGGCACAAGCTGATTGTAATCGGCGATGGCCCTGACCGGGCTAGACTGGAACAACGGGCAGGAGAGGGTGTCGTCTTCCTCGGAAGAAGAAGCGATGAGGAGGTTGTGGGCTATATGCAGCGCTGCAAGGCACTCATTTTCCCCGGGATTGAGGATTTCGGAATCACGCCGCTGGAAGTGAATGCATGCGGCAGGCCGATCGTTGCTTACCGCGAAGGTGGAGCGCTGGACACGGTGCTGGCCGGGCAGACGGGGCTGTTCTTTGAGGCGCAAACCGTCGATTCGCTGGCTGACGTCCTCAGCCGCTTTGATGAATATGAATGGAATCCATCAAGGATTCGTGAGCATGCCGAGAAGTTCGGTGAGGAAGTATTCATGGAGCAGCTGTACTCAAGCATTGACCGGCTGCTCCAGTCCAAAGAAAGAGAAGCGAAGATTACGCAAGCGGAGGGGAGCTGGTAAGCGTGCAAGTCGTCTTATTGTCCGGAGGCAGCGGTAACCGGCTGTGGCCGCTATCGAATGAAACGAGGTCCAAGCAGTTTCTGAAAATTCTGAACACCCGCTCGGGTGACCGTGTGTCCATGGTTCAGCGGGTATGGGGGCAGCTCGGCGAGATGAATCTGCAGCAATCGTCGGTCATTGCCACCGGGAAATCGCAGGTCGAGTTGTTGCAAAATCAGCTCGGGTATGAAGCGGAAATCATCGTGGAGCCCGAGCGCCGAGACACGCTTCCGGCGATTGCATTATCCGCCTGTTATTTATATTCCGTTAAAGGGGTAAGCCTGCGGGATATTATCGTTGTCCTTCCCGTTGACCCTTATGTCGAGAACCATTTCTTTGAGAAAGTGAAGGAACTGGAGCAGCTGATGCAAGGCACGGACGCTGATTTGGGACTGATCGGGGTGTCGCCGGATCACCCGTCCTCCAAGTTCGGATATATCGTCCCTGAAGCAGCCTCCGAATTGGAGGATGGCACCGGCTACTTCAAGGTCAGCCACTTCGTGGAGAAGCCGGATGAAGAGCTGGCCAGGCAATTGATGTCGCAGTCTGCGCTGTGGAATTGCGGCGTATTCGCATTCCGGCTCGGGTACGTGATTCAGTATCTGGAAGATCGCTCCCTGCCTATTCAGTATGACGAACTGCTCAAGCAGTACGGTCAGATCGAGAAAACGAGCTTTGACTACGCGGTTGTAGAGCAGGCGAACAAGATTGTCGCTTTACCGTATCAGGGGATGTGGAAGGATCTTGGCACCTGGGATGTGCTTACCGAGGAAATCCAAGTGCCGCTTGTGGGGAAAGGCACGCTCACCACAGATTGTGTTAACACCCATGTCATTAACGAGCTGGACATACCGATCACGGTGATCGGAGTTCCCAATTTGATTGTTGCGGCAAGCCCTGACGGCATCCTCGTGTCCGATAAACATGCCAGCAAACGGATCAAGGAAGTGCTTCAGTTCGGCGATCAGCGTCCGATGTACGAAGAACGGCGCTGGGGGCGCTACCGTGTACTGGATTACACGAAGTATCCGAACGGCAACGAGGTGCTGACGAAACGGATCTGTGTGCTGGAGGGCAAAAATTTGAGCTATCAATACCACCTGCTGCGAAGCGAGGTGTGGACGGTCGTGTCCGGGCACGGCGAGATGATTCTGGACGGGGATGTCCGCATCATTGGCAAGGGAGACGTGGTGCTCATTACGGCGGAGGCCAAGCACAGCCTGCGTGCGATTACGGATATAGAAATCATCGAGGTACAGACCGGAAGTCAATTGATTGAGGATGACATTGTCAGGCTTGCGATGGACTGGGAAGAGATCAAGGAGATTGTGATGAGCTGACGCACATGTCCCGTTCTCCGGCTCTGGAAGCAAGTTTGACAGGATATCCGGTAAATCTTTTAAAGTAGGAGTGAAAACAATGAGAATAACGGTAATCGGTACGGGTTACGTCGGATTGGTGTCCGGGGTTTGCTTCGCAGAGCTTGGCAACAGGGTCATCTGTGTAGATAAAATGGAAGCCAAGATTGATCAGCTAAACCGGGGCGAAGTGCCGATCTACGAGCCCGGGCTTCAGCCGCTCATCAGCGCCAATCGGGAGGCTGGACGGCTGAGCTTCACCACCGATCTCCGTGCATCCGTAGAGGCGTCCGAGCTTGTCATCATTGCCGTAGGGACGCCATCATTGCCGAACGGACAGGCGAATCTTAGCTATATTGAGCAAGCCGCTGCGGAGATTGGTCAGGCGATGAACGGCTACAAAATCATCGTGACCAAAAGCACGGTCCCGGTTGGTACGAATGAGCGCATCAGAGATATGATCCGTCAGCATACGGAGGAAGTGTTTGACATCGCATCGGTGCCCGAATTCCTGCGGGAGGGGACTGCCGTCTCGGATACACTGAATCCGGACCGCGTCGTTATCGGCACGGATAGTGCAAGGGCTGCGGAATGCCTGGTAGAGCTGCACAGCCGCTTGACGGATCATCTGATTGTCACCGATATACGCAGTGCTGAAATGATCAAGTATGCATCCAATGCGTTCCTCGCTACGAAAATTTCATTTATCAACGAGATTGCGAACATATGCGAGAAGGTCGGAGCTGATGTGACCAAGGTGGCTTATGGCATGGGTTTTGACAAGCGCATCGGCTCGTCCTTCTTGAAGGCCGGGATCGGATATGGCGGCTCCTGCTTTCCGAAGGATACCCAAGCGCTCATTCAAATTGCCGGACAGATGGATTATGACTTCAAGCTGCTCAAATCGGTGGTCGATGTGAACCGGGAGCAGCGTTATAATGTGATCCGCAAGCTGGAAGGGCTGCTGGGCAACCTGGCTGGCACCACAATCGGTGTATGGGGATTGGCATTTAAGCCGGAGACGGATGATGTCCGGGACGCCCCGGCCTTTGAAATCATTGCCGAGCTGCATAAAAGGGGAGCGCAGGTACAGGCGTACGATCCCGTTGCTGCAGACAATTTTCGTAAAGAGTACGGTTCGGATGGCATTGTATACTGCAGCACTGCGCGGGAGGCCGCCTGGCAAGCGGATGCCCTCTGCATCCTGACGGAATGGAAGGAATTTCAGGAGCAGGAGCCGCTGGAGGTTGAAGGCTGGTTGAAATCGCCATACCTGATCGACGGCAGAAATATATATGAAGAAGAGCAGCTTTCGGGCACGAATATCGTGTACTATTCCGTCGGACGCCCGGGCATGAACAGCGGCTTGAAGGAACCGGCGCCATTATTGTCATTATGACAGCAGGCGAGGTGAATCATGATGACCAATACTGCTGATGCGCTATACGTCCACGATCTGTCCAGGGAGTTGTTATTGCTGCTTCATCTACTGGGCAAGCGCCAGCTGGATACGGAAGCGTTAAGGCCATTAACCGCGGACCTCGACTGGGCATTGTTCAATAAGCTGGTGGTTCATCATCGGGTGGTCCCGCCGGTGTATCTGGCGTTGCAAGAGCATTCGGCGCTCGTTCCGGAACATGTTATTCCGTTTCTGCATCGCCATTATCATCAGAACATGATGAAGATGCTGCATCTGGGCAGGGCGATGAGTCAGGTCCGCGAGGCATTCGAGCACAGCGGCATACGCAGCCTCTGGCTAAAAGGCCCCTTATTGGCCTTACAGCTGTATGGGGATATGGCACGCCGGTCCTCCAAGGATCTGGACGTGCTTGTGGACGACCGGGATGTGGAGAAGGCCCGGGAAATTCTGATCGAGCTGGGATATGTGCCGGAGGAGGAATGGCTCCTGAACAACTGGAAAAGGAAAAGCCATCATCTGTCGATGGAGCATCCGGAGCACGGGGTCCAGGTCGAAATTCACTGGCAGTTAAGTCCGCATTCCGGCAAGGACTGCACCTTCGACGATCTGTGGTCGCGGAGAAAGGAAATCGTGCTGTCGGGCCAGTCCTTCTACGGGATTGGAGGCGAGGACCTGCTGCATTATCTTGCGGAGCATGGCGCCAGGCACGGATGGTTCCGGCTGCGGTGGCTTCTGGATATCGCGGATCTGCTGCCACAATCAAGCAGCGCGAATATGATCGCGCATCTTAAGCTGCATGGAGGCCGGCACTATATAGGCCAGGCATTGCTGCTGTCAGGTCAGCTGCTGTCTGCGGCGGTTCCGAAAGCGCTAGCGGACGAGACGGTGAGTGTGCGCTCTTATCGACTCGCCGGAATGGCTCTTCATTATATAAAACGAATGGTCCAATTGAATCCGGTGCCGGAGAAAAGCGTCGCTTGGCATTATCACCGCTACCTGTTCCTGCTTATGTCAGGCAAGCAGCGCGTAGCCTACATTGCCGGTAAGCTGCTCCCGAGCTCAAGGGACGCGTTGATGCTTCCTTTGCCCAAGCCGCTGCGCTTTCTTTATTATCCGTTGCGGCCGTTTCTATGGTTCTGGCGGCGGATGAAACAACCGTCACTATGATGTTGATGGCTGTCTGATGTTATCACCGAAGGAGGGAACGATGGATGAACACGGAGATTATCACTGCCGAGGATCTGATTGTGCAGTCTGAGGGCTTTCTGGTCAGCGAAATGGATGGCGAGAAAGTGATGCTCAATATTGAAAGCGGTAAATATTACAACCTGGGCCGGATCGGCGGGCGGATCTGGGAGCTGGCCGAATCGCCGATCTCGGTCACGGGGATGGTGGAGCAGCTGGTAGCCGAATATGAGATCGAGCCGGACACTTGCAGACAGCAGGTGGAGAGGTTTGTGAACCAGCTGGCAACCGAAGGCCTGATCCGGGTGACAAGAGCGGAATGAGCTTGCTTCGAAAAGCGCGCCGGTTCATATCCTATCCATGGCCTATGCGGTTCATGTTCATCGAGGCGTATCTGTTCCTGGCTTGGGGGAGGATATTCAAGCTGCTTCCCTTCCACAAGGTCAGACATACCCTTGGCGAATATATGAAGGAGACGCCAATCAGCGGCTGTACAGAGCGGGAGCAGCAGCTGCTTCGTCAAATTTCCAGGGCGATCCATACGATGAGCCGGGTGACCTGGTGGGAGAGCCAGTGTCTGGTCAAGGCGGTGGCGGCGATGAAAATGCTGGAGCGAAGAGGTCTGGCATGCACGCTGTATCTCGGCAGCGGCCGGGATGACCACGGCAAGATGGCCGCGCACGCCTGGCTTCGCAGCGGCTCGTATATCGTGACAGGCAAGGAAGGGCATGAGCGATATGCCGTTGTCGGTATTTTTGGCAAGGATAGCGCGAGGAGCAGGGCAGCGGCGGCCGTCAAGCGCCAGCGCATATAGCCGATATCGTGCATGAAAATGTCTTACTGCATGTAGGAAGTGCATGTATGAAGGTGCGTGAAGTTCATGGCGTGGGAGAAGAAGAAGATGGGGAAAGGCATAGGGTGAGTGAAGGCATAGGGTGTCTACTGCGTATAAGGAGTTATGACCGTGAAGGATTTATTCTATTATGTTCGTAAACTGCGTCAGATCGCCGGAGGCAGACTATATCTCAATATGTTCCTGATTCTGCTGATCAGTTTGCTGGAAGGGATCGGCTTATACCTGATCATTCCGCTTCTGGGCCTGGTCGGGGTATTCCAGGGCGATATGGGCGGCGTGCCGCTTGTGTCCCATCTGCTTGAGCTGCTCCGTTCCTGGTCGTGGAAGCCGAGTTTGACAAGCGTGCTGATCCTGTTCGTGATCATTGTCGGCGGTCAGGCTCTCCTGACCCGGAGTCAGTCGATCCTAAATGCAGCCATTCTGCAGAAATTCATTCGCACGCTTCGGATGGAAACCTATGAAGGCCTGCTGCATGCCAAGTGGGCGTTCTTCCTGCGCAAGCGCAAGTCCGACTTTCATCATGTGATGTCCAATGAGCTGGGCCGCGTGAACCAGGGCACCTTCCTGTTTCTCCAGATGATATCTTCTCTGCTGTTCACGCTCGTTCAGATCGGGCTGGCCTTCTGGCTGTCGCCGGTACTTACGCTGACCGTCCTGATCAGCGGCGGGCTGCTGGCACTGTTCGGACGCAGATTCATCCGGAAATCGAAGTCGATCGGCGAACAGACGTCCGAGCTGTCCAAGCGCTATTTTGCGGGGATTACGGACCATTTTAGCGGGATCAAGGATATCAAGAGCAACCGGCTGGAGCAGTCGCATCTGAGCTGGTTCAGCCGCCTGTCGGGCCAGATGGAGGAGAACTTCATCCGGTTCGGACGGATCAATGCGCTGTCACAGCTTATTTACCGGCTGTCCTCGGTGGTGCTGATTGCCGGCTTTGTGTTTCTGGCGCTGGAGGTGCTGCGCACGCCGGCCGAATCGCTGCTTGTGGTGGTGCTTATTTTTACACGGCTATGGCCGAGGTTCATCAGCATTCAGACGAGCTCCGAGCAGCTCGTATCGAATCTTCCCGCCTTTCGCACCATGCGGCAGTTGCAGCAGGAGTATGAAGCGGAGCGGGAGATGACAGGGGCGGTGAGCGCCGCGGTCGCTCCGCGGCTTCATATGCAGGAAGGGATTGAATGCCGGGATGTCGATTACCGTTACGATCCTTCCTCGGCCGAGTACGCATTAAGCGGAATCCGTGTGTTCATTCCCGCCAACCGCATGACGGCCATTGTCGGCAAATCCGGCGCAGGGAAGAGCACGCTGATCGACCTTGTGATGGGGATGATTCAGCCTGAACGCGGAGAGGTTCTGGTCGATGGCCGATCCCTCAAGGACCAGACACAGCTGATGGCGCTAAGAAATGCGGTCGGTTATGTGGCGCAGGATCCATTTCTGTTCAATGAAAGCATCCGCGATAACCTGAAACTGGTGGCGCCGGAAGCGACCGATGAGGAGCTGTGGGCGGCACTGGAATTTTCCTCCTCCGATGATTTTGTGAGGCGGCTGCCTCAGGGTCTGGATACGGTGATCGGCGATCGGGGAATACGTTTATCCGGGGGAGAGCGCCAGCGAATTGTGCTGGCCCGAGCCATCCTGAAACGGCCATCTATTCTTGTGCTGGACGAAGCGACAAGCGCTCTGGACAGCGACAATGAAAGACGGATTCAGGAGGCGCTGGATAAGCTGAAGGGCAGCATGACCGTCATTGTTATCGCTCATCGGCTGTCCACGATTCGCCACGCCGATCAGGTGATCGTGCTGGAGCAGGGACAGGTGGTACAGCAGGGGGGCTATCAGCAGCTGGCCCAGGAAAGCAAGGGCACCTTCAGGCAGCTGCTGAATTATCAGACCGGCTCTTCGTTGTAGGCGCTGGATGGGTTATAGTTGTCTGGTTAACCATTGGTGTTTAAGTGAGAGGCAAGAAGTAAGAAGTAAGAAGTATAGCGAGCTGAGAGGGGAAGAGCTCCTTCGGCTCGCTTGTTTGCGTATGTAAGCCGTGGCAGGCGGTTGTAGAAGCTTGTATCCCCATACATGTACCAATTGCATGTACAGGAATAACATAAGGGGAGGACTTGTATGATTTTTCGTACAGGTCAAGCCGATATTCAGTAAAATGGCCGATTTTGTATGATTTTCATATAAAATCAGAAGCCTGGAGGGGATGACGAGGGAATTTGTATGATGATTCGTACAAATGGCTGGTCATCCCTGGATTTAGCCTAGGATTTGTATGATAAATCACACAAAGTCACAAAAGTACGAAGTGGCAACGCACACAGCCATCCTGTAGCTCGAAGGACGCCTCGATCTATCTGCCTGAGCAGAAGTGATCGGGGCGTTCTTTTTGCAGTTCACGGGCTGACACCACAATAAGTGACTATTTTCACAATCAATGATTGATTTCTGACAAATAGATACAAATTCACCTAAAATGAAACCTTCATCCCATTTATCATGTATTATTAGGAGACATATCATCCTTTTTAAGGAGGTTCGTGATGACGATTTTGTCGAGATTCAGGGATATTATGGCGGCAAACGTGAATGCTTGGCTGGATAGATCGAAAGACCCGGAGAAGACGATCAAGGAATATATGCAGGCCCTGCGCAGCGACCTCGGTCAGGTGAAGGCCGAAACGGAGTCGCAGGTTGCCCAGGAGAGAAGAGCGAAGCGGGCGCTGGACGAAGGTCAGGCTGACGTGCGCAAGCTGCAGCGGTATGCTGAGAAAGCGGCGATGGAAGGCAAAGACGAGGATGCACTCAAGTTTCTGGAGCGCAAGGCGCTGGAAACTGAGAAGCTTGCCCCTCTTCAGGAAGCCTATGATGCGGCCGCCTCGAACTTGGCCAAGATGAAGGAGATGGAAGCGAAGCTGGTGAAGGATATCGGCCAGTTGGAAGCCCGCTATGCGGAGCTGAAGGGCAAGCTGGCCGCGGCGAAGTCGCAGCAGGAACTGAACGAGCGAGGCGCGGGCGCCGGGGGAGCGCATGCGGCGCTGTCCGCCATGGAGGAGAAAGCAAGCCTGGCCCTGAACGAGGCGCTGGCGCTGGCTGAGCTGCGGGGAGGAGCCCAGGAAGACGATCTGGATGACCTGATTGCACAGCTGGAGAAGGAGCAGCGTGCAGGTGGGTCGAACGCTGGACCCGACGCGGGGGTTAATGCGGGTACTGGCTCCAGCAGCGAGGTTGATGGACCGAAGACGATGAGCGCTGAAGACGAACTGGCCGCATTAAAGGCCAGATTAAATCCAAAGGAATAGCCGCATAGATAGGCTGATCGAGGTGAACAAATGCCGGTAATTGAGTATAAATGCCCGAACTGCGGCAGCGGTATGGTGTTTGATGCGAATACGGGAGCATTATCCTGCCAAAGCTGCGGACGACAAGATCATATTGAATCTATCTCTGATCCCCTCACGAACGTGGTGTTTTCCGAGGAGGACAGGACGAGAGAATATCACTGCAACAGCTGCGGGGCCGTCATTATGACAGAGCCTGAGACGAGCGCAACGAACTGCACCTTTTGCGGGTCGGCCGTTGTGCTTGGCGACCGGCTTGCGGGAAAGCTTGCTCCGGCGCAGATCATTCCGTTCTCGATCAGCAAGGAGCAGGCGATGGAGGCTTTTCGGAAATGGTGCAGGAAAGGGCTGCTGACCCCAAGCGGATTTATGACGGCCAATCGGGTGCAGAGCATCACCGGGGTGTACGTTCCGTTCTGGCTCTATGATCTGAAGAGCGATGTAGAGGTCCATGGCCGCGCGACGAAGGTCCGGATCTACAGACTGGGCGATTATGAGTATACGGAAACGAAGCATTACAGCATATACAGGGACATTCATCTGGAATACGTGAAGGTGCCGATTGACGCTTCGGAGAAAATGAACGACGAGCTCATGGATAAGCTGGAGCCGTTCCCTTACAGCAAGCTTGAGCAGTTTAAAACCCCTTATCTGGCCGGTTACATCGCTGAAAAATACAGCTACACCGACAGTCAGCTGCTGCCTCGGGCCAAGGACAAAATCAGAAGTTTTATCGACTCCTATATTTCATCCACGGTAACGGGTTATTCCACGGTAAGCTATACCGATGTCGATATCGATACCAGAGCGAAGCATGCGGAATATGTGCTGCTTCCGGTATGGATGGTCAATTACAGCTATAATAAGAAAAATTATATATTCGCTATGAACGGACAGACCGGAAAGGTGGTAGGGAGGCCGCCGATCAGCAAGCTGAAAGTGACTGCGTGGTTCACCGGCATCTCGGGAGCAGCATTCCTCGTTCAACAGCTGATATCACTCATCATACAGGGAGGTGGTTCCTAATGAGAAGAGCTCGGATCCTGCTGGCTTCCCTTCTTTTCATCGTGATGATCGTGACAGGGGCTCTTTCCTGGGCGACGGAGGCCAGGGCCGATGAGAAACAGCTGATCTTTGATGATGCCGGTCTGCTCACAACCGAGGAGTATGAAGAGCTGAATCAGTTGGCAAATGAACGGTCGGCTGAACGAGAGACGGACATTATGATCCTGACGGTGGATGGTCCGGATGCCTATGATGTGATGAGGATGACACAGGACTTTTATGATGAATATGCGCCAGGTTACGATCAGCCTCACGGAAACACGGCCATCCTGATGGTGGATATGTACCACCGCGAGTTTTATGTTGCCGGTTTTAAGAAGGCGGAGGAATATGTGAACAATCAGAGGGCGGACGAGATTCGTGATCACATTACGCCCGATATGGCGAACGGCGACTATAAACTTGCCTTCCAGAAGTACATCGAGGATGTATATGAATACATGGGCATAACCCCGGAACCGGATATGGGCACGGATTCGAATTCAGGTATGGGTTCGGGAACCAGCTCGGGAACCAGCTCGGGCACAGGCTCGGGCGGAGGGAACAGTTCGAGTTCCGGTAGAGGCGGCGGTTCCGGTTCGGCGTATTCCCCATCGCGTGAGGCTGACGACAGCATTTTTAATAATATCTGGGTTCAGATTGGCATCTCCGTTGTCATCGGCGGCGTTGTGGTCGGACTGATGCTTTACAATGCCGGAGGCCGGGTCACCGTCAATGGCCGCACTTATGAGAACTCAAGCGTGTCGGGCGTACGGGCCCGCAGAGACCAATATCTTCATACGACAACAACCAAAAGGAAAATCGAACGAAACAACAACTCTGGCGGTGGCGGCTTCGGAGGTGGCGGCGGGGGCCGGACTTCCGGCGGGCATTCGCACAGCGGCAGCAGAGGTTCATTTTAACAGAAGGGATGGGAGTATCGATGGGATTCTTTAGAAACCAGTTCGCCAATGTGGTGGAATGGGATGAATTTCGGGACGACATGATTTTTTGGAAGTGGAGCAATAAGGAAATTAAGAAGGGCAGCAAGCTTGTCATCCGGGCCGGACAGGACGCTGTGTTTGTGAATAATGGCAAAATCGAGGGCATTTTCAAGGATGAGGGCGTGTACAACATCGACTCGGAGATCATCCCGTTTCTGTCAACGTTAAAAGGCTTTAAATTCGGGTTCAACAGCGGCATGCGGGTCGAAGTGCTGTTCGTGAACACGAAGGAGTTCACCGTGCGCTGGGGCACGCAGAACCCGGTTCTGATCCCGACGCCGCAACTGCCAGGCGGCATGCCGATACGTGCCAACGGCACCTTCAATTTCAAAGTGAGCGACTACGTCACGCTGATTGACAAGATCGCCGGCATCAAGAACAGCTATCTGGTCGAGGATGTGAAGATTCGCATCACGTCCGTGCTGGATCAGCTGCTTATGAAGTGGATCAGCCGGGAAGGCAAGGACATGTTCAACCTTCAGGCCAATGCGGACGATATCGCCCGAGGCATCCGCGATGATCTGGATATGCAGGTGATGGACAACGGCATCTCCATTACAGGCTTCCAGGTGATGAGCTTCAATTACCCGAAGGAAATTCAGGATATGATTACGAAGACCGCATCGCATGAGATGATCGGCAACCTGCAGAAATACCAGCAGGTGAGCATGACCGACGGCATTGCTTCCGGCAAGGTTCAGGGCGGCGGCGCCGCCTCCGACATGGCAGGCATGATGATGGGCATGAATCTGGCGAATGAAATGATGAAGAATATGAACCAGAATGGCGGGTCATCGTCTTCCGGCTCGAATACACCGCAACCGCCGAGCGGCGGTGCAGCCTCCGGCGGCGGACAAAAGCCGAACTTCTGCCCGAACTGCGGGACGAAGAACGAAGGCGCCAACTTCTGTCCGAATTGTGGTCAGAAGCTGGGATAAAGGTTAAAGACAGCAGAAGCGCGCTTGTCTGCAAGGACGAACGGACCCGCAAGACGGGGATGAAGCAGCCTGGATCGGGAGGAAATTATTCCGAACAGGCTGTTTCTTTTTATAACTTTTCAATGTATGCGCTTCAATTTCATGATATAATGCATCTAACCTTATCCTTAGAGATTCAAGGAAGAACCGGTCAGGAGTGTTGCTAGAATATGAGACGATATAACATATGGCGACCGATACTGCTCATTGCCATCGCGCTGCTAACGAACAATCTGGTGACGAATGTGTGTCTGTTGCTCGGCTTGGCGCAGAATACCGCGAGCGATATTGGCTTTATCGCGATGATCATTGCTGCCTTTGTCACATATGGCCGATTCACGAGCCAAAATCGAAAAAGAAAATAAAATACGAGTTTCAACAGCTTGCACAGCTGGCTAAAACTGCTCGAACTTAACATTCATTTGACATATGTAAAGGGAAAATGAATGTTATTTTTTCCACGGAAAATAAGGCTCCGCCGACATACCACCCCTAATTTCACACCCGCTGTAATGCTTGTGTTACTTATTATTGTTGATCTATCAATGCATGTCCATTTCTGTAAACCTTTCATCCCCTTTCCAAGGAGGAATATTCCACTTAATTGTTTTACCGCGCTACAGAAGCAGCTGGTTGAAATGGGCTAAATTTTTGTTGAAAAGGGTCAGTTTTATTAATATATTGTTATAGTAAAGAGTCTGTAAAAATAGCAATCAGTATTATTCCTAGGAGGGTTATCCTGAAATGAAAAAAGGGGTCATATCATTAATAAGTCTGGCATTGTCTGTTACGATGCTGGCAGGCTGCGGTTCTTCGAATACAGGAACAGAGCCGAGCGGCAGCGGCAGTGCAGGCGAAGAGACACCGAAAGCAAACTTCAAAGTCGGAATGGTTACGGATGCGGGCACCATTGACGATAAATCCTTCAACCAAGGCACGTTCGAAGGGATTGTGAAGGCCAGCGAGGATTTTGGTCTGGAGCACAAATATCTGAAGCCGGGCGGCGAGACAGAAGCGGATTATACGAAAGAAATCACGAACCTGTATGATGCGGGCTTCAAGTTTATCGTAACACCGGGCTTCAAGTTCGAGACAGCGATCTTCAAGGCACAAGACAGATATACAGATGCCAAATTTGTACTGATTGACGGAGCGCCGAACTCCGGCGAGCCTGGAGCAGAGCCTGTGGTGAAGGAGAACACGGTATCCATCTTCTTCGCAGAGCATGAATCCGGCTTCCTTGCGGGTGTAGCTGCTGCCCTTCACGTGAAGGAAGGACAAGCTGGCTTCATCGGCGGATTGGAAATTCCACCAGTACAGAAGTTTAACTGGGGCTTCCAGCAAGGCGTGAATTACGCGAATGAGAATCTGGGCACGAATCTTGTCATCAACAAGGAGAACGTGGTGTATCAGGGCTCCTTTGACAACGTAGCGGCAGGTGGCCAACTGGCTGCCCAAATGTATAACAACGGTGTGGACGTTATCTTTGCAGCTGCTGGCGGCGTAGGCGTCGGTGCAATTACCGAAGCGAAGAGCCGTGCGGAGCAAGGCGAAGACATCTGGATCATCGGCGTTGACGTTGACCAATACAGCGACGGAATCTATGACGGGGACAAGTCGGTTGTTCTGACTTCCGCGGTGAAGAAAATCGACGCTGCAGCTTACGATATGATCAAAGCTGAACTCGACGGCAACTTCCCTGGCGGACAAACGATCACATTGGATGCGAAGAGTGACGGTGTAGGCCTTCCGGAAGAGAACCCGAACCTGAGCGAGGAAGTGCTGAGCCAGGTGGACGAAGTATTTAACAAGATCAAGTCCGGCGAAGTGACCGTGAGTGCAGAACAAGGCGATCTGATCAAGTAAGAGGAAGATCCCTTGGGGTGCTTCGACAGTAGAGAAAGACGTGTTTGCTAAGAAGAGACGGATGCCATCCGTCTTCTTTTTATGAGTAAGGCTCAAGTGAGGCATTTAATCCATAGAAAGTGAGGACCCTATAAGACCATGGACTATGTTGTCGAGATGGTGGGCATCCGCAAGGAATTTCCGGGTATTGTGGCAAATGACGACATTACACTCAGGCTGAAAAAGGGAGAAATCCACGCATTGCTTGGCGAGAACGGGGCCGGTAAGTCCACGCTCATGAGCATTTTGTTTGGCATGTATCAACCTGACCGTGGAACGATCAAGGTGAGTGGCAAAGAGGTGCGCATTACGAACCCGAACGTGGCGAGCAGGCTTGGCATCGGTATGGTGCATCAGCATTTCAAGCTGGTAGAGCCGTTTACCGTGACCGAGAACATTATTCTCGGCAGCGAGACGCGCAGGCTTGGCTTTATGCTCGATGTAAGAACCGCTGCCAAGCGGGTCGAAGAGCTGTCCAAGAAATATGGGCTGAATGTGGATCCTTATGCGAAAATTGAGGATATTTCGGTGGGGATGCAGCAGCGTGTCGAGATTTTGAAGATGCTGTATCGCGATGCCGAGGTGCTGATTTTTGACGAGCCGACAGCTGTGCTGACACCTCAGGAAATTGAAGATTTGCAGAACATTATGAAGAACCTTGTCAAGGAAGGCAAGTCGATTATTCTGATTACGCACAAGCTGAAGGAGATCAAGGCGGTAGCGGATCGCTGCACCGTCATTCGCCGCGGCAAGACGATCGGCACGGTCGATGTGGCGGAGACGAGCCGCGAGGAAATGGCGGAGATGATGGTCGGCCGCAGCATTTCCTTTAAAGTGGACAAGGTCGAGAGCAAGCCGGGTGAACCGGTGCTGGAGATTCAGTCCCTTACGGTCAAGAACAGCAAGAAGGTGGATGCGCTCAAAGCGTTCACGCTGGATGTGCGGGCAGGCGAAATCGTTGGCATCGCTGGTGTGGATGGGAACGGTCAGTCCGAATTGGTGGAGACGATAACCGGACTTATGAAGGCCGAGAGCGGAAGCATCCGCCTGAATGGTCAAGAGATTTCCGGATTGTCTGTGCGAGAGCGCAATGAGAACGGAATCGGCCATATCCCTGAGGATCGGCAAAAGCGGGGGCTGGTGCTGGATTACACATTGGAGGAGAACATTATCCTTCAGGTGTATAACAAGCAGCCTTACTCGAAGCATGGAATTCTTCAGCCCGCTGTCATTCGCAAGCATGCGGAGCAGATTATCCAGAGCTTTGATGTCCGTTCAGGCACCGGCGCCAGGTCGGTTGTGCGCTCCATGTCCGGCGGCAATCAGCAGAAGGCCATTATTGGCCGCGAGGTCGAGCGCGATCCGGATCTGCTCATTGCGGTCCAGCCGACGCGGGGTCTTGATGTGGGTTCGATTGAATACATTCACAAGCGTCTCGTGGAGCAGCGTGATAAAGGAAAGGCCGTGCTGCTCGTTTCGCTTGAGCTTGATGAAGTGATGAACCTGTCGGATCGTATTGCGGTCATTAACAACGGCGAACTGGTAGGCATTGTGAACGCCTCCGAGACGAACGAGCAGGAGCTCGGGCTTATGATGGCCGGGATTCATAAGGAGGAGGGCACGTCATGAATAACAGTGTGAAATCGTTACTCGCCGTCCTCTTCGGACTGCTGGCGGGGGCCGTGCTGATGATGCTGACCGGCCATAATCCGATTGAAGGCTATCAATATCTCGTTCAAGGTGGGTTGAAAAATCCGGAGCGGATCGGGAATACACTCGCGACCGCAACGCCGCTCATTCTGACGGGACTGTCTGTCGCTTTTGCATTCCGCACCGGGTTGTTTAATATCGGAGCGGCTGGACAGATGCTGGTTGGCGGCTTCTGCGCGACAGCGGTCGGTCTGTCACTGGATCTTCCGCGCGGTATGCTGCTGCCGCTGATGGTGCTGGCCGGATTTATCGGCGGCGCGCTGTGGGCGGTCGTCCCCGGCTTCTTGAAGGCACGTTATAATGTGCACGAAGTGGTATCGACCATTATGATGAACTGGATTGCCTACTGGACGGTTTACTATGTGATCCCGGCGTATTTCAAAGGGGACAGCGTGGAGACAGAGTCGCGGCAGCTTCCGGCCAATGCGATGCTCCGCGAGTCATGGCTTAGCGATATGTTCCAGGGCTCTTACATCAATCTTGGATTCTTCATTGCGGTGCTAACGGTCATCATCGTGGCTTTCCTGATCAATAAAACAACGCTGGGCTACGAGCTGAAGGCGGTGGGCTTCAACCGCCACGCTTCCGAATATGCCGGCATTGGCGTGAACCGCAGCATCGTGCTGTCGATGTTTATCGCTGGCGGCATCGCGGGTCTTGCCGGGGTTGCCCAGTATACGGGCAATGCTTCCAGCATTCAGATCGGGATTCTGCCAAGCCAGGGCTTCGACGGCATCGCGGTTGCGCTTCTCGGTGCCAACGCGCCGCTTGGCGTACTGGCTTCGGCCCTGTTCTTCGGACTGCTGTATTCCGGAAGAGGGTTCATGAACGCGATGACCGACATTCCGCCGGAAATTGCGGATACAATTATCGCCATCATTATCTATTTTGCGGCGACAAGCATACTGATTGAGCGTTTGATCCGAAAGTTGCGGCTGCGCCGTTCGGCAAACAAAAAGCAGGAGGACTGAGAACATGTGGACAACGATTGAACAGATATTCCCGTATGCCATCGTTTTCACGATTCCGCTTTTGATTACCGCCTTGGGCGCGCTGTTCAGTGAGCGAAGCGGGGTTGTGAACATCGGTCTGGACGGGCTGATGATTGTCGGTTCCTTTATCGGAGCTTTTGTAGTATCCAAGCTTCAGGAGCAATATTTGGGATCCTGGTGGGTGCTGTGGGTCGGTCTTCTGGCCGCGGCAGCAGCGAGCGCCTTGTTCTCCCTGCTGCATGCTTTTGCAAGCATTAACCTGAATGCCAACCAGATTATAAGCGGTACGGCAATTAATATGATCGCTGGCGCACTAACGATCTTCCTCGCCCGCAACATTACGGGCAGCGGAAATATCCGGGTGACCAGCGGGTTCAAGTCATTTGATTTTCCGGTATTGTCAAAGATCCCGGTCATCGGGGATCTGTTCTTTACCCGAATGTATCCGACGACCTTGTTTATTATTGCGCTGCTCTTGATCAGCACGTTTATGCTCTATAAGACGCCATTCGGGCTGCGCCTGCGCTCCTGCGGTGAGCATCCGCATGCGGCGGAGGCCGCGGGCATCCGGGTGAGAAGAGTCCGTTATGTGGGCGTCCTCATTTCCGGTGCGTTCTCGGGTCTTGGCGGAGCGGCAATTCTGCTCACCTATTCCGGTGAGTTCAACGGCAATGTAGCCGGTCTTGGCTTCCTGGCGCTGGCTTCCTTGATCTTTGGCCAGTGGAAGCCGCTCGGAATTCTGGCAGCAACCTTCTTCTTCGGCTTTGCAAGCACGATTGCCAACGTATCGCAGGTCATTCCGTCGCTTGCGGTCATTCCGCCGGTGCTGCTGAAGATTTTCCCTTATGTCGTGACCTTGATCGCGCTTGTTATATTCTCGAAGTCTTCGCATGCACCAAGAGCGGTTGGGGAGCCGTTTGATTCCGGCAAACGATAAGATTCATAGCATGATAGATAGGGATGTGCTGATCTGAGATAGAGATCGCGCTCTCCTTCACATGACAGCCTCTGAGTGGTCAGTCCCGTAAGATCGGGCTCTGATCTGCTCAGAGGTTTTTTTACATAAAACCCCCTTTGGATTAGCTCTCTCAAAACAATTCTGGTATATATAGTTAATGAGTGCAGAATTTAATAGAAAAGGAGAGTGAAAGTTAAGATGTTGTCGGGGTTGCATAGGTGCAAACAGCTAGGAAGTGTGTTTCTTGCCATCATGTTGGTTGTCACGATGATTCTTCCTTCCGGCTTTGTCCGGCTTGCGGAGGCTTCTCCGAGCAATGACCAGGTTGTGATCAGCCAGGTCTATGGCGGGGGTGGCAACAGTGGCGCAGTGTATACGCATGATTTTATCGAGCTCTATAATCCTACGAACTCCTATGTTGACCTTGCAGGCTGGAAGGTGCGCTATGCCAGTGCAACGGGCACGTTCAACAACGTGACGGAGCTGAGCGGGAGACTCGGACCTCACCAGTATTATTTAATTCAGCAGAGAGGGGGACAATCAGGGAACGGGAATGCTTTACCGGCAGCTGATCTGACCGGAAACATCGATCTGAGCGGGACGAATGGCAAGGTCGATTTGGTGGATGCCACTGGGGCGGTCGTTGATTTTGTAGGGTATGGCAGTACGGCATCGGCAGCCGAGGGTCAGCCGACGCGTTCGCTGTCAAATGCAACCGCAGCCATCCGCAAGGAGCTGCCTGGAGGTCCGGCAGGCAATCGGGGGCTGGATACGGATAACAATGCGAATGATTTCACCGTCACAGCGCCGGATCCGCGCAATACGGCCTTCACAGGCGCTCCGGAGCAACCGGGGAGTCAGCTTGGGGAAGTAACGGCCGCGCCGGAGCCGAATGCTTGGCCGGCCGGAACGGCCATTACGCTGGCGCCGCCTGTCGTCGGGGCTTCTGTCTATGCGGATGTGTACGCTTCGGGCACGAACAACGGTTCAGGGTTTCGTCTGATCGATGGGCCGATTGAACTGCAGGAGCCGATTCGTATCGAAGCCTATGCTGCCATGGAAGGCCTTGATAACGGACCGACCGTTTCGTTTGTGTATGATATTTTGTCTCCGGTTCCGGTAGCCGAAGCTCGCACAAAGGAACGATCGGAGCATGCATGGACTGAAGGAATTATTACGCATATTGAGGGCAGAGAGATTTACATTCAGGATGATACGGCCGGCATCGTGCTTTATGACTATCCGCTGGATGCGAGCGTGGGCGATAGGGTCAGTGCGGCCGGTGTCATGGATATCTACAACAACCTTCAGGAGCTGAAGCCGCATCCGCTGCTGCCTTATGAGGTGACGGAGAGGAATGCGGGTGTGCCGCAGCCGATCCGCATCAGCGGAGCTGATCTGGCACCGGATCAAGGGGAGGCATACGAAGCAAGGCTTGTCTATATGGAGGATGTGGCTATTACGGCCCAGAATCGGCCGGGCGAGTATACGGCGGTTCAGGATGGCCATGAATTTATCATTTACTCAAGCCTGCCAAAGCTTGAAGTCGGCAAAGTGTTCAGCCGCGTTACCGGCGTAGTCAAGCAGTACAGAGATATCTATGAGCTGATTCCGCTGAATGAGGCTTCCCTGGTGGAGGAGCGGCTGTCCGTCATCGCCAGCCCAGGCCCGGGGCCGATCGTGCCGGGAGGAAAGGTGACCTTGACGACGCCTGCCGAAGGGGGCAGCATCTATTACACGACGGACGGCACGGAACCTACGGTATCCAGTGCGTTGTACAGCACCCCGATCCCGATTGACCGGGATATCACGATCAAAGCGATTGTGGTTGCGGGTGGGGAGCAGAGCCGGGTATTTGCGTTTGACTACCGGGCCGCCCTGCAGCCGCGGATCGGAGATATCCAGGGTGAGACGCACGTTTCACCATACAACGGACAGACGGTTCAAGATATTGAGGGAGTCGTAACTCAGTACGGATATACGTTTTCTAACGGCAATGATAAAGGTTTCTATATTCAGGACCCTGAGCCGGATGACAATCCGAGAACATCGGATGCCATATTCGTCTACGCTCCGAATGCCACGTTGCCGGATATCGGCGAGACCGTGTCCGTGACGGGCAGAGTCTCGGAATATAACGAGGGCAGTGCCAGCAATCTGACCACCACGCAGATCGAGCTTCAACGCTACGAGCGTCTGGGGCCGGCTGACGCGCTGCCGGAGCCGGTTACGCTGGGCAAGGAAGGGCTGCCGCTCCAGGCAGCAATCATTGATAATGATAGCTTCGCTGAATTCGATCCGGAGGAAGACGCGATCGACTTCTATGAGTCGCTGGAGGGCATGCGGGTTCGACTGCCGCAGCCGACAATTATTAGTCCGTACTGGACCAGCGCCGGAACGTATAACATTCCGGTTCGCGTGGAGAACGATGTGGAGGATGTACTGACGCCGCCAGGCGGGCTTGTGCTGAAGGAACAAGGCAATCTCAACCCGCAGCGCCTGTTGATTGCGTACGGGAATCCGGGCGAGGAAGTCGGTACAGGGGACGTGTTCACCGAGGATGTGATCGGTGTCATCGGATACAACAGCGGCAACTTCAAGGTGATTCCGCCCAAGGACGGTTTGCCGAGCCTGATCAGCAGCCCGTTCGAGCAGGAAGTATCCACGATCCGGGCCGGCGAGGATCAGTTGACGGTGGCGACGTACAATATTGAGAATTTCTATCCGGGTGTCGGTGCTGCCAAGATCAACAAGCTGGCCGAATCGATTGCAGACCATCTGAAATCCCCGGATATTATTGGCCTGGTCGAAGTGCAGGACAATAACGGCGAGCGCAATGACGGCACGACCGCTGCAGATCGCAGCTATCAGGTTCTCGTCGATGCCATTCAAGCAGCCGGGGGACCCGTATACAGCTATACCGATGTCGAGCCGGTGAACAACAGCGACGGCGGCGCGCCGGGAGCGAATATCCGGGTAGGGTTCCTCTATAATCCGGAGCGGGTGAAGCTGGCGGATAGCGTGCATCAGCGCAAGGGCTCGTCCACCGAAGCGACGCAGTATGATGCGTCCGTGGATCAGCTTACCTACAATCCGGGCAGGATCGATCCGCTGAACCCGGCGTTTGCATCCTCCCGCAAGCCGCTGGCGGCCCAGTTCGAATTCCGGGGCGAGAAGGTGATTGTGATTGTCAATCACTTCAACTCCAAGTCGGGGGATCAGGGGCCTTTCGGGGCTGCCCAGCCGCCTGCGCTGTCAAGTGAATTGCAGCGTCATCAAATCGCGGCGGTTGTGAACGGATTTGTGAAGGAGGTTGTGTCGGGCAATCCGGAGGCCAACGTGGTTGTGCTAGGCGATTTGAATGATTTCCAATTCACGGAAACCGCAGCGATCCTCAAAGGCAGCGAGCTGGACAATCTGATTGAGAAGCTGCCGCTCGGAGAGCAATATACGTATACCTATGACGGCAATTCGCAGGTGCTCGATCATATTCTGGTCAGCAAAAATTTAACGCGCACCGCCCAAATCGATGTCGTCCATCTGAATGCGGACTTTCCGCCTTCCCGAGGCCGCGTGTCAGACCATGATCCGGTCGTTGCCGCGATTGATCTTGGAGGAAGCGCCGAGGGCGGCTTCCCGCTGACGATTCTGCATACCAATGATACGCATGCGAATCTGGATACCACAAGCTCGCCGGACAACATCGCGCGCCGGGTGACCGCGATCAAGGAAGCGCGGGCAGCTTCGGTGAACCCGCTGCTTGTGGACGCCGGGGATGTGTTCTCGGGTACGCTCTATTTTAATAAATATTCGGGATTGGCTGATCTGGAGTTCATGAATCTTGTAGGTTACGACGCGATGACCTTCGGCAACCACGAGTTTGATAAAGGATCCGAGGTATTGCGTGATTATATCGAGCAGGCACAGTTTCCTTTTGTCTCTTCGAACGTGGACTTCTCGGCCGATCCGGTGCTCAGCTCCAAATTCAAGGATGAGGTGACGCGCGATGCTCAGGCGGGTTCTGTATATCCGGCGATCATCATGGATATGGACGGGGAGCAGGTGGGCCTGATTGGACTGACGACAGAGGATACAGCGAGCATCTCCTCTCCGGGCCTTGTCACGTTTGAGGATGCGGTAGCGAAAACGCGAGATACGGTTGCAATGCTGCAACGCGAAGGGATTAACAAAATCATCGTGCTTTCCCATCTCGGCTATGACGCTGACGCCAATCTGGCGCGAGAGGTTGAGGGCATCGACATTATCGTAGGCGGTCACAGCCATACGAAGCTGGATGAGCCTGTTGTGGATCGCTCGGACAGCGAGCCGAAGCTGATTGTGCAGGCCGGGGAGAAGGGGCAGTACCTCGGCCGGCTTGAAGTGGTATTTGATGAGGAGGGTGTGCTTAAGGAGTGGGACGGACGCCTCATCTCGGTCGATGAGAAGGACGGCCATGACCAGTATGTCATTGCCCCTGACCCGGAGGCGCTTCACCTACTTAATACCAAATACAAACCGGGCGTTGAGGAGCTGAAAGGAACACAGGTCGGACGGACGCAGGTGCTGCTGAACGGCGAGCGTGCCGATGTGCGCACCAAGGAGACGAACCTTGGCAACTTGATTGCCGACGGAATGCTGGATGCGGCGAGGGCGGCTGGTACGGGTGCTGTAATGGCCTTGCAGAACAGCGGGGGCATCCGGGCGTCGATTGAAGCCGGGCCGATCACGATGGGGGACGTGCTGACGGTGCTGCCGTTTAATAACGATCTCGTGACGATGACGCTGACCGGTCAGGAGATCAAGGAGGCGCTGGAGAACGGCGTCTCCCGCATACCGAGTGCTGATGGGCGCTTCCCGCATGTCTCGGGCATGAGATTCATCTATGATTCCACGAAGCCGGCAGGCGAGCGCGTGCTGCGGATGGAGGTAAGGGGAGCGGACGGCTATGAGCCGATCGATCTGAGTCAGTCGTATGTGATGGCGACCAACGTCTTTACTGCCCAGGGCGGAGACTTCTATGAGTCGTTGAAGCAGGCTTATCTCGAAGGCCGTGTGAATCTGTTGTATTTGCCGGACTATGAGGTTTTCTCCAATTATATTGAAAAAGTAGGCACGATCACAGCCGACACCGCTGCGGTTGAGGGGCGGATCACCGATCTGAAGGGAGCGCCGCTGCCAGAGGTTCCGGGGCCTGGAACGCCTGGAGAGCCGGGAGCACCCGGAACCCCTGGTTCACCGGGCACACCAGGCACACCGGGCTCCCCTGGTACCCCTGGAGCTCCTGGGCCAGGGACGCCGCCAGTGCCTGGACCTGCACCGGGTACGCCGGGCACGGGTACACCTGCCGCTCCGGGCACGGTCCGGCTTGAAGTGCAAGCAGTAAATGGCGAGGCAGCAGCCACCGTTACCGAAGCTGCGATGCAGCAAGCGTTGAAAGAGCCGCATAACGGAACCGTGAGGATTGAGGTGACAAGCCCAGGTAGCCAGCCGCTCACTTCTGCAGCGGTTACGATCAGCAGCGGGGCCTTGCAAGCATGGCTTGCCCAGGCTGGGGCCGGTGTACTGGCGATTGTGACGCCATATGCCAGCTATGAGCTTCCGAAGAAGGAGATTCATCTCCCGTCGTTAGCACAGAAGCTGGGCTCAGAGGGGGGCGGTCTTGCGCTTGTGTTCACCCTTGCGCTGAACCAAGATGCGCTAGAGTCAGCTGCAGCGAGGGGCTACAGTGGGCTTCAGGCGGTGGATTATACCGTAGCAGTCCGGACCGCGGACGAGAGCGTCATGCTGGAATCGTTCGATTCCTATGTGAAGCGGACGATGAAGGCAGGGCGGCCTCACTCGACCTCAAGCCTTGCTGTCGTGCGGATCGATGGTGATGAGGGGACGAGCGCTGCTTATACCCCCGTTCCATTTATGACTGAAGGAGATGCCATTGTAATCTACAGCAAGACCAATAGCACCTATCTGGCGCTTCACAATCCGGTAACCTTTGAAGATATCGCGACGCATTGGTCCAGAGGGGACGTCGAGTCGCTTGCAGCCAAACGCATTGTAACCGGGCGTACGGCAACTCGATATGCTCCTGACGATGAGGTCACCCGTGCCGAATTCGCAGCACTGCTGACACGGGCATTGGGGCTGGCTGGCCATCCGAGCGGTCAGGGCGCAGATCAGGGACAGGTGCCAGGACAGGGAGCTGTCTTCAAGGATGTCGCTGCATCCGACTGGCATGCCGGGTATATCAAAGCGGCGGTCAGAGCGGGCATTGTCAGTGGATATGCTGACGGCACTTTCCGGCCGAATCAGACGATTACGCGGGAAGAGATGGCGCTCATGGTGTTCAAGGCATTGGAGGCGACCGGATATGAGGCAAGCGGAGGTTCCTCCCTGCGCTTTGCGGATCAGGAACGGATCGGTGCCTGGGCAGCAGAAGCAGTACAGCATTTAGGCAGCATGGGGATTATGAACGGAGACGAGCGGAATCGATTGATGCCTAAGTCCAGCAGTACCCGTGCGGAGAGCGCGGCTGTGCTGAATCGCATGATCGGGAAGCTGACGTATTCGAAATAGGGTTTGGATCGAAGCAGCAGTCTTGGCCTGAGATGATCTCGGGCCGGGGCTGTTTTTTTTATCTAATGAAAAAAATAGCAACCAAATGTGACCAATACACGTCCAGCATTGTGTTATAGGTAAAAGGAGGCACAACACGATGCAAAGCGATTCGCTCCGGCCGGGCGGAGATATTGGCGAGATTTACGAATTGTATGGAAGCATGCTTTTCAAAATCGCGATGATTCATCTTGGGAATAAGCAGGATGTGGAGGAAGCCCTCCAGGAAACCTTCTTCAAGCTGATAGACAAAGCGCCGCATTTCAATGACAGCGAGCATCAGAAGGCGTGGCTGATCCGCGTCCTTACGAATCAATGCAAAAATATGCGCGGCAGCCTGTGGCGAAAGCGGGTGACGAGGCTGGATGATGTGCAGGCGTATTTTGCGGAGCCTTCTGACCGGGCGCTCATCGATGAGGTGATGAGTCTGCCTTTTAAATATAAGACGGTGATTCACCTGTATTACTATGAAGGTTATTCGGTGAAGCAAATCGCCCATATATTGCAGATCGGCGAATCTGCGGTCAAAATGCGGCTTGCGCGGGGCAGGGAGCTGCTGCGAATGGAACTGGAAGGGGAGAATGAGGCATGAACAGGAATGCGTACAAAAAATTGATGGATCATATAGAACCGGATGAAGGAGTGAAGAAACGGATGATGGAACGAATGAATAAAGGAAAAGTGCAGTCGACAAGATGGAGCCGCAGGGCGGTCGCGATGGTCAGCCTGGCAGCGGTATTGGGCCTCGGTGCGGTTGTCACGTTCACGTGGGAGCGCGGTGCAGACGATCAGGCGCTTACAGCCGTTAAGCCCGAAGGGACCGGGCAGCACGGTTCGGCTAATCCATCTGAGGTGGCTACGGAGCCGGTAACCATTCCGCAGGTTGAGCTGCCTGGGGACAGCGGGATTCAAGCGAACATGATCGGGCTTGTGGTGTACCAAGGGAATATCTACACTCAGTCGAGTACACGCATTACACCGGAGGCAGCTGAGCAGCTGCTCGGAGATAAGCTCGGCAGATCCAAGTCGGGCATTACGGAGTGGAGCGATGCTTCGGATTATACCGAATTGGCTTCTACGATTGGCGAGACCGATATTTACGCTGTCAAAGGCTACGATACCGATTTCCGTATTATGTCATACCAGGTCATTGACGGTCAGGTCTATGCCGAGTTCTACGACCACCTGAATGGCATTACGATTGCAACAGGGGAAGACTTGATCGGGAAGCTGAACGTTAAGGATCGGATTCAGACCGCACAGTGGCAGAGCTTTGACAGCTGGAACATGGGCGAGAATCGCCTGCAGGCGGTTCAGGCGGCAGATGCCCTCTCGTCTTTCGTGACCGCGCTGCATACAGCCAGTCCGGTGGCGGAAGAGGCGCTGGGAGAGGAGCCGTATGCGAGCAGCGAGCAGAAGTTCCTGTATTTGAAACTGGAGGATGAGACAGAGGTAGAGCTGCGCTTGTTCAAGCTGGGGAGCGGGAACTATGCCAAATACGGCCATACCCCTGTTTTCCTTCAGGTGGAGGATGCCGTCTTTAATGCGCTGTGGGACAGCATGGAATAGTGTCTTTATATAGAGGTAGCCCAACCTGACAAGTTCAGGTTGGGCTACTCTGCATGGAGAATAGGCCTAGGCCTCAAGGCATGAACACTAACAGAAGCTGACTCTGTTAGAATGATGAAGCTTAAAAAGGATTTAGCACATGATAAAACACGTTTGGCGATGCCATCCGGTAATAATGGCTGCACCAGCCGACACCTTTATGGTTCCAACGATTGGTGGTGCTGTAGACGAGCCGCTCCTGCTCCAGCTCCTCGATGCGAGGAATACGTCCTTCGGCGTAATCGAGGATGCGCATTGCGGCCGTATCGAGCCGGGTCAGCACGCCGCCATAGCGAATATCGATCACTTCCCAACCGAACGGCTTGAACATGCGAAGCCACTGTGTCCGGTGGGCGAGGCGAAGCTCCGTGACGGCCGCGGCAATGGCGGGCAGCTCCACTTCGGCGATATGCCGAAGAGTGGCATGGTCTTGCGTGTCATAAGCCTGCTTCAGCCGGATGCCGATTTCGCTTTTGCGCTTCAGCACAGCGCTCAGCTTCTCCGGCATTTCGAACAGATAATCCAGTGCCGCATTCTTGTCTCGCTTGTTCTGAATAGCCAGCTCCAGCTTGGCGTAGTGGTCGTTTAGCGCTAGCCCCTCGATCTGCTTGTCGAACAGACCGAGAAGCACATCCTGGTACAGCAAGAACTTGGACGGATTGCTCTGCTTGGCGTTGTTCGGCTCTTGCCCCGGAATCTCGTCCAGATCCTTGAGCAGCAGGAAAGCTTCCATCTCCACGCCAGTGCACAGCTTCACCCGCTGCGCAAGCTGCGCCTGACTCGGCGTCCCCTCTGTGTAGGCATGCTCTGCGTACAGCTGGAGACCGAGGAGGGCTGCAAACGGGTTGCCCTCGTTGCCGTCGTCTCCCCACATGGTGGCGTATACTTCACGAATGCCTTCCTGCTTGCACACTTGGAGGGCCACATCCGAGGCGTTCAAGGATAGACCGTAGTTCACGCCGAACGTATTAAATATCCATACGGCGCCCGCGAACACGAGGTTGCAGCCCAGCGGGCGATGATTGTCGATGACCTTCGTATAGTCCTCAGGCTCGGTATGGGTGTAATCCCAATACACCATGTCGACATCCTTCGGGATTCGACGAGCCATATCCTCCGGGATCGTCGTCTCTTTGTCGTAATAATCATCGCCTTTGCCGGAGGCAAGCTTCAGGAACATGTCGCTCCACATCATCGGTTTCAACCCGCAGGCGCGCACTGCCGCCAGCACGTTGTCCAGATGCGAGACCATAATGTCAAAGCGGTCCTGGTACCCGTTCAGATCCAGGTATTTTCCACGCCCAAGCTCTTCGGCTTCGTCCATGCCGATATGGATTTTGCGGCTGCGAAACGGTGCGGTAGCCGACTCGATCATTTTCTCGATCAGCTTGTCTGTCTGCTCGCTGCCAACCAGCAGCGCCCCTTTGGTATCGCGGTAGGACTTCACAGGCTCCCACTTCAGGAATTCCTCCAGATGAGCAAGCGTCTGGATGCTCGGGAATGCTTCAATGCCGAAGCTGTCGGCATAATCATCGATTTCTTTAAGCTCCTCCTCGGTGTAACGGCCCCGCATATAACCGAAGTACGGTTCTCCTTCGATTTCATACGTGTCCTCCATATAGAGCATGACCGTGTTCATGCCCATCAGGGCGAGTTTGTTCAGAATGGCCTTGAACCCGTCCACCGTCAATACCGCATTGCGGGACAGATCGAACATCGGACCGATTTGATCGAACTGCTGCTTCTCCAGGACGCGGAAATCATCGCCGGTACGAAGATGCTGGACCAGCAGCCCAAGCCCCCTGAAAAACTGATGTTTTTTGCTAAACCTGATCATGCCTTGTCCGCGCTCATAACTGACCTCGAGTGCATCGTCCTGGGTATCCAGGGGTCCTTCTACAAGCACCGGGATACCGTCCTCGCTGAATTGTACGTCCAGTTCAGGCAACAGCTGCTGGATCCCTGCTAACAGCTCCTGTATATCCCCTTCGAAACGCAGCTTCATTCCTATCCACATCCTTTATCGATCATCAAAACGTTATATCATTATAATGTTTAATCTTATTGCAATCCGATGGGGAAAGCAACCTCACTTTTCACTTTTAACTTGAATAATTAAGGGAGCGTATTGTCGAAAAATAGTGTCGGTGCGAAAGGAGGGGACGTATGCGGAAATATGTCACAGCGCAGCGGGATATAACACGAAAGTCAATAGGCAGCTATGCAGCTGCCCCTTGACGTAGCACCGGCCCCGTCCGTGTGGAGGATCGGGGCCAGTGCCGGGCAGATGGCGCCTTGCTGACGCAAGCTCCAGCAGACAAGGGTGAATTGTCAGCGCACGGAAGTCAGCTGGAGCTCATGCCGGTGGAAAGTGCTTGCTCCAGCCGGACCATTCGCTTCATCAGCTTTTTCAGCATGACGGAGGCTTTTACTTTGATTTCGAGATCAGTCGAAACATGAAGCTTGTATTTCCCTTGCAGGATAGCCTCCTTAAGCTCAACCGCCGATTCGCATGGGGTATCCAGCTCGTTGAAGATGCTGCCGAATTGCAGGCATTGATGCGTATCGCTGCCAGCGGTGACCGGCTTGCCCAGCTCGGAAGCAAAGCGCTGTACCCGTTCCTGATTGCTGTCGCAGCCGTACTGGTACATATCTTTGGCATTGAGATCAAAGGCGTCCAGCCGTGCCAATTGACGTGGGCTGAGATGATGCAGCGGCGTGCTATCACGGAATGGATGTGCACCGATCTTGAGCAAAGGATACGCTTCAGCGATATCCATCAGCTGATCAAAGGGGATAAAGGCGCCCTTATCGGTATACCCGTCAAGCTTACGGCGCACCTCAAGAATGGACCACTTGCTGCCGATCAGCAGAATATGCCCGTTCTCTAATATATCCACCTCCATCCCGGGGAAAATCTTCAGCCCATACGCCTCATAATAGTCCCCTTGGTACGGAAACAGGCGATCCAGCTCCGAATACACCTCGTAGAAGTTGCGGGTATTAAAATGCTCGGTCAGCGCCAGCGCATCCAGCCCGCTATCTTTGGCCTCACGCAGCATCTCCTCATAATATTCCGGTGAAAAGTCAGACGCCTTCGACAACTTGGCATGGGTATGCAGGTCAATTTTCATAGGTTCAACACTCCTTCATCATCTATAGGTTGCCGGAGCAGGTGACGCCTGCGGTTTACAGTCTGCCGCTGATCCAGAATAATAACGATACATAGACAGCCGATCCGGACAGAAACATAATATCGCGGGTCGATACTTTCAGATGGGCCAGTTTCAGTTTTTTGGCCGCCGGATTCTTCATGCCGTAGGAGAAGCCTCTCGTTTCCAAAGCCTCCACTGTCGTTCGGGATCGCTTGGCAGTTGCAAGCATAAGCGGGAAGAAGGACAACACCAGCAGTTTTAAATAATACGCTGCCATTCTCCAATACATGACTCCGGGTTCCTCCGGTGCTTTGCCCCGGAGCCGGTAGGAGAGCAGGACATTCCGGAATTCCTCGAACAGCACCGGAAGTATGCGATAACCGTAAGACAGGCTGAATGAGAAGGCGGCGGGCATGCCTAGGGCGAGCAGACCGTCGCTTATCTTCTCAGGGTCCATGCCAGAGAAGACCGTGATGCTTGCCAGGGAAACAACGGACAGCTTTAAAGTCAGCTTCAGCAGCGGCAGCGCAGAGCTGATATCTCCGCCGAAGAAGAGCGACAGAATAAACAGCCATCCGACCTGCCCGATAAGCCCAAGGCACAAGACCAGGATAATAAACGGGGTAACCCGCGACAAAATGGTGGTGACCACCATCATCAGGAACATGCCTGCCAGAACGGTCAGATCCGAAATGAACCACGGCACAATCGCAAAGAACAGATACCATATCAACAGACAGCGAGGATCAAGCCGGGACAGGGACGCGTGCCCGCTGCCATAGGCGGTATTCATCAGCTCCAGCTGAATCCGTTCGATCGTGATTTTGTTAAGCCAGCTGCGGACAAGCTGCATGATGCGGCACCTCCTTTCCAGTCAATATGGCATGGACGAGCTGTGCGAACTCGGCAGGCGTGCTGCCCGTCAGACGAAGATCCAGCCGGGCGGCTGTGTCCATGATCTGAGTGGGTGCCAGTCCGGCGCGGCTGATCAGATGATGATCGGCAAAAATGTCGGCGGCGGAGCCGTCTCCGGCAACTGTACCGTCGGTGAGCACGATGACCCGAGTGGCCCACTGCTGGACGAGCTGCATATCATGGGTGGCGATGACGACCGTCCGCACGAATCCTTCCAGATCCTGCAGAGTGCCGAGCAATTCTTCACGGGTCGCCAAATCGAGATTGGCTGTCGGTTCGTCCAGCAAAATGAGATGGGGCAGCACCGCTGCACCGATCGCAAGGGAGACTCGGCGCTGTTGCCCGCCGCTGAGAAGCCGCGCATCCCGGTCTTTCAGGGACTCCAGCCGGAAGCTTTCGAGCATCTGGCTGATCCGCTGCTCGGCATCGGGATAGGCTCTGCTCTTGAGGCAGTGCGCCACCTCTTTATAGACATTGTCCTCGATGAACATATCCTCCGGGTTCTGGAATACATACGACACATGAGAGGACAGCTGCTCGATGGACTGGTGCTTCGTATCTTCGCCCATGACCTCTACCGCGCCAGCCGAAGGCTTGGCAATCCCGGCAATAAGCCGCAAGAGGGAGGATTTCCCCGCACCGTTGTTCCCGACAAGCGCAATGCGCTCCCCTTCATACAAGCTCAGATTGATTCCGCGCAGCACTTCACGCTCGGCCCGGCGAATCGTCCGGTAGCTTAGACGGGCCTGCTTGAATTCAACAACAGGACGGGCTTGGGCATCCTCCGGCCCGCTTTCAGTCAATCTGCTGCCAGGGCGGGAATGTCCCCCGCTTGCTTCGGAGGAGTTATGAGCCCCCGGCAGATCGGCACGCCCGCCCAGCATGCCGCTGAAGTAAATGACCGCTTCATCGGTCGTGACGGGATAGCGGACCTCACCTTGGCCAAGGCGCGGGGCGTTATCGGGATGAAGCCCAGGCATGCATTTGGCGGATTCCGGAGGACTCGATAAGCCTCGTCCGTCCGCATCCTCCGGCCAATCCTGCTGGTCGGGAGAAGCAGCTCCATTCTCCTTCCGCAGCAGCGAGGAGAGATGGACAGCGGCCTGCGTTACTTCCGGCGGCTGGATGGACAGCCGCGCGAGATCGTCCAGGCGGTTCAGCCCATCGGCAACGGGCAGCTGCCAGAGCACCTGCCCGTTCTCCATCAAGCATACTTCCTTGCAGTAGTCGGCAATGAACTCGGTATGATGCTCGATGACGATAACTGTTTTGCCATAGTGCTCGTTCAGGCTCCGCAGCACCTCGTACACCTGGCGCGCATGCTGCGGGTCCAGCTGGGACACCGGCTCATCCACGACAAGGATGTCGGGCGACAGGGACAGCGCTCCGGCGAGGGCGAGCAGATGCTTCTGACCGCCGCTCAGCTCCCAGATGTAACGATCCTGCAGGTGAGTCAGCCCGCACATCTCAAGCGCCTGCAGGCCCATCACGCGGTAATCGGGCAGCCCGTAATTGAGCGGGGCGAACATGGCTTCATCCAGCACCGTCGGACGCACCAGCTGATTGTCAAAGTCCTGATAGACGTATCCGACCATGCGGGACAGCTCTGCTACATTTTGGGTGTTTGCAGGCTGCCCGCAGATTTCTACTTCCCCGGAGAAATCGCCGACATAATAGTGGGGGATTAACCCGTTAAACAGTTTGCAGAGGGTGGACTTGCCACAGCCGTTGCCGCCAATGATCGCAGTGAAGCTCCCGCGTTCAATCGCAAGGGATGCTCCCTTCAGCACCGGCTCCTCCGAGCCGGGGTACACAAAGGTCACATCTGTTAAACGAACAGCCAGATCCGATTCCGTAGCTGTGTTATGCATGCGGCGCATCTCCGGAGTTGCGGCTGCGTTTCTCGGCGCGGGCGCGCATGATGATGATGGTAATGGCAGCAATAACAGCCGCTGCGGCAAGGCTAAGCCAGATCGCGCCAACCCCGAAGCGGTCCTCGAATCCGCTATCCCATTCGCCGAAGTTCCAGTCGGTCTCGGACAGCGACTCCGCAACAAAGGCGACGACAGCCAGGACGATCCCGGTGATAACAACTTTCGGTGTGATCACACCTGCGGACTCGTATTTGGTAGATTTTACACGTGGTTTGATCCCGAGCAGCGGTTCAATTTTTCCATAGAGTCTCGGAACCAGATATAATGTAGGCAGCAGGGCAAACAGTGTGCCGGAGAACAGCACGTCATTCAGGAAGCTTACGCCCTCCACAATGACGACACTCGGAGCGAGGCCGGGCACGGCTTCGAATTCCTCGACGCCTATCCACACTTTGCCGATATCGACGAGCGCACTGCACAGCTGGTGAATGATCACGCCGGTCATCGCTGCGATGCCGACTTGTCTGCGGTTAAGCGGGTCTCTGACCATGCGGCCGGCGACATACATGGCGAAGGAGAAGGTAAGGAATTTTTCAAGCTCGCCCAGTCCGCCGAATTGACCGAGCATCAGCTCGCCGAAGATCACTTCGCCGACCGATGCGCCCACCGCAGCGTAGACAGGGTGGAACAGCATGCACAAGGTCAGGGGAATAAAAGCGAAATACTCAACAGACAGCTCAATAGGCCCCAGTTGAAGTGCAGGAATCAGTTCGGTGAACATGTTCGATAAGCCGTACAGGGACATGGACAGGACAAAAATCATCATTTTCTGCGAGGACGTAAGGGTGTACAGATTCGATTGATTAGCCATTTGAGAGAACAGCCTCCTTGAATAGGAATTTGCTCTCAGTATAGAGGCCCTTTATTAAAACAGACGCTGGAGTATGTCAACGTACTGTAATAAATTTTACATTATGATATAAATGAAATAAAATTTACACATGAAGTATCCTTCTCATTGTCTCTTATCAAACCAGAATCTACATTCCAAAGGAGTGCAATTGCTGTGATCAACCTGTTTCCGGATAAATCCGCGCTGTCCCCCAGTCAGCTTAAAATCGCCGATTTTATAGAGCGTTACCCTGAAGAAATGCTGTTTATGACCGAGCAGGAAATTGCGGATCGGCTGGGGATGAGCATCGCTACCGTGTCCCGGTTCTGGCGAGTCGTTGGCTATGACAATGCCAAAGCATTCAAGTTAAAGCTCCGGAACGCTTCGGACATTACGCCGGCACTCAAGCTCGAGAATACGATGTCGCGCATGGATGCGTCGAGTCTGCCGCTTGTCATGCTGGAGCAGGTCATGGAGCACCTGCAGACGACCGCGGAGAAGACCCGGCCGGATGAAGTGGAGCAGGCGGCAGGTATCATCGCCGGCGCGAGAAGGCTGTATGTGTATGCTCCAGGCCCTTCGCTATCGCTCGGCGATCTGATCGCTTACCGGCTGTCCCGCTTTGGCATCTCGGTCCGGATGATGGCTGGCAGCGGCCACGAGCTCCTCGAATCGCTGGTCAATCTGGAGAAAAGGGATGCTGTGCTGGTCTTCAGCTTCACCCGTATGCTGCCTGAAACGGAGGTCATTCTGGACTGTGCCAGCCGAGTCGGCTGCCCGGCGTTGATGATTACGGACCGGGAAGATCTGCGGTACGGTACTTCGGCTGAGGTGTCCTTCTGCGTCAGCCGGGGTGATATGGGCGAATTTCATTCGATGGTAACCCCACTGCTGCTGGTGGAGCAGCTGATCCTCAGCATCGGATTGATGAGCCGCGAAGAGGTGCTTAACAAGCTCGACTATTTGGGCGAGCTGCGGGCCCGGTATGCGGATAAGCTTCCGCGGGGGAAGGTATAGACCTTTTCATCCTAGAAGGTTTTGTTACAATAGGAAGTAAATCTAAAACATAGTGGTGATTAGAAGTGGTATCGATTAAAGATGTGGCCAAGCTCGCGAACGTATCGGTGTCGGCAGTTTCCAAGACGCTGAACGGTTATACGGATGTGAGCGAGTCCACCAGGAAGAAAGTGCTGAAAGCTGCACAGGAGTTGAACTATTTTCCGAACAAGCTGGCTAAGAATCTCAAGCATAAAGTTACCAAAACGGTCGCGCTGATCTTCTCTAACTTCGAGCAGACGAGCGGGAAGGATGGGGTGATGTTTGAGATTATGAGCGGGGTGTATGCCGCTGCCCAGAATTTTCAGTACGAGGTTGTCATCTATACACGGAGCTTGTCGGAGCAACAGGACAAGTCGTACTGGCAGTTTTGCCAGGAGAATAAAATTGCCGGTGTCGTCATCTCCGGTCTCCGGACGACGGACCCGTACTTTCAGGAGCTGGTTAACAGCGAGCTTCCTTGCATGGTGGTCGATGCAGATATCGTCGGTCCCCATACCGGTTCGGTGATCACGGATAACGTGACGGCAGCCAGACAAGCGGTGGAGTATTTGATCTCCAAGGGACACCGCAATATCGGAATGATTAACGGTCATGGTTTCGCTACGGTTAGCATTCTCCGCCACCAAGGCTATAGGGAAGCTTTGGAGACGGCGGGCCTCCACTATGACAGCAGCCGTGTGATGGAGGCGAACTTTAGCGAGCAGGAGGCGTACAGTCTGGCGGTTCCTTATCTAGAACAACACCCGGATGTCACGGCGGTATTTTTTGCTAGTGATCTGATGGCGATTGGCTTCATGGCCCGCTGCAGGGAGATGAATATCCGCATACCGGAGGATCTGTCGATTATGGGATTTGACGATATTGTGCTGTCGAATTATACGACCCCAAAATTGTCGACCGTCAAGCAGGATTTTAACCGAATCGGCTACACAGCTTTTGAAGAGGTGGTGCGCATGCTGGAGAACCGCAATCACGGCTATCATAAACTGCTGTCATTCGAAATTGTTGACAGGGAGACGATAAAGATGCAATAATGAGATCGAAAACGTTTTCGAAGCATCGTCTTTTATTTTTTACTGTAATCGAAATCGTTTTATATCCTTTTCGAAAACGATTTAGGTTACGCTTACAAGGGTAGGAGGGAAAGAAAGAATCCATGATGCATTACAACACGACAGAGCCGGAAGAACTGAAGCACTGGTCTTTTTCCGAAACGGAATTTGACCCGCTGGCACTTGCAAAGTGCGAATCCATCATGTCACTGGGCAACGGATATATGGGACTGCGCTCCGCGGCAGAAGAGTCTTACATCGGAGAGAAGCGAAATTTATTCATTAATGGAACCTTTAATAAATTTGATCAATACGAGGTGACCGAGCTACCCAACGCAGCGGATATCACTCGGCTGGACATACGCATAGACGGCGTGCGCTTCTCTTTGGAGCGCGGGGAGGTGCGAGAGTACAGGCGGCTGCTGAACCTTCGGGATGCCGAGCTGGTGCGTGGTTTTGTGTGGGAGTACCAGGGGAAGCGGATCCGATTTGAATTCCGCCGCTATGTTTCGCTTGCTCACAAGCATGAAATTGGCATGAGGATGACCGTGACGCCTCTAAACGGCCGCATATCGTTGTCTGTAACCTCCGGCATCGACGGGCAGGTCAGCAACAGCGGCAGCCAGCACTTTCACGAGGGTGAGAAGCGAATCTACGATAAAACGTACATTGAACTGATTCAGACGACGACCGAATCGAAGATCGACTTTGTACTGGGCGCGGCTCACCGGTTATTCATTGGCGGCACGGAGGCCAACCTTGAACCGAAGATGGACATCGACCGACGCAGGGTAGCCGTGACCTATACCGTCGATCTGGAACAAGGACAGACGCTGGAATTCGAGAAGGCCGCGGCCGTATTCACGAGCCGCGACCTCGAGTTTGCCGAAGGTCCCCGGCTTGACGACATCCGCGAGATGATGCTGGCAGCGCTGAAGGAGCAGCATGCAGCCGGTTACGAGCGGCGATTTGAAGACCACCGCCGGGCGTGGGAGAAGGTATGGGACCAGTACCGGGTATCCATCAAGTCGGCAGAACCGTTCGACCAGCTTGCGGTCCGGTTTGCGATCTACCACCTTGTCATTATGACGCCGTCTCATGACCGTCGGATGGGCATCGGAGCGAAGGGACTGACGGGGGAAGGATACAAGGGGCATTCTTTCTGGGACACCGAAATATTCATTCTTCCATTCTATATCTATACCAATCCTCCGGTTGCCCGCTCGTTGCTTGAGTATCGATACCTGGGGCTGGAGGGGGCGAGATCCAAGGCGCTGCAGAATGGTTATTCCGGCGCAATGTATCCTTGGGAGGCAGCCTGGCCAAGCGATGGCGAGGTAACGCCGGAATGGGGACAAGTGGATATTGTCACCGGCAAGCAGACCCGGATCTGGTCCGGGGTGATCGAGCAGCATATTACATCGGATATCGCTTATGCTGTATGGCATTATTACATGGCGACCGGGGATCAGGAATTCATGGACAGCTTCGGCTACGAGATGATTCTGGATACGGCGAAGTTCTGGGCCAGCCGTCTAGAGTGGAATGAGGAACAGCAAACCTATCATATCAACAATGTGGTAGGTCCTGATGAATACAAGGAGCATGTCAACAATAACGCTTTTACGAACTACATGGCGCATTTCAACATTCGGCTGGCGATGACGTATGCCGAGGAGCTCCGTGTCCAGAAGCCTGCCCTGTTCGATAGGCTGAACTCGAAGCTAGGCGTGGAAGCGGCGATGGACGAGTGGTCGGACAAGATCGGGAGGATCTATCTGCCAAAGCCCAATCAGGATGGTATTATCCCGCAGGACGACACGTATTTGCAGAAGAAGCTCGTCGACCTGACACCGTACAAATCCCAGGCGAAGGTCGGTAGCATATTCGATGATTACAACCTGGATCAGGTCGGGGAGATGCAAGTATCCAAGCAAGCGGACATCATGATGCTGTTCTTCTTGCTGGAGGATCAATTCCCGCTGGATGTGAAGAAAGCTAACTATGACTACTACGAAGAGAAAACATTGCATGACTCTTCCTTGTCTCTGTCCACGCACTGTATTCTGGCCAATGATCTCGGCGACAGGGAATTGGCTTACCGCTTGTTCAGGAGAGCCGCTGAAATTGATTTGGGGCCGTACATGCATTCTTCCGATGCCGGTGTGCACTCCGCTTCCTTGGGCGGAATCTGGAAATGCATCGTGATGGGCTTTGCCGGTGTGCGGATGCTGGGCGGAGCGCTTCATATGAATCCGCGCCTTCCAGAGGCCTGGGAGGAAGTATCCTTCCCGCTGTATTGGCGCGGGCACCGAATTGAGGTCCATCTGGACCGGACCCGCATTTCACTTAACACCGACTCTGAGGAGGAGCTCACCCTTATCATCGGGGGCAATCCTGTGAAGCTGACCGGAGCGCTTCAGCTATCTTATTAAGATGACAGGAGGATATTTTTAATGAAACGAAATTGGATATGGTCAAAAATGATTAACTTAGTCGTCATGATTCCGCTTGTATTAACAGCCTGCGGGGGAGGCGGCGGAAACAGCAGCAGCGCAAACGACACCAGCAATGAAGGCCAAAAGGTCCATTTAACCTTCACTGTCTGGGGAGACGTAAACACGGGGGCGAACGAACAGCAGCTGGCTGACGAGTTCAACAAGGCCCACCCGAACATTCAGGTGAAGTTCGAGCCGATTCCAAGCGACGGGTACGGAACCAAATTAACGACTTCTCTGGCGGCCGGACAAGCACCGGACGTCTTCCTGATCGGCGAGGGCGACTACTACAAATATGTGGATAAGGGTGTGGTCGAGCCGCTGGATGACTATTTGAGCAACGATAGCTCTTTCAGCCTGGATATTTTCCAGAAGGACTTGATTGACAGCATGAATATCAACGGCAAACAGTATTACCTGCCCAAGGACTTCAATCCGCTCGCACTATGGTACAACAAGCGGATGTTTGACGAGGCGGGAATCGCCTATCCATCGGATGACTGGACCTGGGATGATCTCATCGAGGCCGCGAAACAGCTGACCCATAAAGAAGGTAATAAATATACCCAGTTTGGCTTCAATGCCGGCAAATGGGAGTATCCGATCTACACGTTCCTGTGGGATCACGGCACCGATATTGCGAATGAAGACGGCACACAGGCCGAGGGCTATATGAACGGCGAGAAGACGGTGGCTGCCATTGAAAAATATGTCGCGTTGTCCAAAGGAGAAGAACGGGTATCTCCAACGCCGATGGACACCGAGACGCTGGGCGGCGACGCATCGATGTTCATGACGGACAAGCTCGCGATGATGGTTACCGGCCGCTGGATCAAGAGCGACCTGGATAAATCGGATGTGGAGTATGGCTCTGCACTGATCCCTGCAGGGGAGGATGGGACCCGGACGAGCATTATCGCCAGTGCAGGCTGGGCGATCAATGCCGCAAGCAAGAATAAGGAGGAGGCTTATGAGCTTGTGAAGTGGCTGTCCGGCACGGAGGCACAGAAGCTGCGTTCGGATAACAACAAGGTGCTGCCAGCGACCGTTGCCGAACTGGAGGAAGTCAAAGCGAATGAAGTGTCGGACCAGCCGGTCATTGCCATGATGGATTACGCCCGCAAGCCGGTGACGCTGCGTTCAGCCCATGGCCCGATTTTTGTCGAGGAATTTTCCAAGGCGATGGAGAAGATCTTGCTGGATCAGCAGGACGTTAAGAGCGCTCTGGATGAAGCGGCGAAGAACGTGGATAGCAAAATCAAGTAAAACTTCCGGGTGAAGCGCTCCTGTGCTTCACCCGCTTCATCAAGGAGGCTGTTATGCAAAAAACGAAATCGGATTGGACCGGCTACCTGTACATCATGCCATGGCTTCTGGGCCTGTTGTTGTTCACGATCGGACCGATGCTGTTTTCATTCATTCTGGCATTCAGCAAGTGGGACATTATTACTGGCGTTCAGTCCATCGAGTGGGTTGGTCTGGACAATTTCCAAGCGATTCTGAAGGATGAGTTGTTTTACCAGTCCCTGAAAGTCACGTTTATTTTTGCCCTTGTTTCCGTGCCGCTGTATCAAATCGTATCCCTGTTGATCGCATTGCTGCTTAATATGCGCAGCAGGGGCATGAAGCTGTTCCGCCTGATCTATTTCATGCCATCGGTCATTCCGGTCGTCGCAGTTTCGATGATGTGGGTGATGATCTTCAACCCGGAATACGGTATTTTGAACCAGGCTTTGTCCTGGTTCGGCATCCAAGGGCCGGCCTGGCTGCAGGACCCGTCGTATGCCCTGGGGGCGCTCATTGTGATGGGGATCTGGGGTGTCGGAAACACAATTATTATTTACCTGTCCGGTCTTCAGAGCGTTCCGGAGGAGATGCATGAAGCGGCTGAACTGGATGGGGCTGGCCGGTTCCGCCGTTTTGTCAGCATCACGCTTCCCATGATTTCACCAACGATTTTTTTTAATCTGATCATGGGCATCATTGGAGGATTTCAATACTTCACGCAGGCGTTTGTCATGACCAACGGCGGGCCGCTCAACTCCACTTTATTCTATAACCTGTATCTGTACAACAAGGCGTTCCAAGATTATGAAATGGGCTATGCATCAGCCCTGTCCTGGATTCTGTTCGTCATTATCCTCGTTTTTACACTGATCGTGATCCGGAGTTCCTCCATGTGGGTGTACTATCAAGGCGATGACGACAAGGACTAAGAAGGAGGGATTAGGATGAATCAATCGGTCAAACGACGGAGATGGAATGTGCCGCATATGCTGTCCATGGCTGTTCTGATCCTGGGTGCCGCCATCGTGATCGTCCCGCTGCTCTGGACGTTTTTCACGTCGCTGAAGAGTCCGGCCGAAGTGTTCAAGGACAATTTCGTTCCGGAAGTGTGGCGCTGGACGAATTATAGCGATGCAGTGCAGGCGGTGCCTTTCTTTACATTTTTGAAAAACACGGTCATTATTCTCATTCCGGTCATGATCGGGACCGTGTTCTCCTCTGCTCTGTGCGCGTATGGATTTGCCAGATTCCAGTTCAAGGGCAAACGCACCTTGTTTCTGCTGCTGTTATCCACAATGATGCTGCCCTCGCAGGTAACGATGATTCCGATGTTCATTATGTTTAAGGAAGCGGGCTGGGTGGATACGTTCCTCCCGTTGATCGTGCCGGCGTTTTTCGGAGGCGGAGCCTTTAACATCTTTCTGATCCGGCAGTTTATGCGCGGCATTCCGCGTGACCTGGATGAATCGGCATTCGTGGATGGAGCGAGCCGGTTTCAAATTTTTAGCCGCATCATTCTTCCGCTGTCGATGCCGCCGCTCATTGCGGTGTCGATCTTTACGTTTATGGGGGTATGGAACGATTTCCAAGGCCCGCTCATTTATTTGAATTCCAACGACAAATACACGCTTGCACTGGGGCTGTCCATGTTTAAAGGGCTGTACAATGTTGAATGGAACATGCTGATGGCGGCGACCATTCTCATTATGCTGCCGGCGCTGGTTGTGTTTTTTGTAGCCCAAAAATACTTTATTGAAGGTATTTCGATTTCCTCGGCCATCAAAGGCTGACGGGGTGGAAAGAGAAAGATAGGAGGCCCATATGGCAGGAATAACAAGCAGACATCCGTTCAATCTGTATTACAATGCTGGCGAATATATTAAAATCTGCGGAGCACAGGATGGCTACTTCCCTGATTTTGGCCATCACGTTCCCAATGAGATGGGGGGAGTCTGGCTGCACCCGATCAAGCTGCTGGACGGATTTTGGCTGAAAATAACCGATGTAGACCGAAAAATAGCGGTTTGGTCCAGAGCGGACGGATTTACGAACGAGGCGTGGGGGAGTCGGTTTCACTATGACCATGGCCTTGGCCATATTCCGGTGGAGCTCGAGCGTATTCAATTCGCACCCGAGCAGGAAAAGGGCCTCATCGTGTATTATACGCTGCGCAACTACGGGCGGGATGATGTTCGTTTGCAGCTGGAGCTGCTGGCGAGGACCGATCTGAGGCCCGTATGGTTCTCCGAGCAATTAGGCATTGAGGACGGGGAGCAGGATGAGGTGATTGCCCTTGCCGAGCGGCGGGTTAAGGTGAAGGACAGCGGCAACGACTGGTATGTCGAGATCGGTTCAGACCTGCCGGGCCGGATCGTGGAGACCGGGGGCAAGGTGTACGGCCCTGAGTTTACGGCAGGCTCCGGAATGGGTGTTTCTTTCCAGGGTGAAGTGCTCCTTGCACCGGATGAGAAACTGAATTTCCGTCTGTTTGTAGCCGGGTCCTATCGTTCTGGCGAGGAATGCAGTGCGGTATATGACCGACTTGTCTCCGAACATGAGACATTGTTTGGGGAGAAGCAGAGGTTCTATCACGAGCTTGAAGGCCATGCGAAGCTGGAGATTGACGGAGAAGATCTACTGAACGAAGCGTTTAAATGGGCAAAATGGAACAATCAGTGGCTGGTGCAGTCGGTGGACGGAATCGGCCGGGGGCTCACCGGGGGAGGTCCGACCTATCCGTGGTGGTTCGGGTGTGACAATACGTACGCCCTGCAGGGTGTCCTCGCCATCGGCGATGCCAGGTTGGCCAAGGATACAATGGATCTGTTGCTTCGCAAGTCGGAGGAGGTCAACGGCAACGGCAGGATGGTCCATGAGATCACAACGATGGGAGCGGTAGCGAATCCAGGCAATACTCAGGAAACCGCGCATTATATCGCGATGGTGTGGGATCTGTTCCAGTGGACGGGGGACGAGGACCTGCTGCGCCGTCATTACAGCTACTGCGTCAAGGGGATGGATTGGCTACTGACCGAAATGGACCCTGACGGAGACCTGTTTCCTTCCGGATACGGCATTATCGAAATCGCCGGGCTGAACATGGAGCTAATCGACAGTGCCGTGTATACGGCAAAGGCGCTTCAGGCGATGGTGGATATGAGTCTTCAGCTCGGGGACGAGGATGGTGCCAAACGATACGCTAGCCTTGCCAGGCGGGCGGTACGTGGAGTGAACGATGTGTTCTGGCGTGAAGAGGAAGGGCTGTACGCCGATGCAGTTGCATCCAAGCAGGATATGATCGGCAAGGTGGATGACATGGTCTTGCTAGCAGACCAGCGAGGCATTGAAGGCTACCGCCAATACCTGGAGCGGATGCTGGAGGCGGCATCGGATCCGGAGGCAGAGCAAGGCTGGCTGCTGAACAAAAACTGGGTCATTGTTACTCCGATGGAGACGGGGATTGCTGATCCGGAGAAGGCGAAGCGCGCGCTTCAGGAGATGCGCTCGAGCACCTTTGTTGGGGAGCACGGCACCTATCTGGCAGGAATATATCAACAGGGGACGATGACGATATCGACCGGCGTTCACGCAGTTGCCGAGGCGGCTAACGGGAACCCGGACGAAGCGCTGGAGCTGCTCCGAAAGATGCTGGGAACATTCTCCAAGGTGCTGCCAGGCTCCTTCACCGAGATGTCTCCCGATTATGGCTGTGTGGTGCAGGCCTGGACGATCTATGCGTTCGCGGTGCCGATGATCAGGCATTTCTTCGGTGTGAAGCCTGATGCCTACAGGAAGCGTGTTCTGATCAAGCCCAGCCTGCCGAAGGTGTGGCGGGACAGGAGCTGCAGCCTGAGCGGGCTGCGAATCGGGGAGGCTGAGCTGGATATCCGGATTGCCCCGGGCGAGCAAGAAGGTGAACAGCGGATAACGATTGCCAACAAGCAGGGATGGCATATTATGCTCGATTGGAATGGTAAACGACTGGAAAGCTCGGATCATCACATGGAGTGGCTGGTCAGCTGAATGAACACGAATTCGCAGGATCAGACCCCTCAACACGACCAGCCATTTACTGGGATGAGCAAAGGTTCGAAACCGGAAGGGACAAGCATACAAGCTTGCTTCCTCCGGTTTTTTTATTTTTGCAAGGACGTATTCGCCTATGCATGATCGGGTTATAGGTCTATAATGAAGAGGATTTATCCCCAGATTTCATATGAAAGAAAATATATAACAGAAAAGAATGTGATGATGTTATGCAGCTTCGCTTGCGAGAGCAGAGGAACAGCTTTCTGGAGAAGCATTTGTCCGGAGAGACGATGGATTATCGGCAGATTATGGCTTTGTTCCTGCCCATCCTGATTGATCAGTCATTTATTATCGGTTTGAATCTTGTGAACACCGCGATGATCAGCTCATCGGGGGTGGCCGCGGTCAGCGCCGTGAATATGGTGGATGCGCTGAACATTTTTCTGATCAATGTGTTTGTGGCGGTCGCCACCGGAGGAACCGTGGTGGTGGCCCAGTATAAAGGCAACGGCAATGATCGGATGGTGTCTCGCGCTGCGGCCGGAACCGTCACTTCGGTCACGCTGTTGTCGCTGGCGATCGGTCTTCTGATTATCGGGTTCCACAATCCGATTTTGCAGGTTCTGTTCGGCTCCGCCTCTCCGGATGTGCTGGACAGTGCACGGACCTATTTGCTTGGCAGTAGCATTTCCTTTGTCGGGCTGGCGGTTGTTCAGGCGGTGTGCGCCGCGCTTAGGGGCATCGGCAGGACGCGGGCGTCCCTGGCCTTGTCCCTGATCATGAACCTGCTGTACGTGCTGCTTAACATCGTATTTATTACGCTGCTCAATATGGGCGTTATCGGTATGACGGTGGCGGTGAACATCGCACGATTTGTCGGTGCGATATGCGCCTTGTACTATCTGTTCCGGATCGATGCCTCACTGCATTTGAGAATTCGGGATCTGGTCCATTTTCCGTTGTCGATGCTGCGTAAGATTATGTTTATCGGCCTGCCGTTTGCCGCGGAGCAGATGTTCTTTAACGGTGGCAAGCTGCTGACACAAGTATTTATCGTCAGTCTTGGCACCTATGCCATCGCAACGAATGCGATCAGCGGCTCACTGGCGATGGTGTTCCAGATTCCAGCCGTGGCGCTTTCCTTGACCGTGGTGACGGTCGTTGGCCAATGCATCGGTCGCGGCCACATCGAGGATGCGCGCAAGTTCATCAAGTCGTTTCTCTGGCTCGGCTCCATTCTGCTTGCTGCCATTGCTTTAATTCTGATGCCGATGTTCAAGCTGCTTGTCGGCCTGTTCGATCCGCCGGCGGAGATTGTGGACGATATTTTTCTGATTCTGCTGATTAACGCTGTAATCCAGGTGCCGCTGTGGCCTATCAGCTTTATTCTGCCCTCGGCGCTCCGGGCGGCAGGGGATTCCAAATTCACCTCCATCACGTCCATGTTGACGATGTGGCTGTTCCGGGTGGTGCTCGGGTACGTGCTTGGCATTACGCTGGGCCTCGGCATTCTCGGGGTATGGCTGGCGATGAACTGTGAATGGGGCGTGCGGGGGGCCATCTTCCTGTGGCGCTTCCGGGGCAAGAAGTGGTATGAGCACAAGCTGATATAATGTGACTTACGATAAAGGGAATAGCAATAATGGCTACAATCTGAATATATAGGTGACGCAGGTAATTCCTATGCCGTATTGTTCCGGTTGCAGAGCGCAAAAAAAGGCAGTCTCGAAAAGGTCGATAGAACCTCTTGAGATTGCCTTTTTTTCAGGTGAATTAGAACGAGATCAAACCGGATGTATGCAGCAGCACGAGCAGCATCAGGATCGGTGCAACGTACCGCAGCATGAACAGCCATATGCTGAACCAGCGGGTGGACAATCCGGCTGCCTCGGCAGCCGTTTTCCAGAAGTAGCCGGCAAAGATGGTTGTGATCAGACCTCCAAGCGGAAGCAGAATGTTGGAGGTAATGAAGTCCAGCCAATCAAAGAAATTTTTGCCGCCCATACTGGTAAGTGCAGGAGCGATGCCAAAGGACAATGCCGAAGGGATGCCGACCAGAAGCACCAGGACGCTGATCACCAGCACCGATCTGCCCCGGCCCCATCCGAAGCGGTCCATCACATAGGTGACCGGAACCTCGAACAGGGAAACGGACGAGGTCAGTGCCGCAATCGCTAGCAGGACAAAGAATAGTCCGCCGAAGAATGCGCCCAGAGGCATCGCCGAGAAGGCGGCCGGCAGCGCCATAAAGACAAGAGATGGTCCCGCATCCGACTCAATGCCAAACGAGAAGATGGTCGGGAATATGATCAGCCCGGCGATCAGGGCATAGATCAAGTCGCCTGCCCCGATGGCCAGCGTAGCCGAACCCAAGGACTGACGCTTGTCCACATATGCGCCATAAGTAAGCAGAATCCCCATCCCCAAGGAGAGGGAGAAGAAGGCGTGCCCTAGCGCAACCAGGGCGGCTTCAGGACTTAATTTTGAAAAGTCAGGATTCAGGAAGAAGGATACCCCTTCGCCTGCGCCCGGAAGTGTGACCGCGCGAATCATCAGGACGATCAACAGAATGACAAGCCCGGGAATCAGTACTTTGTTGAATCGTTCAATCCCGCCGGAAATGCCTTTGGCTACAACAAACGAGGTGATCAGAATGGCGATAACCTGCCAGATTATCGGCAAATAGCCGCCGACAAAGGTGTTGAATTGCCCGCTGAAATCGGTGTTGTCGTACAGCGTTCCACTGAAGGACAGCACCGCATAATGAAGCGTCCATCCCGCCACGATCACATAGAAGGTCAGGATCAGGAAGGGAGCCAGTACCTGCAGGAAGCCTAGCTTGCCGAAGATTCTCGCACCCCCAGCCTTCACGAACGATGTGGCGGCACTGCCGCGGCCCGCTCGTCCGATGGCCAGTTCTGCCAGCAGGAGCGGCAGTCCCACCAGGATGAGACAGATAATGAAGAGCAGGAAGAAGGCGGCTCCGCCGTTAGCGCCCGTAATATAAGGGAACTTCCACATGTTCCCCAGGCCCACGGAGCTTCCGATCGCGGCCAGTATAAAGCCGGTCGATGAGAAGCGATCGTTTCTCCCGGATGATGGTTTGGATTTGGATAAATTCATGCAATACCTCCCGAATTTTTATACAAGGTGCTTCTATTATATTGCAAGTTTGGGATGAAAGGCATAAAAAAATGATGAAAGCGAACACATGCTCATGACAAACTTGTATAACTGATATCATAAAAGATGATTCCGGTTTTGGTAAAGTGAATTTTAGATGGCATGATTCTCTATTGTCACAATATAGGACCATGATCTGTCTGAAGAATAGCTGGAGCCATGCATTCAAATTCAAGAACAGGATGGGAGATTCTGATGCTCGATCATATTTATATCACACATAGACCGCTCATGTTCCATATCGCTTACCGTATGCTGGGGAGTGTGTCAGACGCAGAAGATATCGTTCAGGATGTGTTCTCGCAATATATGCAGATGGATAGAGACGGGATTGTGAATGATAGAGCCTACCTTGCCAAAATGACAACAAACCGCTGTCTCAACCTGCTGAAGTCGGCAAGACGCGTGCGCGAAGCTTATATGGGGCCCTGGCTTCCAGAGCCGCTGCCTGCTGATGTCGGGACGGGCACGCATGATTTTGCGGAGCGCAGGGAAAACATCGGGTATGCCTATGTTGTGCTCTTGCAGCGTTTAAGTCCGTTGGAGCGGGCTGTATATTTATCCCGGGAGGCTCTGGGATTCGAGTATCGCGATATCGCGGGTATGCTCGACAAGACAGAGGTGAACTGCAGGAAGATCTTCAGCAGAGCGAGGAACAAGCTGCTGGAAGCTACGGATAACAAGCCGAACCGAACGCGGCGGAAGACAGCACAAGCGACGGAGCATGAAGAGCAGACACGGATGGCTGATACGCCGACGGAATCACAGGAGCAATTTGTTGAGGCATTTTTGAGGGCATGCGACACAGGGGACTTCAAGCCGCTGTTGTCCCTGCTGCTGGATGAGGTGACACTCCTCTCAGATGGCGGGGGCAAGGTGCGGGCAGCACTCAATCCGATTCGGGGGATTGACCGGGTGCGAGCCTTTTATGAGGGGCTTGCAGCCAAGGGGGTATTCTGCGAAGGATTTGAGGCTGTTTCCATCAATGGGGAGCCGGGAATCGCGAGGCGGGATGATGGCGTGGTCACCATGGTGATCACCACAGAGAGGGAGCCCGAAGGCTCCCGCATACGGACGATTTACATGGTGTTAAACCCGGACAAGCTGCGACAATTTAATCAAAGCAGCCCGGGAACATACCGTTAGCGATAGCGATTCGGTTCCAGGCATTGATCGTGATGATGGCCATGATCAGATGAACATACTGTTTTTCGTCGAAAAACTGACGCACCCTTGCATACACTTCATCCGGCACACCAGCCTCGGAGATGGAGGTTACGTACTCGGTCAGCTCCAGCACGGCTCGCTCTTCATCTGAGTAGATCGGCACCTCCCGCCACATGGGCAGGAGCAGCAGCCGGTCCATGCTTTCGCCCAGATTCAACAGGTCCTTGGCGTGCATATCCGCGCAGAAGGAACAGCCGTTCACCTGCGAGGCCCGCAGCTTGATCAATTCGTACAGCTTGTGATCCAGACCGGTGCCCGCAGCGAACTGTTCTAAGCTCAGCAGCGCTTTGAAGGACTCGGGGCTGTGCTTTCGATAATTGATTCGAAGATTCATAGTAATGTCTCCTTTACGGTAAAATGGTGGATGATCACCCATATGACAACCGACAGGAGCGTATTGTGACATGCTAGCGAAAAAAAAGAGCCCCCCAGGAGGCTGAGCGGAACATCCGAGCAGGAAAGCACCGTCAGGTGCGGTCCCGGATACGTTCCTGGTCTCCAAGAGGGTTCTTGTTATTTGCAACGTTAACAAGCTACTTTTCCGCTTTAATCGGAATGCGCAGAACATCGTCACGTTTATGGGTGGTATAGTTCCAAATATAGATCTCGAGCTCAGTTTTGTTGAAATTCTCATAGACATCCATATGCTTATTGTTGTCATCGCCCAGTATACCGATCATGGCTGGCATGCCATAGTTTCGTTCTTTGCCGTCCAAATAATAGGTTTGATTGACGCCGCCGAAGTCGGGGTCGGAACTCAAGGACTCCACATAGAGGTTATTATCCTTCATGTAATAGGTCCATGTGATCGGATAACCGGCAATGCTGGACGTGAAGCTTTGACGTTCAGCTGAAATATCGGTTAGACGGATCGGACTCGTGTCACCGGCATATTCATCGACGCGGTGCTTGGCAACGAGAGATACCGGTTGATCCGCTAGATCGGAGGCATCGAGTCCCGCCATTTCAAAGCGCAGCTCCGTCTGGTAATTTTTCCCCTCCACAAGCCATATTCCTCCGCTTAGCATGTTTCCGCCAACGTCCAGCTGATAGTTCATATACGGAAGACGCGAATATTTTTCTTTGTGCGTCAGAACGAGCCGGACTTGGGTCGGCGTCACGATCATTTCATGAATCATGGTCCCATCAGCGACCTGATCTACAGGGATATTCAGTGTCTGCTTAAAGGTGCTGTTATCCATATGTTTCTTGGAAAGGGCCATATTTAATCCCCAGGTCCCGTCCGCGGTTTCGAGTGTTCGATCATAGGTCAGCTGGAACGTTGTCCCCTCCGCTTGCAAGGACTTAGATTTGAATATTTGCTGACTCAAGTACTCCCCGGAGGCTCCCGGTGTTCCAAATACAGAGGTCTGTGTTTCCTTGATGATACCTTCCTTATCGTTCGTAACCTCAATCCGTACCCAGCTTCTGTCCTTCATCTTGGCATCGGTAAACGTAACCGCGGATTGAATCATTACCTGTCCATCGGGCTGGTCGAATGACTGCAGGGTCACGTTGTCAATGCCATCCTTCTGAATAGTGAATACCTGCGTATTCGGGTTGTGAGGGTCATAGTCGAGCGGCTGCCGCCCAGCATCGGTAAAATGGATATTCTCGATCACAAGGGCCACATCCGCCATCTGTCCATCAGCAACCCAATCGGTTTCGAAATATCCCTGAAATACGCCCAGTTCCTCATTCCATTGATGGAAATAACGGCCCTCGATAAACTGCCCATCCTGATCTCTAAGCCCGATGTGATCGAAGGCAGCGTGACCATCCGTCTGTGCACCTGGATTCAAGCTGTACAGCAGAAAGGTTCGGTTCTCATCGATAAACGCCGTATGCACCGTTAAGGTAATGCCGTCCTTCGTAACAGATTGCTCAATCGTTTGTCCAAGCCCCTTCTCCAGTGCAGTTTGAATTCCGGCCCTGTAGGATAGAATATTGGACCAGTCAACGTTCAAGGCCGCATAGACAGGTGTTGCCATCAAGGCGACGGAGATTCCCGTGATGATGGCAATCCGTTTGCGATTTCGCAGACGAGGCGGAAGCGATTCACCCACTGCCACCTTCAATTCGTTCTGCTCGATGCTGCTCCACATCCGGTCAAAATCAGGTTCCGGCACATGATTGGCCGTTTTCATCTGATGCTTCAGATTGTTCTCAAGGCGTTCCATATTGTTCCTCTCCCTTCACCCCATAGCGGTTATGGCGTTCGAGCTTTTTTCGCATAATTTTCAATGCTTTATGAATTCTTGACTTCACCGTGCCGACAGGAATGTTCAACGTTTCGGCAATTTCTGAAATCGACAGCTCTCCGATATAGCGGAGTGTGATGACAGACATCAGCTTGTCTGGCAATTGCCGCAGCAGATGCTCCCATTCCGCCGCCGCTGCTCTTTCCAGCACGACAGTATCCACCGACTTCACCGCAGCGGCGGTCTGCTCATGCAGCCATTCGACTTGGCTCTGCTTCTCCCGCTGGGTCTGATTCCTTCGAAGCAAGTTCAGGCAATGGTTCATCGTGATCCGCATAATCCAGGCGCGGATATGCCCGACATTTCTCCAATCCTGACGAAATACGGTCACGAAGACGTCGTGGCAGAGATCTTCCGCATCCTGCGCATTTCGCAGCATGTAATAACAGGTGCGGTACACATCCTTGTTATAGGCATCGAATAACTCGCGTTCCGTCAATCCAAGGCACCCCTTTCTTTTTCGTTATGCCTTATAGACAATTGACCCCGGAAAAGGGTTCATCTTTTTTTGAAGGATCACATACCTTGCTATGTATTGATTCCATTCTAACAAAAAAGAACCTCTGCCCATCGTATAAGAAGGAGAGAGGTTCTGTGGATCTGTGGATAGGCTTAGAAGCCATCGTCATGCTCGTACCCTGGGTCGGTGGCTGCCATGCCTGAATACCGTTCTCCAAACGCTCAGAGTATAGCAATTCATACAATAAGGCACGATATCAATCTGTTATCGGTCGCCAATATCCATATTGTGATAGAATATAATAATCGTTATGGGATACCGCAACGAACAACAAACTGTGACTGTCGGCTTTATCTTGCTGAATAAACTGACGATGCTTGTGAAAATTCATAATAACAAAGGTGTGTGTGAAATGATTAAAGGATTATATGAAGCACATTTACCAGTAAGAAATTTAGAAGTTTCGATAGAATTTTATAAAAAATTGGGTTTAAATTTTGCTTGGCGTGATGATGACACTGCTTTCTTTTGGATAGAAGAGGGAAAAAGTTGGCTAGGTTTATGGCAAGGAGATGAGTATAAGACTCCTTACCATCCTTCATTACGACATATTGCTTTTGGAGTATCATATGAAGATTTGAAAAAGTCTTTAAAATGGTTAGAATCTATTCAAGTTGAAGCTGTACCGTTTGGCAGAAGAACATCTGTAGAGCCATTTATTCGTCCGAATCAAGGTAACGCTTCCGTTTATTTTAATGACCCAGATGGTAACAGTTTAGAATTAATATGTTATGTTCCAGTTCCAGATGACTTTAAAAAAATTACTGATAAGTTGTCTTTTGAGGAATGGGAAAAACTTATGAATAATGATTTGAGATGAGATTGAACCACCTTCTAAGGAGGGTGGTTCATTTTTCACCCAGAATCAACATTTGAATTTAACATAGCCAAATCATAAAACGTATTTACCAATTAAGACAGCTACAGAACCCCATCCTTAACTTGATCTTGCACTCTTTTTTAAAAGTCGACGTAGGCGTCAACGTACTTCTGCATAACGTATTCTGCTCAAACCATGCGGAACCAGCTGATCTGCACTTCGCCTTTCAATGTGAGGAAGACGTCAGCCTGTCCGGATAATCCCGTCAGCTCCGCTTGAACAGTGGTCCAAGCTTGGCGTCCTCCGGTTGGGATAACCTTGCAGGTTCCGGCGACGGGGCCGTCCGGGCTGCCGGTTGTAATGACGATCTCTCCGCCTTTAATATGGCCGGATACTCTCGCTTCGAATGTTGCCGGGGAGTCGCCGAGATTCACGTCATGGAAAGCGATCCAGCCGTTGTCCTGAGCGAGACGGATACTTTCGCCGCCTTCACGACACTCATCAATGAATACGCCGCTGTAGTTATCATAATTGACCGCTCTGACAGGCTCCGACAGCAAACGCGGAGGGATGGTCTCGCCATCGACATGAAGAACGACAGTTTCCGCGATCTGCTCCGAGGATAAGCCGATCATGACGGTGTACGCGCCCGTTTCGACACAATAACTCTCCCGTGTCACATCCCATATGGCGAGCTCCTGTGCGCGCAGCTCGAAGGTGACGGTCTCGGAGGCGCCGGCTGCAAGATGCAGGCGACGGAACCCTTTTAATGTTTTGAGCGGACGCGGAACACGGGATTGCTGGGCCTTCACATAGAGCTGAACAACCTCGTCCCCGTCCATCGGACCTTCATTCCGGACCTGAACCGATACGGTTACGTGAGCATCCCCGTTGATTCGCGGAGCACTCAATTGCAGGTTGGTATACGTGAAACGGGAATAGCTAAGTCCGTGTCCGAATGGATAGAGCACCTCTCCGTCAAAATATTGATATGTCCGCTTGCCCTTAATAATATCGTAGTCCATCAGGTCAGGCAGCTGATCAACGGACTTGTACCATGTCATGTTCAGCCGTCCGGCCGGGTTGTAGTCCCCATACAGCACGTCAGCCACCGCATGGCCCAGTTCCTGACCACTGTGTGAAGTGTACAAGATGGAAGGGACATGCGCTTGTTCCCAGTTCACCGCGAATGGATAGCTCCCTACCAGCACCACCACGGTGTTCGGATTGGCCGCGTATACAGCCTGAATCAGCGCCTGCTGGGACGGCGGAAGCGTAATGTCCGGCCGGTCGATGGTCTCCTTGCCGTTAATGAACGGGCTGTTGCCTGCGAATATAACAGCGGTCTCAGAAGTCGCTGCAGCCGCGGCAGCTTGCTCGATGCCGTCTTGTACCCGCTCCACGATGAACGAAGCGCCAGAGGCTTCCTTGTGATCTGCCACGAGGAGCCGTCCTTGCTCGTCTGCAAGTACCGGTTTGCCTTCCCACGACATCAGGGCTGCAGTGCCGTCTTCCTGCGTCTGGAAGCGGAAGGCTTCCTTGACGAACCAGCCGCGCGCTTCTTCCGCCGTGGCCTGGAGGCCGGCTTCGCTCTCTGTCACATATAGGCGAGAGGTGACTTCCCGCAGCGTCTCGCTGCCCCAGCCCCAGTCGCAGCGCTCGAACATCGAAGCCTGCGCAGAATCATCGACAGCGGTTACCAGCTGCTTCTCATCGCCGGAGACAACAACATACTTTCGGGTGGCTGCACAGCGAAGACGGACAAGGTCAAGACCCGAATGGAAATGAACGCTGCGTCCATCCATTTTCTCCATCATGCCGGCAAGCGGCGTTACACGGTAAGGCGGAGTACCGCTGTACCAGTCGGTGTATGCTTCGTCTGCGAGCGGGCCGATCACAGCAACAGAGGAGATGTCCGGCTTCAGCGGAAGCAAGCCCTCATTCTTCAGGAGCACCACCGATTCCCGGGCGGCTCTCAGCGACAGCGCGGCATGCTCCGGTGCGCACAGCTTCTCTTCCGGCACATGGCTGTAAGGGTTCCGGTCATCCGGATCAAATTCGCCAAGCCGGATGCGGACCCGGAACGTGTTGGACAACGCATGGTCAAGGTCGCTTTCTGCAAGCAAGCCCTGGGCCAGTGCATCCCGAAGAGCCTGGAAGGAAATCTCCTGGTCGTCGGTGATGCTGTCGATGCCGGCTTTCACGGATCCGGCGACCGCCTCGGCGTAGGATGCGGTATATCCATGATCCATCACCGTGCCGAGCACGTCGCCCGCATCGCCCACGACGAAGCCGTCCATGCCCCATTCCTTTTTCACGATGTCGTTCACTTCATGATTCAGGTTGCACGGGGTGCCGTTAATGCCATTGTAGGCAGTCATCATGGACCCGGCGCGGCCTTCGCGGAAGGCGGGTTCGAAGGCTTTCAGATAATATTCACGCTTGTTGCGCGGGTCGATACTGACCGAGGCGCTCCCGCGATCCACTTCGTTGTTGTTGCCGTAGAAATGCTTGAGTGTGGCTACCGTTTTATAGTAGAAAGGATGGTCGCCCTGCATTCCCTTTACCAATTCAGTCGAGAGCACGCCGGTCAGATGCGGGTCTTCCCCGTAAGCCTCCTCGGTTCTGCCCCAGCGCGGATCACGCTCCATATCAACGGTCGGCGACCAGATCGTCAGCCCGTTAATCTCCCGGTTGCGCTGGTAATAGACGCGGGCTTCATCCGCAATGACCGAGCCGATACGGTGCATCAGTTCAGGGTTCCATGTGCAGGCAAGCCCGATATTTTGCGGAAATACAGTGGCTTCACCGAGCCAGGCTACCCCGTGCGCACCTTCTGTACCGTGCTTGTATTTGTGAATGCCAAGACGCGGAATGTCCGTTTGGTATTGGCACATCAGCTCGATTTTTTCTTCGAGGGTCAGTCGGGAAATCAGGTCAGAAACGCGCTCCTCCAGAGGAAGGTCAGGATTTTTAAAAGGATAATTCATCGTCGAAAACCTCATTTCTTCAATAAATGTGTAGCGGTATTTGTTTGTAAACGCTATCATATATAAGAAGGTTGTCGGTTCTTGTCACATTCCCGACAGAAATAAGAATAGGCAACTTTAGCATAATGGCATTAAGCGCAAAATAATACCGGGATAATTAGCGCCGTTTTCATGTGGAAATTTCGACTCTTGATAGAAGCGAAGTTCTCATAAAAACACCCGCCAGGAAAGGTGGACACCTTATCCGGGCGGGTGAGAGCTGCAATATGACTTTACGACAGGAGAGCCATTCTCCTTATGATTGAGCTTGAGTCTCATCATCCGTGTGTGCCTTCATCATTAGAAGCGGAGGGGAAGAGGGGGACTCGTGAAGCAGAGCGTTCGCCTTTGCCCCCGGATTTCAACCGCTGAGGCGGTGAATGAAGAAATATGGGGGCAAGAGCATCGGAAGTCCCCCCCTTATTCCCGCAGAGGCACATATCTCGTCGAAAATTAAGCACGGGGTCATGAGCCTATTATATAATAGGAAGCTATTTTTGCGGGATTGCTGCTATTCTTTCAGAGAGCCGATCAGCAGTCCCTTGATGAAATATCTTTGCAGGAATGGATAGAACAGCACGACCGGACCGATGGTCAGAATGGCCGTGGCCATTTTCACGGATTCCTGCGGCAGCGCCTCGACACCGACCAGCGCGCCGCTGCTCTGCATTTGCTGAATCATGCTGATTTCGGAGTTCAGCTTGAACAGCAGGTATTGCAGCGGATACAGCTTCTCGTTATCGACGAGCATGATGGCATTAAACCAGTTATTCCAGTAGCCGATTCCGTAGAAAAGCGTAATGGTTGCCAGTACGGGCATACAGAGCGGGAAGAAGATGCGGAAGGCGATATAGAAATCGCTCGCGCCGTCAATCTTCGCCGCTTCCGTCATCGCTGACGGGATCTGTGACATGTAGTTGCGGACCAGGAACAGGTTGAATGGATTGAACACCAACGACGGAATAATGAGTGCCCAGATCGTGTTGTTAATCCCGAGATTCAAGTTGATCAGATACCACGGAACGAGCCCGGTGTTGAACACCATCGTAATGAAGAAGAACAATCCGAGGCCGTTGCGATAGCGGATATGCTTGGCGGCCAGCGTGTACCCGGCCATCCCCGTAATGGTGACAGCCAAGAGCGTACCGACGACCGTAATAAAGATCGAGATCATATAGCTGCGGTACAGCGGGGTGCTTCCGAGCAAGAGCAGCTTGTAGGCATCTAGTGAAAATTCGCTTGGGAACAACTGATAGCCGAACTGCCGGATGCTGGTTTCATCCGTGAAGGAAACCATGAGCACAAGCAGCATAGGCAATATGCACAGCAATGATATAAGACCGATGATAACCGCATTGACGGCATCAAATAATTTAGGTCTGGTGGATGTCATCAGGTTCTCACTCCTCTCCGAGCTGTTGCGGATCGATTAGAACAATGCATGATCCGGATTGATTTTCTTCACGATTTTATTGCTGCCCCATACCAGGATGAAGCCGACGACGGACTGATACAGACCAACGGCCATTGCCTGGGCCGGGTTGCCGATCGTACGGAGGGAGCGGAACACATAGGTATCGATGACGTCGACCGTCGGATACAAGAGACCGTTGTCCTTGACGATAGCGTAGATCATGTCGAAGCTGCCGTACATAATTTTGCCGAGCGCCAGCAAGGTGAGGATGGAGATCGTCGGCAGCATCAACGGGATCGTAATATGGCGAATAAGCTGCCAGCGTGTCGCGCCGTCGATTCGACCTGCCTCATAATAGCTGTCATCAATGCCGGTAATCGCGGCCAAATATATGACCAGATTCATCCCGAGGTCTTTCCATACAGCGGCAATGGTCAGAATCCAGGTCCAATATTCCGGAGAAGCGTACCAGTTGACCGGCGAAATGTTAAACATGGCCAGAACCCGGTTGATAATGCCGTAATCGGTGGACAGCAGACTGTAAATAATGTAACTGACGATGACCCAAGACAGAAAATGCGGAAACAAAATGGTGGACTGGGTCACTCTGGAGAACCAGCGGCTCCGAAGCTCGTTAAATAAAATGGCGAGCGCCATCGCGGCCAGCGTGCCGACGACAATGAACAGGAAATTCAGCTTCAACGTATTGAAGGTAACCTCCCACGCCCGGGGGGACGAGAAGAAGAACTTGAAGTTATCGAGGCCCACCCATTCTGAATTGAAGATTCCTGTCTTGAAGTTGAACTTCTGAAAGGCAATCAGCATGTAAGGGAGGGTTAAATAACCGAATACCAGCGTGTAGATTGCAGCCGGAATGACCAACAGATAGGCTGAGCCATTATTGCGGAGTTCCCGCAGAAGGCCGGTGCGGTTTTTTTTCATGAACTAGGCACTTCCTTTCACTTGAGTATGTCGTCTGCAGGTCGAAGTTTCTGCTTTCAGTGTAAAGAGAGTTGCCGTGAGCAGTAAACTATGAAAATAGGGTTTGAGCGGATTGGAAGGGAAGAAAGATCACTTTAAAAATCGATAAAAACTTCAAATTTGAGCATCAAAAAACGGGGTTCACATATTGAATATGGGCCGAAAGACCTTGATATAACAGCATTCTTGAGGGAGTGTCCCGTTTTTGTCGCCAATATCCGACATTTTTTAGAATGCGTTTTCATATTGCCCAATGGGATAAGCAATTGTAAGATGAGAGTAAAGCACAACCGGATCCATACTCCATCTCACTTTGATAGTAGTTACATTGAAGTTACATGAAATTAACTCATACCTTACGTTTGTTGTCAACTATAGAGAGAATAAAGTGGCGGCAAATAAACTTCAACGAAGATAGCAAGGGGGGGAGAAAATGATCAGACAGAGATTATTCCGTTATGCTGTGTACCGAAACATGTTTCTCAGCTTTGTATTGCTTACGGCGGCCATGATTGCTCTTGTGACTGTAGTCCTGTTTGTGTTGTTCTCCTGGAGTACGGCGAAAGAAGTAGGAAAGATCTCCGAGTCCATGCTGAAACAGAACAGTGCCGTCTCCAGCGTCATTCGGGAGCAGGTGTATAATGTCGGCAATTTGCTGCTTAGCGATCAGGAGATCGTGAATGCCCTATTGGACAAGGAAGCTACACCGCTGAAGCAGTATGGGGTATTCACGAAGCTGGGCCAGATTCAGTCCACGTACCCATTCATTCATTCGATCGGCATATACAATGGCTCCACTCACTCGTATTTGAATACCAAGGGCATCACGCTTGAGGAGGAGGAAGAGCTGCTCGGGGAGATTAACAGCAAGAATGCGTCGTACTTCCAGCTGTTCCGCCGTCAGCTATCGATGGCCGCGATGGGCAAAGGAAAAGAGGATGTACTGACATTTGTCCTGCTTCCCAGCTACTATTCCCCCTTGTCTGCCAAAGGCGCCATCGTCATCAACATGAGCACAAGCGGACTTCAGGATCTGATCGGGGGCTACAGAAATGAGGCGATCGGCTCCCTGTACGTTATTGACGATCACGGCAACGTGATGACCCACTCGGAAGAAACCTCCATCGATAACCTGTCGGAAGAGCCTTATGTACAGACCATCCTGGCTTCCGATAAGGAGAGCGGCTATTTCACCAAATCGATTGACGGGCGCAAAAGCATTGTCACCTATGTGAAATCCAAGGATTTAAACTGGATCTTTATGAGTGTCAATAAATATCAGAATGTGCTGTTCAACATGCAGGCGCTGAAGCAGGCTGCGCTTGGCCTGGCATTCGCTTGTTTCGCGATCAGCATTCTGCTGTCGTTCTGGCTGACGAACAACGCTTATAATCCGATCCGTCAGCTGCTTGAGAAAATGACGTCCATATCCAAATCCAAGGGGGTTCGCCGCCAGATCAACGAGTTCGATCTATTGGACACCACCTATGCCGAGCTGACCGAGAAGATGCGGTCCATGGAATCGGAAGCCTCCCTCGCCCGACAAGCGCTGGTGCTGCGGCTGCTCAAGGGCGGCGATGAGCGGATGTTCCAGCGTCTGGTGGAGCACAGTCAAGGCGTTTGCTTCGTGGCCATTGCCATTCTGCTTGATAGTGAGGACGGCTTGCCGGCAGGAGACGAAGAAGGACGGAAGTCATATTCCTGTGCAGCCATATCACGCCTTGCTCAGCAGGTTCTGGAGTCCGAAGGGGCCAGTGTGGCCGCGGTGGAAGAAGGCACGGCTGCTGTCATTCTGCCGCTGAAGCATCAGCATCTCCCGATCCATCTGGTCGGGATGCTCGAGGATCTGCAAGGGGAAATTGCACGCACGCTTGGACTGTCGGTCACGATTGGAATCGGTTCGGTGGCGGAGAATTACGATGAGCTCCGCGAATCGTTCAGATATGCGCAGTCTTGCTTCCGCCAGCGGTTTTTTGAAGGAAAGGGCAAGGTATTCCACTGTGACCCGCTGGTGGTGGAGGAAGACAGTCAGACCGAGGCGATATATCCGGATAAGCGGGAGAAGCGGATTGTCGAGGCGATCAAGCTGCAGCAGCTGGACAAGCTGGAGAAGGAAATCGACTTGTGGGTGAAGGACATTCGCGGATACAGCTACCATGAGGTGATGTTTTTCATCAATCAGTTCATCGGCGGTCTGTACAAGCAGTTGAATGTGCATTCCGTAAAAAACCGGGAGAGTGCCGAGCTGTTTCTCGAATTTACCCGGGATATTACACGCTTTGAGACGTTGCAGGAGACGGCAGCTGCCTTGAAGGAGCTTGCTGTCCGAATCTGCAGCCTGTCCGAGGAATCCGGGGCGGTGCGGCATGCGGAGGTTGTTGATTTCATCCAGGCCTATGTGCAGCAACACTATTCCCGGCCGGATATGTCGCTCGAGCAGGTCGCTGGGGAGGTCAAGCTCTCCCGAAGCTATGTCGGCAAACTGTTTAAAGCGCATTGCGAGCTGTCCTTCAACGATTACCTGAATGCGGTTCGTCTGGAGAAGGCGAAGGAGCTGCTCACCACGACAGAGGAATCGGTCCAATCGATCAGTGAACAGGTCGGTATTATGAATACGACCTATTTTTACACACTGTTTAAAAAGCACTATCAGATCTCGCCCGCGCAATTCCGAAGCCAACATGCGATAGCCGCCAAAAAAGCGCAGTAGTGAACATATTCGCCGTTTTTAAAATCGAGAAATTCACGATTTTGAAGTATACGTAATTAAAGTTGTCTCCTTATGATAGGAATCGTACCGCAGGTCAAACAAAATTGAAGTCAGGGGGAGACAGGCATGAAAAAAAGGAAAGTGTCAGTACTTTTGTTAGCTGTCTTGATGTTGGCCACTGTAATTGCAGGATGCTCCGGAGGGGGCGACGCGGGAAGCGGCAGCTCGGCCAGCGGCGGCAACGGTGACAATGGCAGTGGCGGTGCCAAGCTGCCGGTTCGCTATTTGCTTCCGGGTTCAGCTCCACAGGATCTGGATACCGCGGTTAAGGCGATTAACGAGAAGCTCGAGGCGGACGGTCTTAATCTGACCTATGAGCCAACCTACATTCCATGGGATGTATGGGACCAGAAGACAAACCTGATGATGTCGACGGGCGAGGAATTTGAGTTGATTGCCATCATGCATGATACCAAAGGACCAACGGTGCTTGCCGGTAACGGAGGAATTATTCCAATCGACGAGCTGCTGGATCAATACGGAAGCGAACTGAAGGCTTCCATGCCAGAGTGGATCTGGGAGTCATCGAAGATTAACGGCAAAATCAGCTATGTGCCTAACTTCTGGGCAGATACGGCGTTTAACGATGGCATGTTCACCATCCGGACGGATCTCTTGAAGGACAACGGATTTGAAGCGCCAACTACGCCGGCAGAGCTCTTGGATGCCGCTGAGGCGATCCAGAAGAATTGGCCTCAGGACAACAAGAATGTATACATGAAAGTGCTGGAGGAGCCAGCATATTTCCTGCACCGGACGTACGATACGTTCCCGTTTGCAGTAATCGACAACCTGATCTACATTGACCAGCAGGGCAATGTACAGTCTTGGCTGGAAACCGAGGAGTTCAAACAAGATGCAGCGTTCATGAACGAGGCGTATCGCCGCGGATTGATCATGAGCGACCTGCTGACAACACCGGGCGAGGTCATCAACCAGGAAGAGCTGGCAGGGCGCTACCTGTTCCGTCCGGGCGATGTGGGACTTAGCGATACCGTTCGCGAGTCGTTCCCGAATGCCCAACTGGACATTTACTATCTGGCAGATCAGCCGAAGTTCAGATCCTATGCCATCCGCAACTCGAACGGTGTGTCGGCAACGTCCCCGCATCCGGAAGCTGCGATCCAGTTCCTGAACTGGGTGTATAGCAGCCAGGAGAACATGGATATTGTACAAAGCGGCGTAAAGGGCGTGCACTGGGAGGACACAGGCAAGAACACCAAGGACATTCTTGCCAAGACAGAGAATGGATCTCCGGCCTATGAGCTGGCTTACTGGCTGGTTGGTCATGTTGAGATGAACCGTTATCCAAGCAATATGGACAAGGCTCGTCTGGAGCGCAGAACGACGATCGCTGATGATGCTGTCAACAGTGTGGCGATCGGCTTCACCTTCGACCCGACACAAGTGGCGTCTCAATATGCCAACGTTGTGGCTGAGCTGAAGACCAGTGTATATCCGATTATGCACGGTGTTGTAAGCTATGAGGACAACTACGATAAAATGATGTCGGCAATGAAGGCTGCCGGACTGGATGAAGTGGTCGATGAATTCAGAACCCAGTTCGAAGAATGGAAAGCAAGCCAATAATAATTGGAGCTTAACGACATGATAGCATCAGGATGAATGCATAACGAAGGGCGCTTGCCGGTTCTTACAACGGCAAGCGCCCTTTTTTATCGTGTGCAAAGAGGGGATGCACAGGCACAGAATCGACTTCAAAATCGGGGATTATGTTGCATTTACGGGGATTTGCCAAAATTGAAGTTTTCCCTCAAAAGTAAACTGTTCAAACCGGCCCTGTTCAAGCTAGAGTATGGGCATAACCATGCCTAGATCCCGTAATGATCGGGATGAGGTTTGTATATGCAAGGGATGAAGTTTGCAGGTTCGAAGCGGAAATGAAATTTGTGAAGATGATAGCGGCCCTGTTGTCAGCGGCGAGTTCATAAAGGGTGCGCGCGTGCATCTGAAGGAGGATAACATATGACAGAACAGCAGCGAACGTTCAGAGAGGGATGGAAGTGGTTCACAGACAGCCGTTACGGCATGTTTATTCATTTTGGGCCTTATGCCCAGTACGGGCGGGGCGAGCAGGTACTGTTCCGGGAGCACCTGGACCAGCAGGAATACGCCCGCCAGGCATGCGAGTGGAACCCTGCTTTTTTCGACGCAGAGTTATGGGCATATACCGCTCGCAAGGCGGGAATGAAATATGCATGCCTGACCACAAGGCATCATGATGGCTATTGTCTATGGGATACGAAGACAACCGATTACTCCAGTGCCAAGCAGGCAGCGGGCCGGGATTTTGTCCGCGAGTTTACGGAGGCGTTCCGGAAGGAAGGACTGCGGGTGGGCCTTTATTATTCCTGGATTGATTGGCGGATACCGGCCTATTTTGACGGACCTGAGAAGGACCCTGAGGGCTGGGCGGTGATGAAGGACTATCTGCATGCCCAGGTTGAGGAGCTGGTAACGAACTATGGCCGGATTGACCATTTCTTCTTTGACGGGGTATGGCCAAGAAGTGCGGAGGATCTGGACAGCATCAGACTGGTGGAACGAATGAAGCAGATTCAGCCGGACATTCTGGTGAACAATCGTCTGGGCCTCTCTCCGGAAGAAAAGGCGCATGCCGATGGCGGCGGAGGCTCCGGAGATTCCGACGTCCTTGGCGATTTCGGATCACCGGAGCATGTGATTGAGCCTGACCAGCACCGCTTGTGGGAATCCAACCAGGTGACGACCTGGCGGCTGTGGGGCTATACGAATGGCGAACGATGGCGTCCGGCTGATCTGCTGCTGGATATGCTGTGCGAATGCGCGGAGAAGGGCGGAGCTTCAGGAGGCAATCTTCTGCTGAACGTCGGGCCTCAGCCAGACGGCCAGCTGCCGCCGGAATTTGTGGAGCGTGCGCTTCAGATCGGACAATGGCTGGAGGTGCACGGGGAAGCGATCTATGGCTCTGACGGCGGGAATCTGACCGAGTTCATCACGTACGGACGCCAGACGATGAAGGACAATTATCTGTATCTGATCATCCGCTTCTGGGATGGCAGACCTGTGCTTCGATTGGCGGATCTGGTAACGCCTGTCCGCAGCGTTACGCTGCTTACGACAGGGCAGAAGCTCGAATTCCGCCAGGAGGGCGATGTGCTGTGGATCGAAGGATTGCCGAAGGAGCGGCCTACCGCGCTGTTTCCGGTGATCCGTATCGAGTGTGAGGGCAGACCGGAGACGAATCAGTGGGGACGTGAGCGATTGTGGACGGGAGACCCGGCCAGAATTGCGGACTGGGCCCGGTCGCGGGGAACCTCCGTCTATGTCGATGGACAGCCGAGGTAAGTGTATCCGGGCAGCTTGCCCATAACTACTCCCTAACCGCAGCGGGACTGGGACGGGGGCTGACGCCGGAGGGCGGTCAAGCGGCTTCCGGAAGTCCGCATGTCGCGCTCGCTGCATATCTGGCACGAGCAGACCAAGCCGCGCCCTCGAATTGCGCGGCTTGATGGGATGACCGCGGCGTCGTCCGAGCAGCGCAGGAGGATCACGGACAACATAATCAAGGGGATGAATAGTCGATGAAAATGCTGTTATTTTATGATGAGAAATTTCCATATGACGGGATGCGCCCGACTGCAGAAGTATTGAACCAGATTCAGAGTTGGGCCGATCTCGCCGATGCGGAGCAGCTTGCCGAGAGAATTCAGGAGGGCGGATGGGATGCGCTCATTCACCTGCACGGTCCATATTTTCCGAAGCAGGCTTGGACAGCCATCGAGTCGTATCTGAAGGAGGGCGGGGGGCTGGTCTATGCCGGCGGCGTCCCGTTCCGGAAACCGGTGCGGAAAGTGGACGGTCAGTGGTTCGTCGAACGGGAGCAGGTCGGTTATCATCAGCGGATGGACATTCATGACGCGCTCGCGGTTGATGTATCCCGCGTTCGACATTTGAGAGCGTCGTTCGAATTCCCAATCCTGCAGGGCCGCGAACATCTCTTCGAGATCGAGCCGACCTGGGGATTGACGCTGCATCCGACCAAATCGAGCGATATTCCGGCAGAGATGGGTTCCTGCGGCCCGATGGATGCGGTGATCTCTCCGCTTGTTATCGGGGTGGACAAGGACAATCGGGAGCGCAGTGCCCCTGTGGTGATGCTGGAGCAGAACAAGGGAGATTATGCCGGAGGCCGCTGGATTCTGATCCATCAGCAGCTCGGGGCGCCGTTCTGGAACGAAGAGGGAGCTGCGGTGCTGAAGGAGCTGGCGCAGTATGCAGCAACCGGCGTGACAGAGCTATGGCTTAAGCCAAACTATGCTTCCTACGAGCCGGGCGAGCAGCCGGTCGTGACCATTCAGCTGCAGTCGCTGTCCCGCACATCAGCGCCAGCCACAACCTGGCATTTCCAGGTGACGGTGCTGAAGGAAGGGGCTCCGAAGGCAGCGTGGTCAACCCGGGTGGAATGTGAAGCAGGCCCGCATCAGCGGGACTTACAGCAGCTGCGTCTGGCCGTTCCGGTTGCGCTGGAAGCAGGGCTGTACCGGATCGTGTGCGAAGCGAAGTCGGAGGCCGGGGAACGCAGAATATTGACCCAGGCGATCTGGGGCGTGGATCGTCCGCTCCTGCAATCGGGTGAACGGCTTACTTGCGGTCGCGACTATTTCTATCGGGGCGGAAAGCCGGTGCCGATTGTTGGCATGACGTATATGACCTCTGATGTGGCGCGTAAATTCCTGCATCTGCCGAACGTGCAGCGCTGGGATGCGGATATGGCGGAAATGAAGCGGGCCGGGATCAATCTGATCCGTACGGGAATCTGGACGGGGTATCGCATGATCATGTTTGCCGACGGGCATGCGGCCGAGGATGTCATGCGGGCGATTGATGCCTTCATCCTGACAGCCAAGCGGCATGAAATCGAGGTGACGTTTACCTTCTTCTCGTTTGCGCCGGAAGCCTGGGAAGGGGTCAATCCGTACCTTGATCCGCGTTCGGTTGAGGCTCAGAAGCGCTTCATCGCTTCGATTGTGACGCGGCACAAAGGGACGACCAACGTACACTGGGATTTGATCAACGAGCCGTCGCTGTTTGATCCGAAGCGCATCTTCGAAGGCCCGGTCTCGGTTGGCGACCGCTTTGAGCGCAAGGCGTGGGCCGAGTGGCTGCATGCGCGTTACAACGGGGACATCGGCTTGCTCCAGGAGCGCTGGAACATGACGCCGGACGAACTGCCGACATTCGAAGCGGCCAAAGCGCCAAGTCCGGACGACAAGCTGTTCAACAGTGTGCTTCAACCGAAGAAATGGGGACCTTGGCTCGATTTCACGCTCTTCTCAATGGATATGCACAACCGGTGGGCCTCGGAACTGATCGGCACGATTCGCCGCTCAGATCCGGATCAGCTTGTGACAGTCGGGCAGGATGAGGGCATCTGCTCCCAGCGTCCGTCCCCGTCCTTCTATGGCCCTGCCGTGGACTATACGACCGTGCACTCCTGGTGGCAGAACGATCATCTGGCCTGGGACGGTATCTTCACCAAGACGCCGGACAAGCCCAACCTGATTCAGGAGACGGGCATCATGCATGTACAGCGTGCTGACGGCATCGCCAAGCGTACGGAGGAAGAGCTGCGCAATATTCTGGAACGGAAATATGCGTATGCCTTCTCGACAGGCGGCGCAGGAGCGGTGCAGTGGATATGGAACATTAACTATTTCATGGACAATGCCAACGAATCGAACATCGGTGCGCTGCGTGCAGATGGAACCCAGAAGCCGGAAGCGGATGTGTCATATGATTTTGGCCGCTTTATGGCGGAGGCGGCGGAGCTGTTCGGCGACCGCAGGCTGGAGGATATCGCGGTGGTGTTCCCGTACTCCAATGACTTCTCCAGCCGCAAATTCGCCTATGAGGCTACAACCCGGGCGATGCGGACGCTGACCTTCGGCATGAACGTGCATCCGCGGGGCATCGGCGAATATCAGCTGGAGGACCTGAAGCGTTATCCGGCGAAGCTGATCATTGTCCCGAGCGCTCATAACTTCGATGACGATGCCTTCGAGCAGCTGATCGCATTGGCGAAGGAGGGCAGCACGGTCCTGTGGACAGGCCCGCTTCGTACAGATGCGTACTGGGGCGATGCCGGGCAGCGGCTGAAGCAGGAGATCGGCGAGACCGTGAACGGCAATATTGTGCGGGAAGAGATGCTGATGCTGGCTGAAGGCAGCTATCCGGTCTCCTTCGGGGAGCGGAAGATCAACACACTGGCCGTGGATCGCTCACCTGACCGCCCTGAAGGCGCACTGGCGCCGGTTACGGTATCGCTTGGCGCGGGTCAATTCATCTGGTGTCCGCTGCCGGTCGAGCTTAACGAACGCTGGGAGCCGATCCAGGCACTGTACAAGGAAGCGATCCAGGCTGCCGGAGCGGAGCAGGAGCTGGAATGGCTTAAGGGTGCCGGATTACCAGGAGTATACGGCCGCAAGCTGACATTTAATGAAGGAAGCCTGTATATCTTTGTATCCGAGTATGGAGCGAGCGCGGAGCTTGAAGTTCGTGATCCGGTGACGGGAACGGCGTATGCCTTTACGCTGGAGCGTGAACGCACCGTCATGTTTACGACGGATGGGGATGGGCGCGTCCGGACGGTATACCGGCCGGAGGAGGTTTCCATCCAGGCTGTCCGCAGATAAGGGGCGGGGGGCGAACTCTACGAGGACGAGTAAGTACCTGACAGCACTTTCGCTTCATGCTCCTGTTGTGCAGTAGGCCCAAGGCTAACAAGGGAATGGTGAGCCTCGGGACAGGGGAAGAGACGAGCAATCCTATAGAGAAGTTCCGTTCGTGGATGACCCGGGCGGTATAGAAATGCAGAATAGAAGCCCTTCTTGGGAACGTGGATCTTTCATCCATGTTCCAAGAGGGGCTTCGTTATTGACGGGCTGTCGTATTTTACATGCGGCAGACTTCCTTGGGACAGTCCTCGCAGTGGCATATATTGCGCAAATACTCGGGATTCTTCAGGATGATGCGCCCTTTCTCGGTGGTGATGACGCCGAGCCCGCGCAGATCGTTCAAGATCCGGTTTACGCTCTCCCGAGTTGAGCCAATCATCTCAGCCATCTCCGCATTGGTAATGCGTTTGCTGATCATCATGGCGGAATCGCTATCCCCCTTGGAGGTCCCGTACATATTGCATAGCCGGAGCAGCAGTGAGCAGAGGGCGCCGGATTTACCGAACAGCAGCAGATCGCGGAATTTCGCCTGGGTCGTCCGGTGCAGCAGTGCCATCCAGTTCGTGAATTCCAAGGCAAAAGAACCGCTGGTAACGATCAGCTTGTCCAGATCCTCACGCTGCACGATCAGCACTTCGGCGTCCTCCAGAGCACGGGCCTCAAAGCGGTGAACAGCGGTCTGCTCGGGATCGGGCTCGCCGAACAAATCGCCGGGAATATGAAGCGACAAGGTGACAGCGGCGCCGTCCGCAAGCAATTTGGATACTTTGAAGCTTCCCTTCTTCACCAGATACAAGCGATTGGCCGGGTCGTTCTCCCGGTACAGATAGTCCCCGGCAAGCAGCCGTACCGGCTCAGCTATATCTTGCAATGTCTGGAGGTGCGCCGGGGAGAACACGGCCGTGGATCCACCCGCAGGCGGCAGCGTTTCTCTGCGCGAGCGTGTCTGTGTTTGTGCGTGTTTTTTCATAGGCTCTCCTTTCCCTGATACAGGTTGAATGTTTCTCTTCGATCGAAGCTGTACTTCAACATGAATCGTACTTCAGCGATGGTGTTCGGTGTGCGGCATGGGCATCGTGATAAGGAACTAAGGAACTGAAGACATGAATGGCAGATCAAGCTTCGCTGATGATCATAATAAATGCCGTGAATGATTAACGGAGTGAAGCACACGCAGGGCTGCTTTGACCGGATGCCGTGGATATGAATGTTGCGGCGTCCGGGGTGCCTTAGTTCATGAGCCGATAAGTATCATTCGTCAGCTGAAAACCCTGCTTGAGTCCCGAGGTAACATAGATCTCCCGATTCTTCGTAACAAAGATCGCCTCCGCGGTCTCCAGACGCTCAATGAATTTGCGCCCTTCCTGCATCCCGAGCGAGAAGGCTGCGGTCGACATCGCGTCCGCATCCATGGAGCCCTCCGTGACAATCGTGACGCTCTGCAGGTCATTGTCCACCGGATACCCGTCAAATGGACTTAGAATATGGTGGTACACCTTTCCCTGCTCTTCGAAAAAGCGCTCGTAGACGCCGGAGGTGACGATCGTTTTGTCCTTGACCTTCAGAACGCCAAGGTGTTGGCCGCGCGCTTGCTCCGGATCCTGCACGCCGATGCTCCAGGAGGAGCCGTCCGGCTTGGCTCCCAGCGCAAGAATATTGCCGCCGAGATCGATGATGGCGGACTCGAATCCCTGCTCCTTTAAATAAGCTGCAAGCACATCGGCGGCGTACCCCTTGGCGATCGCGCCAAGATCCAGCGACATTCCGGCCTGCGGAAGCGAGATGGAATGGCTGCTCTCATCCAGCGAGATGGAGGTGTAATCGATCAGCTGCAGGGCGTCTGCCAGCTGCTGCTGGTCGGGAACGGCCGCTGACTCGCTGCCGATCCCCCAGAGCTCGACCAGGGGGCCGACGGTCGGATCGAAATGTCCGCCGGAGGCTGCAGCATACTGCAGGGCCGTGCTTACAATCCGATACGTTTCATCGGACACCGGTGTCGGGCTTCGCCCGGCGTTCTGGTTGACCCGGTCCAGCTCGCTGCCCTCCCGCAAACGGTTCATTTTCCCGTCGATGCCATCCAGCAGCTCCTTCATCTCGGCAAAATGCTCCGGCGTTATGCGCTCATCATATACGCGGAGGTTGACAATCGTATCAAAAATAAAGTAGTGATCGGAGATCGGCAGCCGGGACTCGGATTCGATTGAACCCGCTTGGGCACCGCAGCCGGTGGATCCCAGAAGCGCGAGAATGATCACGATGATCCCCAAGCATCTGCGATAACGAAACATAGCAGCATCTCCTTTTAAGCTCAAGGTTGATGATCTGTTTTGATGATCCCAGCGTACCAGACGATGATGCGGCTGCATGTGAGAAATATCATTTCTGGCGCATCTTTGGCGGTTGATAATGAACATATAAAGAGAAAGTGGTGAGGACCGATGAAACGTGGCGATGTATGGATTGGCGTTGTGCTGTTGGCTGCGGTTGCCCTGTTCGCAGTTCCACGGCTGCTTGGGGGCACCCAGACGGCTGAAGCGGCGGTAGCCCGCATTCAGGTCAACGGGGAGCTGTATCGGACCGTTCAATTGACAGAAGAGGTGCAGGAGATCGAGATTCGTACGGAGCGGGGCTATAATCGGTTGAAAATATCCGAGGGCGGGATCGAGATAGTCGAGGCGGATTGTCCGGACCAGCTGTGCATCGGCTTTGGCCACGTGCATACGCCGGGCGACACGATCGTATGTCTGCCGAACCATATGTTTATCGAGATTGAGCCTTCGGACGGGCAAGGAGTGGATGTCGATGGCACAGCTTCATGATCCGCAAGGGCTGCGCAGGCTGACGATCATCGCCATCTGCGCTTCGCTGTCCGTCGTTCTAGGGGTGCTTGAAGCGCTCATTCCTTTTGCTGTTACGATTCCGGGAGCGAAGCTCGGTCTGGGCAATATTATGGTACTGACCTGTCTGGTCACGCTGGGCGGAAGGGATGCGCTGTGGCTTGTTTTGCTAAAAACACTGCTGACCGCCTTCATCCTTGGCACCTTCTCGACCTTTATGTTCAGTCTGCTCGGCTCTCTGTGCAGCCTCCTGTTGATGTTTGCGATGCTGCGCCTGGGAAGGAGCAGCTTCAGCCTGATTGGGGTGAGCGTAGCCGGAGGGGTCGCGCATAACGCAGGTCAGCTGCTGG